>NZ_JBHSBO010000022.1:0-36727 GCF_042650685.1 Micromonospora sp. GCM10011542
ACGTCCAGGCAGGCGGCGTGGGTGCAGTGCTTGCACACGTCGGACATCATCAGCCAGCGGAAATCCGTGCGCCCCTCCACGCTGCCGGTCCGCCCCGGTGGCCGCGAGCCCGGCATTCCCAGGAGCTCCGGGCCACCGGCCATTCGGGCGGCGGCCGACGGCGATCCCGGCGGCACCCCCGGGTCGGTGCCGGTCGGGTTGCCGGTGCCCGCGGCGACCGCCGCCGTGAGCGGGCTGACCGGCGGCCCGGCCGGGGTGTCCTCGAAGGCCGGGGTCGCCCAGCCCACCGGGCGCGGCTGCTCGACGAAGGCGACGTGCCGCCACGAGTTCGCGGTGAGCGCGCCGGTGTTGTCGTACGACATGCCGAGCAGGTCGAGGCCGGAACTCGGCACCCCGTTCCACTCCTTGCAGGCCACCTCGCACGCCTTGCAGCCGATGCAGATGCTGGTGTCGGTGAAGAACCCCATCCGGGGTGGCGGGTCCTGGTAGCCGGCGTCCGGCGCCGGGTCGATCGGGCCGTACAGGCTGTTGGCATTGGCCATCGGTCAGGCCTCCCGGTCGTGGCCGCTGCCCACGGCGCGGTTGGTGAGGACCGGTGGGTAGTGCGGGCTGAGCTCGCCCGACCGCCGCCGGTAGTTGGCGACCAGGTCCAGCAGGTCCCGGCCCCTCGGCCGCCGACCGGGCCGGATGTCGCAGGTGCCGACCTTGCTCTCCTGGATCAGGACATTGGGGTCGAGGGTGATGCCGAAGAGGTCGTTGGCCGAGTCACCGGTGACGAGGCCCTCGTAGCCGAAGTGGTACGGCAGCCAGATCTGGTGGATGATCCGGTCGTCGATCCACAGCGGGGTGAGCCGGTCGGTGACCAGGACCTTCGCCTCGATGGCGGCGCGGGTGCTGACCAGGTGGGCCCACCCCAGGTGGGTCAGCCCCCGTTCGACCGCCAACTCCGGCGACACCTCGACGAACATCTCCGGCTGAAGCTCGGCGAGGTGCTCCACGGTCCGGCTCATCCCGCCGGCCGTGTGGTGCTCGGTGAGTCGGCTGACGGTGAACACGTACGGGAAGACGTCGCTGTGCGGCTCCGGCGGGCTCGGGTTGAGCGTGTTGATCGGATGCGTGTAGACCTTGCGGGTCGGGTTCCCCTGCTGGCCGTAGAGCGGGTTACGCACCGGCGACTCGGCCGGCTCGTAATGGGTGGGCAGGGGCCCGTCGAGAGCTCCGGTCGGCGCGTACAGCCAGCCCTTGCCGTCGCCCTGCAGGATGAACGGGTCGTCGCCGGCGAGCGCCGCCACACCGGTAGCGCCGGCGGGTGGCCGGTGGGACGGAGCCTTGGTTTTCTCGAAGTCGGGCACGTCGTAGCCGGTCCACTCGCCCTTGTCCGGGTCCCACCACACGTACTTCTTCCGCTCGCTCCACGGCCGACCGTCCGGGTCGGCGGAGGCGCGGTTGTAGAGGATCCGCCGGTTCGCCGGCCACGCCCAGCCCCACTCTGCGGCCACCCAGTCCTGCTCGTGGCGGGACTTGCGCCGCGCCGCCTGGTTCACCCCGTCGGCGTACACCCCGGTGTAGATCCAGCACCCGCCTGCCGTGGAGCCGTCGTCCTTCATCTCGGTGAACGACGACAGCGGCCGACCGGTGGCCACCTCGTAGCCGTTGATCTCGCGCAGCACGTCCTCGGCGCTCGGCTCGGCGTGCGGGCCGTGCGTGGGGTAGTCCCAGGCCAGGTCGAGCAGCGCGCGGTCGCGCGGCAGCGTCGAGGCGGCCAGCTTCTCGCGCAGCTTGCGGCCCAGGTGGTAGAAGAACCACAGCTCGGAGCGGCAGTCGGCCGGCGGGTCCAGGGCCTTCTCGCGCCACTGCAGGAGCCGCTGGGTCTGGGTGAAGGTCCCCTCCTTTTCCACGTGCGAGGCGGCGGGCAGGAAGAACACCTCGGTACGGCACTGCTCGGTCACGATCTCGCCGGACTCGACCTCGGGCGCGTTCTTCCAGAACGTCGCGCTCTCGATCATGAACAGGTCCCGGACGACCAGCCAGTCCAGGTTCGCCATGCCGAGCCGCTGGGCCCGCCCGTGCGCGGAACCGACGGCCGGGTTCTGCCCGAGCAGAAAGTAGCCCTTGATCTTGCCGTCGATCATGTTCAGCACCTGCTGATACGTGCCGTGATCGCCCGTCATCCGCGGCATGTAGCCGTAGCAGTAGTCGTTCTCGGCGGTGGCCGCGTCGCCCCAGTACGCCTTGAGCAGGTTGACCCCGTACGACTTCGCGTTGCCCCAGAAGCCCTTCTGCCCGGGGTGCCGGATGCTCTCCACCCACTCGTCGAACGTCGGGTGGTCGGCGTGGTGCGGCATCGGCAGGTAGCCGGGCAGCAGGTTGAACAACGTCGGGATGTCCGTCGAACCCTGGATGCTGGCGTGTCCGCGCAGCGCCAGCACCCCGCCGCCCGGGCGGCCCATGTTGCCCAGCAGCAGTTGGATGATCGCCCCGGTGCGGATGTACTGCACACCGACGGTGTGCTGGGTCCAACCCACGGAGTAGACGAGCATGCTGGTCCGCTCCCGGCCCGAGTTCTCCGTCCAGGCGCGAGCAAGTTCGAGGAACTTCTCCTGCGGGATGCCGCAGACCCGCTCCACCATCTCCGGCGTGTAGCGAGCGAAGTGCCGCTTGAGGATCTGATAGACGCAGCGCGGATGCTGCAACGTCTCGTCCCGCTGGGTCTCGCGGCCGATCGGCGGCCCGTGCGACTCGCGCTCCAGGCCGGCGGCGGTCTCGCGCTGCGTCTCCGCGTCCTGGGCGGCGCCGTGGCTCTCCTGCCCGTGGTACTGCCAACTCCGCTGGTCATAGCTGGCGTTGTCCAGGTTGAAACCGGAGAAGACGCCGTCGAGGTCCTCGGTGTCGCTGAACTCGTCGGAGATGATGGTCGCCGCGTTGGTGTACGCGACGACGTACTCGCGGAAGTCCAGCTCGTTGTCCAGGATGTACCGCACCACCCCGCCGAGCATGGCGATGTCGGTGCCCGCCCGGATCGGCAGGTACGTGTCAGCCAGCGCACTGGTCCGCGTGAACCGCGGATCGACGTGGAAGACCTTCGCGCCACGCGCCTTGGCCTCCATCACCCACTGGAACCCGACCGGATGGGCCTCGGCCATGTTGGAGCCCTGGATGACGATGCAGTCCGCGTTCATCAGGTCCTGCTGGAAGACCGTCGCACCACCGCGACCGAAGCTGGTCCCCAGACCGGGGACGGTGGCGGAATGTCAAATACGGGCCTGGTTCTCGATCTGGAGCGCCCCCACCGCCGTGAACAGCTTCTTGATGAGGTAGTTCTCCTCGTTGTCCAGCGTCGCCCCACCCAGGCTGGAGATACCCAGCGTGCGGTTCAGCGGCCGGCCCTGCTCGTCGACGTCCTCCCAGGTCTGCTCACGCGCCGCGAGCACCCGGTCGGCGATCATGTCGACCGCCGTGTCGAGGTCCAGATCCTCCCACTCGGTGCCGTACGGGCGGCGGTAGCGCACCTTCTGCTGGCGCAGCTCACTGGTCACGTAGTTCTTGCTGGCCGCGCCCTTGGGGCAGAGCCGACCGCGGGAGATCGGGCTGTCCGGGTCGCCCTCGATCTGGGTGATCTGCCCGTCCTGCACGTACACCCGCTGCCCGCAGCCAACGGCGCAGTAGGGGCAGACCGACCGAGCCATGCTGTCGGCCGTCTCGGTGCGGGCGGTCAACTCCGCCGACCGGGCCGACTGCGCCGCGGCACCCCGGCCGAGCGGATCGGTGCCGGTGAGCTGCCGGTAGACCGGCCAGCCCTCGATCCAGGTGCGCACACCCATCGCAACACCTTTCCGGCGAATAGGACGAAAACGCGAACAACTCGACGATAGGCGAGTTGCCCACCGGGCGCAGCGAGATGGGCGACGCGGCTCCCCCCGGCTTCCATGCTCGGCGGGACGGGGCCTAGGCGAAGCGGGAGGGATCGCCGGCGCCGAGCCGGACGATCTCGGCCTCACCGGAGGAGAAGTCCACCACGGTGGTCGGTACGGTGCCGCATTCGCCGGAGTCGATCACCGCGTCGATCGCGTGGTCGAGCCGCTCCTTGATCTCCCAGCCCTGGGTCAGCGGCTCCTCGTCGCCGGGCAGCAGCAGGGTGCTCGACAGCAGCGGCTCGCCCAGCTCGGCGAGCAGGGCCTGCGCCACGGTGTGCCGGGGGATGCGGACCCCCACCGTCTTCTTGCGCGGGTGCAGCAGCCGCCGGGGCACCTCCTTCGTCGCCGGCAGGATGAAGGTGTAGCTGCCCGGGGTGGCCGCCTTGATCGAACGGAACAGCGCGTTGTTGATCTGCACGAACTGCCCGAGCTGCGCGAAGTCCCGGCAGACCAGCGTGAAGTGGTGCCCGCTGTCCAACGCCCGGATCTCCCGGATCCGGTCCAGGCCGTCCTTGTTGCCGAGCTGGCAGCCGAGCGCGAAGCACGAGTCCGTCGGGTAGGCGACCAGGCCACCCCCGCGGATCAGCTCGGCCACCTGGCCGATCGCCCGGGGCTGCGGGTTGTCGGGGTGCACGTCGTAGTACGTCGCCATGCGCGAAGCCTAGAAGGCGCCGGCCCGCTGCGGGGGATCGCCGTGCCACCGCCGCTACCGATATGGTTGACCGTCGATGTACCGGGCTGGTAGAACGGGCTCACCCATCTGTTGCCAGCTCCCGGTTTCGGCGTCCGAGGTGCTGCCTGTCGAGGAGACGGCGCATGCTCCGATCCCGAGTCCGACGCGCGTTCGCGTCGGCACTGACGCTGCTGACCACCGCCGCACTGACCGTCGGCCTGCCGGCGGCGCCGGCCGCCGCGGCACCAAACAGTCCCGCACCCACGCCCCCGCTGGGCTGGAACTCCTGGAACACCTTCGGCTGCGCCATCGACGAGGGCCTGATCCGCGGCATGGCCGACGCCATCGTCTCCTCCGGCATGCGCGCCGCCGGCTACCGGTACGTGGTCATCGACGACTGCTGGTTCGACCCACAGCGCGACGGACAGGGCAACCTGCGCGGCAACCCGGACCGCTTCCCGAGCGGGATGAAGGCGCTCGGCGACTACCTGCACGGCAAGGGCCTGAAGTTCGGCATCTACCAGGTGCCCACCGCGCGTACCTGCGCCCAGCGCGGCGGCGCCTACCCGGGCTCCACCGGCAGCCAGGGCCACGAGCAGCAGGACGCCGCCACCTTCGCCGCGTGGGGGGTCGACTACCTCAAGTACGACTGGTGCTCACCCGAGGGCAGCCGGGACGAGCAGGTGGCCGCGTTCACCCGGATGCGCGACGCGCTGCGGGGCACCGGCCGCGACATCGTCTACAGCATCAACCCGAACAGCTACCACGCGCCGACCGGCGCCACCTACAACTGGGGCGAGATCGCCGACCTGTGGCGCACCACCG
The DNA here is from genome assembly GCF_042650685.1 of Micromonospora sp. GCM10011542. Classification (NCBI taxonomy): domain Bacteria; kingdom Bacillati; phylum Actinomycetota; class Actinomycetes; order Micromonosporales; family Micromonosporaceae; genus Micromonospora; species Micromonospora sp. GCM10011542. The sequence goes on from NZ_JBHSBO010000022.1 coordinate 5,413, forward strand.
AGGACATCAAGCCGGTCTGGGACACCGGCAACGTCAACTCGTACCCGATGGGGATCGTCAACATCGTCGACGAGAACCTGCCGCTGGCCAGCCAGGCCGGCCCGGGCCACTGGAACGACCCGGACATGCTGGAGGTCGGCGTCCCCGGCCTGACCGCGACCGAGTACCGGGCGCACTTCGCGCTCTGGGCGCTGATGGCCGCGCCGCTCATCGCCGGCAACGACATCCGCTCGATGTCGGCCGACGTCAGCGCGGTGCTGCGCAACGCCGACCTGCTCGCCGTCAACCAGGACCCGGCCGGGTACGGCGGGCGGCGGGTCCGCGACGACGGGGCGACCGAGGTCGTCGCCAAGCCGCTCGCCGACGGCTCGGTCGCGGTGGCCCTGTTCAACCGCGCTGGCGCCACCACCCGGATCGCCACCACGACCGCCGAGGTCGGACTGCTCGGCGCCGGCCCGTTCACCGTGCGGGACCTCTGGACGGGCACCGAGTTGTCGAGCACCGGCACCCTCGCCGCCGACGTCCCGGCGCACGGCGTCGCCGCCCTCCGGGTTCGCGGCGGCACCCCGGCCACCCTCACCACCTCGACCGTGGTCGGCGCCGCCTCGGGCCGGTGCCTCGACGTCAACGGTGGCGCGCGGGCCAACGGCACCGACCTGATCATCTACGACTGCCAACGGGCAGCCAACCAGCTCTGGACCAGCACTCCCGCCGGTGAGCTGCGCATCTACGGTGACCGCTGCCTCGACGCGTACGACCAGGGCACCGCACCCGGCACGAAGGTGATCATCTGGCCGTGCAACGGGCAGCGCAACCAGCGCTGGACGTGGCGCGGGGACGGCACGGTCGTGGGGGAGCAGTCCGGCCTCTGCCTCGACGTCTCCGGCGCCGCGACCGGCAACACCAGCCGGGTCGTCCTGTGGACCTGCCACGGCGCGGCCAACCAGCGCTGGTCCCGGCCCGGAGTGGGCTGACCGGCGTTCGCTTCCGTCCCGTCCCGGAGAAGGGCCCGCTGTCGGTAGGTTCGGGACATGGACACCGACCGGCCGACCGAGGACGGTCCGGCGCTGCGGTTGGGCAGCGGGCGGGGTCGCTGGCTGCTGACCGCCACGGTGCTCGGCTCGGCGCTGGCGCAGCTGGAGGCCACCGTCGTCAACGTGGCGCTGCCGGTGATCGGACGGGAGTTGGACGCCGACGTGTCGGGGCTCCAGTGGGTGCTCAACGGCTATCTGCTCACGCTCGCGGCGCTGATCCTGCTCGGCGGGTCCCTCGGCGACCGGCTGGGTCGCCGCCGCATCTTCGTCCTCGGTGCCGTGGTGTTCACCATCGCGTCCGGGGCCTGCGCCATCGCGCCCACGCTGCCGGTGCTGGTCGCCGCACGGGTGGTGCAGGGCATCGGCGGGGCGCTGCTCACGCCGGGCAGCCTGGCCATGCTGGAGGCGCTGCTGCGGCGCGAGGACCGGGCGAAGGCGATCGGCGCCTGGTCCGCCCTGGGCGGCGTGGCCGCGGCGGCCGGTCCGCTGATCAGCGGCTGGCTGGTGGAGTCGTCCTGGCGGTGGGTGTTCGTGCTGCCGATCCCGCTCGGCGTGCTGGTCGTGCTGATCAGCCTGGCCCGGGTCCCCGAGTCCCGCGACCCTGGTGCCCACGGCCGGATCGACATCACCGGCGCGGCCCTGGCCACGCTCGCGCTGGCCGGGCTCACCTTCGCCCTGGTGCAGGCGTCCGGCGGGTTCGGCCTGCCGGTCGTCCTCGCCGCACTTGTCGGGCTGGCCGCCGGGGCGGCGTTCGTGCTGCGGGAACGGCGCATCGACAACCCGATGCTGCCGCCGGACATCTTCGCCGACCGGCAGTTCACCGCCGCCAACGCGGTGACCTTCGTGGTGTACGCGGCCCTGGGCGGGGTGTTCTTCCTGTTCGTGGTGTTCCTCCAGGGGGCGCTGGGCTACACGCCGTTGCAGGCCGGTGCGGCGTCCCTGCCGATCACCGTGCTCATGCTGGCGCTCTCCTCGGCCTCCGGCGCGCTGGCCCAGCGGATCGGGCCGCGGATCCCGCTCACCGTCGGCCCGCTGCTGCTCGCGGCGGGAATGCTGTTGATGCTGCGCATCGGCCCGGGCAGCCACTATCTGCCCGACGTGCTGCCCGCGGTGGTGGTGTTCGGGCTGGGTCTGGCCGGCGTGGTCGCCCCGGTGACCTCCACCGTGCTCGCCGCCGCGAGTGACCGGCACTCCGGCAGCGCCTCCGGCGTGAACAACGCCGTGGCCCGTACCGCGCAGCTCACCGCCATCGCCGTGCTGCCGCTGGCGGTCGGCCTGACCGGCAGTCAGTACACCCAGCCCGACGCGCTGACAGACGCCTTCCACCGGGCGATGCTGCTCACCGCGGCGCTCGGCGTCCTCGGCGCGCTCATCGCCGTCACCACGATCCGCTCCGACGTCCTCGCCCAGGTCGGGCAGGGCACCGGTCGAGGCCGCGAAGGTCGCTACCGGATGCGGAACCTGCGTCATCACCTGCACCTGGGAGTGGCCGGCCCACCGGCCCGCACCGCCACCCCGGAGCAGCCGGGGGCCGGCGGCGAAGAGCCGGGCGGTCGGCCCTGACCCGACTGGCGCCGGCGGTGTACCGGAGTTGGCTCGGGAAAACGGCGGGCTTCGTAGACTCGCTGCCATGCCGGAGATCGTCCAGTTGCTGGCCTCGCCCGTGCACCGCTACCTGGGCCGGCCCGCCGACGGTCCGACGCCGGCCGCACCCGGCGAGTTGGTGGAGGTGGTCCAGATCCGGGCGGGCCTCGGCATCGTCGGGGACCGGTACTTCGGCAAGCCGGCGCACCGCGACGCGAGCGTGACCGTGATCGCCCGGGAGTCGCTGCCACCGGGAACCGATCTGGTCGAGGTCCGGCGCAACGTGCTGACCAGCGGCATCGCCGTGGACGAACTGATCGGCTCGGTGCTGGTGCTCGACTCCGGCCAAGGCCCGGTCAGCCTGCGGGTCAACCGCCCGGCCCGCCCGTGCGCCTGGATGGACGTGACCATCGGTCCGGGGGCGTGGAAGGCGTTGCGCGGCAAGGGTGGGGTGCGCTGCACGCCGCTCAACGACGGCATCCTGCGCGTCGGCCCGGTCCAGGTGACCATCGAGTAGGAACGCCGCCACCGGCGCGGATGGGTCACCGCTCGCTGCGGCGGGTCAGACCGGGCTGATGTGCGCGGCGAGGACCCGCCAGCCGTGTTCGTCGTCGCGGATCCACGTCCGGGTGTACCGCAGCCGGGCCGCGTACGGCTCGCCGCCGAACCGCCCGGTCACCCGGCCGAGGAAGAAGGTCACCCCGGTGGTCCCGTCGACGATCAGGTCCAGTTCCTCCTCGACCAGTTCCTCGACGACCGAGGTCCGGTCGCGGTGCGCGGCGAGGTCCGCCTGCTTGGTGTGCTTGCGCCCGTCCGGACCGATGGCGATCAAATGGTCGATCATGAGCTGGTCGAGGGCGGCCACGTCGCCGGCCCGCTGGGCCGTCTGGAGGCTGCGCTCGGCCTCGAACAGTTCCGCCTCACGTTCGCTGTCCGGCATGCTGCCGCCTCCTGATCGTGCCGTGGCAGGGTCGGGTCGATGCCCGCCCGTCGCGCCCACCGGGGCCCTCCGCATTGTGGCAGCCGGGGCCGGCCCGGCGGGAGTGGTCCGCGGGCGGCGGGTCGTGCGTGTCCCGTGTGGGCATCGTGTCTGGGAGGGCGCCCGACCGGTGGCTAGGCTGCTGGCATGGCAGACGAGGGCGTGCCCGGCGCGACCGTACGGCCGCCCGGCGTCCCGGTCGAGCACGTCGTGCAGGAGATCCTCTCCGGGATCCCGGCCGGCTGCTCGTGGCTGCTGCCGCTGCCGGACGACGGCACGCGGGTGGTGGACTTCCGCATCGGCGCGACCAGCGGCCAGGGAGATGACATCTACGCCCGTGGCGTGGGACGGGTCGGCGCGCGGCTCACCGAGCTGTATCCGAGCATGGTCGGCGGTCCACTCTGGCGGCTGTACGAGCGGGTGCTCACCACCGGGGAGCCCGATCGGCTGGCCGACTTCCGGTACGAGGAGAAGCGGGCCGGGATCGTCGCCGACTCGCTCTTCGACGTGCACGTGCACCGCGTACTCGGTGGCCTGCTGGTGTGGTGGCAGCGGCTGGACGAGGACCGCCGTCGGCTCGAGCGTACGGAGCTGCTGGGCAGCCTCGGCTGGGCCGAGTACGACATGGTCAGTGGAATCAGTCAGTGGTCACCCGGGATGTACCGGATCTTCGAGCGGGATCCGGCGCTGGGTCCGATGTCGCGGGCGGAGCAGTCGGCGGCCGTCCTGCCCGCCGACTACGGGCTGCGCGAGGCGGCCTGGCAGACGCTGGACAGCGGTGCCGCCTCGGACGTGACGGTCCGGTTCCAGGCCGGTGAGTCGGTGAAGTACCTGCGGATCCTGTCCGACGTGGCCCGGGACGCCGACGGTGCGCCGCTGAAGATCTACGCCGTGGTGCAGGACGTGACCGCGCGGGTGGACACGCGTACGGCCATCGAGCAGCTCAGCGACCAGCTACGGACCCGGGAGATGACGGCGCTGGCCGAGCACCGCCTGGCCGGGCAGTTGCAGAACCTGATCCAGCCGGTGCCCCGCGAGCCGTTTCCGCTGGCCGGTCTGGAGGCGATCGTCAACTACCTGCCCGCGGAGAGCGCGGTGCGCGTCGGCGGCGACTGGTACCACGCGCAGACCCTGCCCGACGGGCAGGTGGTCCTCGCGGTCGGCGACGTCGCCGGGCACGGGTTGGAAGCGGCGAGCGGGATGGCCCACCTGCGCTTCGCGCTGGTCGCCTGGCTGTCCATCGGCATCCGGGATCCCGCGACGCTGCTCGGGCATCTCAACCGGCTCTGCGCCCAGCTCGGCATCACCGCGACGGCGGTGGTGGCCCTGTACGACCCGTCGAACCGGGCGCTCTGCTGGGGACGGGCCGGGCACATGGCGCCGCTGCTGTCGCGGGCCGGGGCGACCGCCCCGTTCGACCGGCCGCCGGGGTTGCTGCTGGGCGCCGACGTGGACTCGGTGTACCCGGTGCTCACGCCCCGGCTGCGACCGGACGACCTGGTGCTCTTCTACACCGACGGGCTGGTCGAACGCCGTGCGCCCGCAGCCGACCTGCTGGACAGGGTGCGGCAGACGCTCTCGACGCTCACCGCCGGGCCGGGGGAGGAGACCCTGACCCGGTTGCGGGACCTGCTCAACCACCCCAGCCCGGACGACGACACGTGCACACTGGCCGTGCGGGTACTGCCCTGAACCGGGTCACAGTGCCAGCCGGATCCGTACCACCGTCTCGCCCGGCTGGTTGAGCACGGCCACCTCGTCACAGATCTGCTCGACGATGGCGAGCCCCCGACCGCGCACGGCGTCGGCCGCCGGCATGGCCCGGCCGAACGACCGGGATGGTCCCTGGTCGACCACGTCGCAGAGCAGCTGAGCCGCCTCGGCCCGGAGTCGGACCCGGCCACCTCCGGTGGTGTGCTGCAACGTGTTGGTGGCCAGCTCGCTGACCGCCAGCGCCAGCAGCTCCACCCGCTGCGGTGGCAGGCCCAGAGCCAGGGCGCGGGCGCAGACGAACGCGCGGACCTCCCGCAGGTCGTCCGGCACGTGGTACGCCATGCCGTCCGCGGTCACGGTTGACACGGACTGCTCAGGCATTCGGGCCTCCCGCCGGTCGGATGCCCATCAGCGCGGCGCCCGCGGGTCGTCGGCCGGCGGGTGCAGCAGGTTGCCGACGCCGGTGATGTCCAGGACGGTGGCGACCGCCCCAACAGCGTTGACGACGTACAGCCGGCCGCCCTCGGCGCGGGCCGCGTGGTGTGCGGTCACCAGGCTGTGCAGGCCGGTGGAGTCGAGGAAGGTCAGCCCGCCCACGTCGACCACCACCACCTGCGCGCTCCGCACGGCGGCCGTCAGCACGTCGGTCAGCTCGTCCCGGGCGGCCAGGTCGCACTCGCCGCGCAACGCCACCGTCGTGCGGTCGGGTGCCGCGGACGTGGTGGCCTCGAAGTGCGCCATCGGGCAGCAGCACCCTTCCTGGTAGCGAGAGATGTTGCCGGCACATCATGTCACCCGTGTGCCGGGCCGCCGTGTCGTCCGTTCGGAGGCGATGGGTGGGCGCGCCGTCCCGACCTCCCACGCCTATCCAGCCGTCCGCCGTTCGCCCAGTGTCCGTCCCGGCTGTCGCGGGCGGACTTGCGGGCCGCCGGGACGCCGTCGGCGTCAGAACGCGATGACGATCCGGCCTCGGGTGCCACCCTCCGCCAGGGTGCGGTGGGCGTGGCCCGCCTGCTCGGGCGGGACCTCCGTCGCCACCCGCAGCGTCAGCTCCCGCCGCTCGGCCAGCCGGCGCAGCCGGTCCAGCTTGTCCGGCCGCCCGTCGTAGACGTGCACGAAGACCGGGACCAGCGTGACGTCGCGGCCGGCGGCCAGCTCGGCGAGCCCGGGCGCCGGCTCCCGGACGGTGGCCAGCCGGCCGGCGGCCCGGATCGCGGGCAGCAGCGGCGCGCCGACCGACGCCGCGTCGACGATCCCGTCGACGCCCCCGGGTGCCAGATGCCGGAGCCGGGCGGCGAGGCCCTCGCCGCGGGCGACCACCGCGTCGGCGCCGAGCGCGGCGACGAGCGCCTCGTCCCGGGGTGCGGCGTCGGCCAGCACCCGCAGGCCAGCGGCCCGGGCGAGCTGGACGGCGTACCCGCCGACCGCGCCCGCGGCGCCGGTGACGGCGATGGTGCCGCCGGCCGGCACGGCCAGTTGGTCGAGGGCGTGCATGGCGGTGAGGCCGTTCATCGGCAGCGTCGCCGCCTCGGCATGGCTGGCCCCGGCCGGTGCCGCCGTGACCTGGTCGGCCGCGAGCACGACCAGCTCGGCGTAGCCGCCGCCGGCCGGTCGGGTGGGGTTGACCATCGCCATCACCCGGTAGCCGATCGCCAGGTCGGTGACCGTGCCAGCGCCGATCTCGTCCACCACGCCGGCGATGTCCAGGCCGGGAATGAGCGGTTCACCCGGGCGCAGCCGGACCGCCGAGCGGCCGGTACGGATCAGGATGTCCACCGGGTTCACCGTGGCGGCGTGCACGCGCACCCGGACCTCGCCCGGCCCGGCGTGCGGGGCGGGCAGCTCGACCACCTCCAACACGTCGGGGTCGCCGAAGCGGCGCAGGGCCACTGCTCGCATGTCTGCTCCAGTTGCTCGGTGGGGTGCCGGCGAGGGATCGCCGGCACCCCGGTGGTTCAGCGGATGGTCTCTACGGTGCCGGTCGCCGAAGCCGCCTCGATCGCGGCGACCAGGCGGTGCCGGGCCAGGGCGTGACCGAAGTCCGGCACGGTCCGCGTGTCCGTCGCCAGGTCACGGGCGAGGTGTCGGTACAGCCGGGCGACGTTGCGGGCGGTGGGCACGACCAGCTCGGCGGGCAGGTCGTCGCGGTACGACGCCGGCACGGTGATCGGCGCGACGGTGCGGTCCGTGCCCCGCCCGCCGAGCAGGGTCAGGTCGGCGACCTGCATGTTGCCCCAGTCGGCGGTCAGCACCAGGTCGCCGTCGGTGCCGTTGATCTCCCACCGGAAGTTGTCGCCGCGCGAGGTCCCGCCCCGGTAGAAGATCGAGGTGGCGGCGCCGTCGGTGAGCGTGCCGATGACGGAGACCTGGTCGGCGACGGTGATCGGGACGGTGCTGCCGTCCTCGGCGATCCGGGCTTCGGTCCGCCCCACCACCAGGTTGGACGCGACGGTGGCGGGCTCGCCGAGCAGGTGGTGCAGTGCGTCGAGGGCGTGCATGAGGGCGGAGGTCAACGGGCTGGCGCCCATGGTCCGGTCGTACCAGTAGGCCTGGCTGTGGGTGGGCACCTCGGGGCCCCACACCATGCCCGAGCCGACCAGCGTGGTGCCGAGCACCCGGCCCAGGTAGCCGTCGCGGATCAGGTCGGCGGCGAGGCGCAGCTCGGGGGCGTACCGCCCCTGCAGCCCCACCACCGTGCGTGCCCCGCTCCGGGCGGCCTGGGCGGCGAGCTGTTCGGCCTCGGCCAGGCCGTTGCCCAGCGGCCACTCGCTGTAGACCGACTTGCCTGAGCCGAGGGCGTCGGTGACCAGTCGGAGGTGCTCGCCGACCTTCACCGACACGACGACCAGTTCGACGCCGGGGTCGGCGATGAGGTCGTGGTGGTTGTCGTACGCCCGTACGCCGTACTGGGCCGCCGCGGCGTCCGCGCTGGCCCGGCGCGAGGTGCTGACCGCCCGCAGCTCGTACTCCGGTAGCGCGGTGAGGGCGGGGATGTGGGACAGCGAGGCCCAGCCCGTGGTGCCGCCTCCAATGACGCCGACTCCGATGGGAGCCATGGTTGTTCCTCCGTTATTTGAATGAACGTTACAGAATTCGCCCGTGCAGGAGCCCGACCGGTCGCCGGTCGGGTCAGCCCAGGCAGCTCAGTACGACGCCGACCGAGCGCAGCAGCGCATCCCGGTCGGGATTGATGGCACCCATCACCCGGATGCCCTGCAGGCTCATCACCAGGAACCCGGCCAGGTCGTTCGGGCTGCGGTCCGCCGGGATCTGGCCGCGTAGCTGCGCCTCGGCGATCAGGTCGAAGAGTGCCAGCTCCAGCGACCCAGTGGTGGCACGCAGCCGCTGTGCCACGCGGTCGTCCTGGTGTGCCCGCTCCATCGCCGCGGCAGCGATCAGGCAGGCCTGTCGACGGCCGTCCCGGACGATCTCGTCGACCAGCCCCACGAAGACCTCGCGGATCACCTCCCGGGCCGGACTGCCGGCCCGCAGCAGGTCGATCAGCGGTGTCGCGTACCGCTGGCGGTAGAGATCCACCGCGGCCAGGTAGAGGCCCTCCTTGCTGCCGAACGCCGCGTAGATGGAGCCGCGGCCCAGCCCGGTCGCCGCGACCAGGTCGCCGATCGAGGTGCCCTCGTAGCCGGTGCGGCGGAAGGTCTCCATCGCCGCGGCGACCACCTCGTCGGTGTCGAATTCCCGGGTGCGTGCCATGGTGCTGACACTAGCCATATCTGTAACGAGCGGTCAACAATAGTGGTGGGGGTCATGCGACCACCGAGCGGGTCCGGAGGGGCGAGAGGTGCCATGCCGCCGAGGGTGGTTCCGGCCGGCGGGGTTCAGGAGCCGGCGGCGCCGGAGGGACGCAGCCACCGGACCATCAGCACGGTCGCGTCGTCCTGGAGCCGGTCGTCCTGGTAGGCCAGGATCGCGTGCACCAGCCGCCGGGCGGTCTCCGGCAGCGGCAGGTCGTCGGCGAGGGCGCGGATGGCGAAGTCGACCAGCCGGTCCACCCCGAACGGCTCGCCCTCGACCGAGCGGGCCTCGGTGATGCCGTCGGTGTAGAAGAGCAGGTGGTCGCCGGGCTCGAGGGCCTCCTCGATCACCATGGGCGGCCGCTGGTCGCCCAGGGTCACCGGGAGGGCGGTGGGGGTCGGCAGCACGGTGGCGACCCGGCCGCGGCGCAGTACCAGGCCGCTGGGATGGCCGGCGGAGATCACGCGCAGCCGGCCGGTGCGCTGGTCCAGCTCGGCAAGCATGCCGGTGATCAGGCCCCGCTTGTCGTGCTCCCGGACGGCGGCGTCGATGTGGTGGTAGGTGTCGATGAGGTCGGAGCCGGCCCGGCGGGCGTTGCGGTACGCGGCCAGCGCGAGACTGGCCAGGATCACCGCCCGCAGGCCGCCCTGCGATCCGTGTCCGACGGCGTCGAAGAGCGCGAGGTGGGCGATGTCGCCGTTCACCGCGTAGTCGAAGGCGTCCCCGCCGACGTCGTAGCAGGGCTCCAGGATTCCGCTGATCATCATGTCGCCGGTGGAGAAGGTCAGCGGCGGCAGCGTGGCCCGGAGCATCTCGGCAGCCAGCCGCATCGGCGCCCGGCGCCGCACCCGCTCGATGGAGTCGCTGTAGTGCCCCCGGGTGACGATCAGCTCGGCGAACAGCGCCGCCGCGGCCTCGAACTCGGCCACCCGGTGCTCGGGCACCGGTCCGCCGATCACCTCGGCGACGCCCATCCGCTCCATGCCGTCGAGCAGCGGCAGCCACAGCGAGCCGGCACCGTCCGCAACCGGTTGGACGGGGCGCATCAGGCTGAAGGCGCGACCGGCGACGGTGCCGTCGATGGCCGTCGTGGCGCGCGGCGGCGAGTCGGCCGCGAGCATGGGCAGCAGTTCACGCTGCTGGTGGTCGACCAGGTAGAGGACCATGTCGGAGGCTCCCAGGTCGCGGGCCATCCGGCGGGCCAGCAGGGGCAGGTCCTCCGGTCGGGCGTGGTGGGAACCCCGCAGCACGCCACCCAGCGCCGCCTGCTCGCCCATGTCCACCCCCCGGGGATCCGTTCCGTCGCGTTCCAGCCGGTCAGGGTACGCCGGTGTGGCAGCCGGATCGCGAGGGCTCGTCAGGGGCGGATGTCCAGGGCGCCGATCAGGTCGTCGCGCAGGGTGAAGCGGTACCGCAGCTCGACCGGGCTGCCGGGGAAGCTGCCCGACACCCGGGCGACGACCTGGTACGAGTCGCCGGCCTGCGGCGTGACCCGCACCGGCTCGGCGGTGTAGGCGTAGGCCGCCATGGTGCGCTCCCGCCAGGAGCGGATCGGAGCCCGTCCCTCGTACAGCCGCTCCTCGTCGGCCACGCTCGCGTTCTCTGCGAAGCAGGCGACGAAGGCGTCGAGGTCGTTGTCGTTGACGGCCCGGAAGTACCGGTCGATCACCGGGGGCACCTCGACCTCGACCGCCATCTGTTCCTCCTGCGGCGCGGGCCACCCTCGGGCAGCCGCCGAATTCCCGTCCGACCTCACCGTACGAGACGACCCGGTGACCGCGCGGACCAACCGAGAGAACTATTGCCATCGATGCCTCGGCGTGATGTATTAGTCGGGCCACCAGACGAAACAGGGGGCGCCATGCCCGGTCGGCCGCACTCCACCGTCACGCCGGAAAGTGCCGCGCCCACCGATCAGCTCTCCCTGCGCCGGGCCAACCTGTCGCGCGTCATCGGCCACCTGCGCGAACACGGCCCCCGCTCGCGCGCCACCATCGCCGCCGAGACGGGGCTGCACAAGGCCACCGTCTCCAGCCTCGTCGACGAACTGCTCGCCCGCCGGCTGGTCCGCGAGGCCGGCCTGGAGCACTCCGGGACCGCCGGGCGTCCCGGCCGGGTGCTCACCCTCGACGGCGCCACCGTGGGCGCGCTCGGTGTGGAAATCAACGTCGACTACCTCGGCGTACACGGGACCGACCTGGCCAACCGCCCGTTGATCCAGCGGCGGATCCCGATCGACGCCGCCGGCGCCGGGCCGGAGAGGGCGGTGGCCCGGCTGGCCGAGGCGGTCCGCCGCGCGCTGGCCGACCTCGCTCGGGCCGGGGCGCCGGCCGCGGGTGTCACCGTCGCGGTACCCGGCCTCATCGACGTCGAGCGCGGCACCGTCCTGCTCGCGCCCAACCTGGGCTGGCGTGACCTGCCGCTGGCCGAGCGCCTGGCCGCCGCCCTGCCGGCACGCATCCCGGTACGGGTCGACAACGACGCCAACCTCGCCGCGCTGGCCGAGTACACCTACGGCGTCGTGGCCGGCACCGCCGACTTGGTCTACCTGACCGGCGAGGTCGGCGTCGGCGGCGGGCTGATCGTCGGTGGCCGGCTGCTGCGGGGCGCGGACGGCTACTCCGGCGAGGTGGGACACCTGCCGGTGGACCCGGCCGGACGGCGCTGCGGCTGCGGGCGTACCGGCTGCTGGGAGACGAAGGTCGGCCTGGCCGAGCTGCTCCGGCTGGCCAGCCCGACCGGCCCACCGGGCGGGCAGGTCCGCGACCCGGACCAGCGGGCTCGCGAGATCGACCGCCGACTGGCCGCCGGTGATCCGGCCGCCCTCGCGGCCGTCGCCGAGGTCGGGCGCTGGCTCGGTCTCGGCGGGGCGATCCTGGTCAACCTGGTCAACCCCCGGGTGATCGTGCTCGGCGGCTACTTCGCCATCCTCGCGGACCGACTGCTGCCCGCCGCCCAGGCCGAGCTGGACCGCCTCGCGGTGGCCGGCCCCGCCGCGCGCTGCCGCTTCGTCGCCTCGAACCTTGGCTTCACCGCCGCCGCGCGAGGCGCGGCCGGCGTGGTCGTCGACCGGGTCCTCGCCGACCCGACCACCGTGGGCACCCCACCGGTGGACGCCCCCCGCGTCCCACCGGCCCGCACCGGATAGGCCACCGTCCACCCCCGCCGGCGATCTTCGGCGTCCGCCGGCCCGACCGCACCACCGGCATCCAGCGCGGCGGCGCGCGCTCTGCCTGGCTGACCCCCGGCTCAGGAGAGGAAAGACGCCCATGTCCCCGTCCCGACGGAGGCGCTGGGGGCGGCTGTGCGCAGCCGCTCTGCTCAGCGTCACCGGCAGCGTGGTCGCCGTCACCGGCGCCACCACCCCCGCCACCGCCCACACCACCATCAACCCCGCCGACTACCAGCAGGTGACCCTCGCGATCGGCTCGGCCGAACTCGGCCAGGCGATGTCGCTGGCCGTCCTGCCCAACCGCTCGGTGCTGCACACCGCCCGCGACGGCACGCTCCGGCTCACCGACGCCGCGGGCAACACCAGCGTGGCCGGCAAGCTGACCGTCTACACCCACGACGAGGAGGGACTGCAGGGCGTCGCGGTGGACCCGAACTTCGCCACCAACCGCTTCGTCTACCTCTACTACTCGCCCAAGCTGAGCACCCCGGCCGGTGACGCACCGAAGACCGGCACCGCCGCCGACTTCGCCGCCTGGAAGGGGGAGCTGTGGCTGTCCCGCTTCGTACTCACCACCGCCGGCGCGCTGGACCTCGCCTCCGAGAAGGTGGTGCTCAGGGTCGGCTCCGACCGGGGGCAGTGCTGCCACGTCGGCGGTGACATCGACTTCGACGCGGCGGGAAACCTCTACCTCACTACCGGCGACGACACCAACCCGTTCGAGTCCGCCGGCTCCGCGCCGATCGACGAGCGTGCCGACCGCAACCCGCAGTTCGACGCGCAGCGCAGCTCGGCCAACACCAACGACCTGCGCGGCAAGCTGCTGCGGATCAAGGTGAACGCGGATGGCTCGTACTCGATTCCGTCGGGCAACCTCTTCCCGGTGGGCACCGCGAAGACCCGTCCGGAGATCTACGCGATGGGCTTTCGCAACCCGTTCCGGATGAGCGTCGACAAGGCCACCGGCGTGGTCTACCTGGGCGACTACGGCCCGGACGGCGGCGCGGTCACCGGCCGCGGCCCGGCCGGTCAGGTGGAGTTCGACCGGATCCCCGGGCCGGGCAACTACGGCTGGCCGTACTGCACCGGCACGAACACCCCGGAGGAGACGTACCACGAGTGGGACTTCGCCACCAACACCGGCGGGGCGAAGTACAACTGCGCGGGCGGGCCGACCAACAACTCCTTCCGCAACACCGGTCTGGGCACGCTGCCCGCGGCCAAGGCGTCCTGGATCCGGTACGGCGGCAGCGCCGGCTCCCCGCCGGAGTTCGGCAGCGGCTCGGAGTCGCCGATGGGCGGCCCGGTCTACCGCTACGACGCGGCGTCCACGTCGACGGTGAAGTTCCCGGCCGACCTCAACGGCCACTTCTTCGCCGGCGAGTACGGTCGCAAGTGGATCAAGGCGATCGACGTCAACGCCGACGGCTCGCCCGGCTCCATCGCCGCCTTCCCCTGGCAGGGCACCCAGGTGATGGACATGGCCTTCGGCCCGGACGGCGCGCTCAACGTCCTCGACTACGGCACCTCGTCGACCAACGTGGCGCTCTACCGCATCGAGTACAAGCCCGGCCCGAAGGCGCCCGTCGCCAAGGCGGCGGCGGACCGGACCTCGGGCGCCGCCCCGCTGACCGTCGCCTTCTCCTCGGCCGGCAGCTCCGACCCGGAGGGCGGGACGCTCACCTACCGCTGGGCCTTCGGCGACGGCGGCACCTCCACCGCCGCCAACCCGTCGCACACCTACACCACCAACGGGCAGTACACCGCGACGCTGACCGTCACCGACCCGGGCGGGCTCACCGCCACCGCCAGCGTCCCGATCACCGTCGGCAACACCGCCCCGGTGGTCACCCTCAACGGCCCCGCCCCCGGCCAGCTCTTCTCCTTCGGTGACACCGTGCCCTTCTCGGTCACCGCGACCGACGCCGAGGACGGCACCGTGGACTGTGCCCGGGTGACCGTCACCTACCTGATCGGCCACGACAGCCACGACCACGCCATCACCTCGAAGACCGGCTGCTCGGGCTCGATCACCATCCCGGTCGACGGCGAGCACGACGCCTCGGCCAACCTCTACGGCGTCTTCGACGCCGAGTACACCGACAACGGCGGGCTCACCACCCACACCCGCGCGGTGCTGCAACCCCGGCACCGCCAGGCCGAGCACCACTTCGGCCAGGTCGGCATCCAACTCGCCGACCACGTCAACGCCGAGGGCGGCAAGACGGTCGGGTACGTCAACAACGGCGACTGGATCTCGTTCCAGCCGTACCGGCTCAGCAACGCCACCGCGTTCACCGCACGCGTCTCCTCGGCGGGCGCCGGCGGCACCATCCAGGTGCGCTCCGGCTCGTCCACCGGCACCCTGCTCGGCTCCGTCACCGTGCCGGTCACCGGAAGCTGGGAGACCTTCACCGCGGTGAGCACCGCCCTGACCCCGGCGCCCGCCGGCTCGGGCCCGCTCTACCTGGTCTTCACCGGCGGCAGCGGCAACCTCTTCGACCTCGACGCGTTCACCTTCATCACCGGGGCGATCGAGGCGGAGTCGTACAGCTCGCAGTCCGGCGTGCAGGTGGCCACCCATCCCAGCGCCAACGGCGGCCGGACCGTCGGATTCGTCAACAACGGCGACTGGACCGGGTACGCCCCGGTCGCCACCGCCGGAAAGACCCGCTTCACCGCCCGGATCTCCTCGGCCGGGGCGGGCGGCGTCATCCAGGTGCGCGCCGGCTCGGCCACCGGCACCCTGCTCGGCTCGGTCACCGTGCCGGTCACCGGCGGCTGGGACACCTTCCAGACCGTCTCCACCACGCTCACCGCCACCGGCTCCGGCTCGCTGTTCCTGGTCTACACCGGCTCCGGCACCGGCTACCTGTTCGACGTCGACTCGTTCACACTGTCGTAGGGGGAGTAGCCATGACCCTGTTCAGTCCCCGCCGGCTGGCCGCCGCCGCGGCCGCCGCGCTCCTGCTCGCCGGCCTCGCCCCGGCGCCACCGGCCGCCGCGGCCGACCCGGCCTACCAGGTGCTCGTCTTCTCCAAGACCGCCGGCTTCCGGCACGACGCCATCGCGGTCGGCATCCAGACCGTGCGTGACCTCGGCGCGGCGAACAACTTCACCGTCACCGCGACCGAGGACGCCACCGCGTTCACCGCCACCAATCTCGCCCGGTTCAAGGCGGTGGTCTTCCTCAACACCACCGGCGACGTCCTCGACGCCACCCAGCAGAGCGCCTTCGAGTCGTACGTCAACGGCGGCGGCGGGTACGTCGGCGTGCATTCCGCCGCCGACACCGAGTACAACTGGCCCTGGTACGGGCAGTTGGTCGGCGCCTGGTTCGCCTCCCACCCGGCGATCCAACAGGCCACCGTCCGGGTCGAGGACCGCGCCCACGCGGCCAGCGCCCACCTGCCGCAGAGCTGGACCCGCACCGACGAGTGGTACAACTACCGCACCAACCCGCGCTCCGCGGTGCGGGTGCTGGCCCGACTCGACGAGTCGAGCTACTTCGGCGGCAGCATGGGCGACCACCCGATCGCCTGGTGTCACCCGCAGTCCGCGGGCCGGGCGTTCTACACCGGGCTCGGGCACACCCAGGCCTCGTACGCCGAGGCGGCGTTCCGGGCGCACCTGCTCGGCGGCATCCGGTACGCGGCTGGCTGGGCCAGAGCCGACTGCCGACCGGAGACCGGGTACACCAGCCTCTACAACGGCTCCACCACCGGCTGGACGCAGGCCGGCCCGGGCAGCTTCACCAACGCCGACGCCACCCTCAGCTCCTCCGGAGGCCTGGGCACGTACTGGTACTCGGCCCGGCAGTTCCGGTCGTACTCCCTCAAGCTGGACTGGCGGCTCGCCGGGGACGACAACTCCGGCGTGATGATCGGGTACGACAGCACCGCGACACCGGCGTCGGGCACCAGCGGTGGGTACGAGATCCAGCTCGACGCCACCGACGCCGCGGACCGGACCACCGGCGCGGTCTACGCGGTGAAGGCCCCGGACGTCGCCGCCCGGGACGCGGCGCTCAACCCGCCGGGCGGCTGGAACACCTACGAGCTGCTGGTGCAGGGGGAGCGGGTGCAGGTGTACCTCAACGGCGTGAAGATCAACGACTTCACCAACACCGACCCCACCCGCAGCCTGCAGCAGGGCTACATCGGGCTGCAGAACCACGGCACCGGCGACGACGTCTCGTTCCGTAACGTTCGCATCAAGGAGCTGAACGCCGCTGCGGTCACCGTGGAGGGGGAGTCCTACAGCTCCTCCGCCGGCGTGCAGATCGCCAACCACGCCCCGGCCAGCGGTGGCCGGACCCTCGGCTACATCAACAATGGTGACTGGGTCGGCTACGCGCAGGTGAGCACCGTCGGCCGGACCGGCTTCTCCGCCCGGATCTCCTCGGCCGGCGCCGGGGGCACGATCCAGATCCGGTCCGGGTCGTCGACCGGGCCGCTGCTCGGCTCGGTGGCCGTACCGAACACCGGCGGCTGGGAGACCTTCCAGACGGTGAGCACCACGCTCACCGGGACCGGCACCGGGCCGCTGTGCCTGGTCTTCACCGGCGGCTCCGGCTCCCTCTTCGACGTCGACACGGTCACCGTCACCGGCGGCTGAGTGCAGACGGGCCGGCGGGCGACCCGCCCGCCGGCCCGTCGTCCGTCCGGCCGGCTTGATCGACTCGGGTTCCTGGAAGTCGGGCTGTCCACCGGTGCGAGATGCCCCGACCTCATGGAGGTCGAGTCGATCACGGCCGTTACGACCCGCCCGGGGTCGGGTTTGCCGCCGGTCGGGTCGGGTAGCCACGCGTCTCCGGAACGGAAGGGCGGGGACATGGCCGAGCTGGCGTTCGTCGACAAGGTTGCCGCACGCGCGGGTGTGCCCCCGGAGCAGGCGCGACCGCTGACCGAGGCCGTCCTGCGGACCCTCACCGAGCGGATCAGCGGCGGCGAGGCGGCGGCACTGTCGCCGCACCTGGCGGACGAGCTGAGCCCGCTGCTGATCAAGGCCACCGAGGCGCCCGAGGTGTTCGGCTACGACGAGTTCCTGCGCCGGGTGGCCGACCGCTCGGGACTGGACCGGGCGGTTGCGGAGCGCGGGGTGCGTGCGGTGTTGCAGACCATGCACCGGGTGGTCGGGTTTCGGGAGTTCGAGGACGCGATGACGCAGCTCCCCGCCGATCTGCGGGCCCTGGCCCAGCCGCTGCCGCACGGCCCCTGACCACCAGGAGGCGCGCGGGTTCGCGCTGTCCTGGACGATCGTCGGTACGGCCGGTGTGCTCGGCGTGCTGACGACCATGCTCGCGGCCCGGCGGTCAGGTCGCGCCGGCACGGCTGCCGCCCCGACCCACCGACGGGCCCTGCGCCTGGAGGGCAGGGCTCGGCTGCTGATGGCGCTGGCCGCCCTCGCGGCACTGGTGGTCGGTGTGGCCTCGGCTCCGGCCGGCGCCGAGCGTGGGTTCGTGATCGCGGTGACCGGGGTGCTCGCCGGCGCGCTGGCGCTGTACGCCCTGGTCGCCGACGACCTGCGCCGTGCGGCCCGCAGCGGGGTCTGACCCGCCCGTCCGGCCACGCCCGCTTGATGGGTCGGGCAGTCACCGACGGACGGGCCCCGGGCCGGTCGGCCCGGGGACCCTCCCCGGCGGTCATCCGGCGTTGACCACCCACTTCTGGTGGGCGCCACCGGCGTACGTGCCGATCTGGATCTGCGTGCCGTCGGCGGTGCCGGCGCCCGCGGCCTCCATGACCTTGCCCGACTGCGGGTTGCGGATCGAGCCATCGGCCTGCGGCTGCCAGACCTGCGACCCGGTGCCGTTGCAGGTCCACAGCTGCACCTTCGTGCCGTCGGCCGTGCCGCCGGCGGACACGTCCAGGCACTTGCCCAGCGCCCGGTAGGTGTCACCGACCCGGCTCCACGACTGCGCGCCGCTGCCGTTGCAGGTCCAGAGCTGGATCTTCGTGCCGTCGGCGGTGCCCGCGTTGTTGACGTCGAGACACTTGCCGCCGACGCCGGTGATGGTGCCCGATCCGCCACCTGCGGTCCCGTACACCTCGAGCTCGTAGATGCGCGCGGCCGGATCGGTGGTGCTGGTCGGTGCGGTGATCGCCAGGCGGACGTGGCGCGTGCCGGGCGCGGTGACGTCGTGGGTCGTGGTGCTGGCCGTGTTGCCGGTCACCGTGGCCCGGTTGGTCCAGGTGGTGCCGTCGGCGCTGGACGCGAGGGTGAAGTCCCGGGTGTTCCAGGCGGCGTTCTCGCCGCCGGCGCCGGCGTGCTTGACCACCACCCGGTTGACCGCGTAGCTGGCCCCGAGGTCCACCTGGAGGTACTTGTTGGTGCCCTTCGAGCACCACTTGTCGCTGTTGCCGCCGGACACGCTGCCGTTGACGGCCTGGGCCGGGCCCTCGCTGGTCGAGCAGGAGCTGTCCGCGGTGGCCGGCTTGTTCAGCGCCAGGTTGGTGCCGTTCGGCGGCGGGGTGCTGCCGGGGATGGCGTTGAGCGTGTACCAGGCCTCGGTGCTCCACAGTGACTGGCCGCTGGTCGAGGTGAACGGGCGTGGCGAGCGAAGGTAGACGACCCGCCCGGCCTTGCGGCCGTCCACGGCGAGGGTGACCTTCTTGCCGTCCGCGGAGAGGGTGGCCGAGGTGACGGTCAGCGTCTCCTCGTCGACCTTCGGGCCGCCGTAACTGGCGGTCGGCACGTACCGCCACTGCTTGACCTTGTAGTGCGCGGCCAGGTTCGCGGCGGTCTCCGCGGAGACCGGCTGGGTGTACTCCACCTCGAAGCCGGCGGCGGTGGCCCGCATGGCCTGCATCTCGAAGGCGCTCGTGCTGTTCGGGGTGAGCTTCTGCAGGCCGTAGCTCAGCTTGCCGGACTGGCCCCAGTTGCCGCCCGCGCCGAGGCCGCCGACGTAGATCGCCCCGTCCGGGCCGACGTTGACCTCGGAGACGCCCGCCTCCAGGCCCTGGGTGAGCCGGAACAGCGCGCCCTGGTACTCGCCGTTGACCTTCTCCACGTAGGCCCGCTGCAGACCGCCGTAGGTCACGTCACCGATGACGAACTGCCCGGCGTAGCGGCCCGCGGTCAGATATTTCGGCGTGCTGGGGGAGTTGGCGATCTCGTTCTGCGGCATCCACAGCACCGGCGGGGTGACCGGGTTGGCGTCGAACGGACCGGACGGGTTCATGTAGTGGTTGAAGAACCGGCCCTGCTTGATGTGCACCAGCTTCGACGAGGGCAGCCAGCCACCCTGGTTGTCGGTGACGAAGATGCCGTTCTCGGGGCCCCAGCCGATGCCGTGCGGGGTGCGCAGGCCACCGGCGATGTAGGAGACCGCGCCGGTGTCCTTGCTGACCTTGATGGTGGTGCCGCGGTTCGACGCGGGCTGCGGGTTGCTGGTGGCGCCGCCGTAGTCGATCGACACCGACAGGTTCAGGTAGAAGAAGCCGGCGTCGTAGAGCAGGCCGAACGCGAACTCGTGGAACCTGCCCCCGTACGGCCAGGTGGCCACCGTCTGGAGCTGGTCGGCCACCTCGTCGCCGGTGGTGTCGACCAGTCTGGTGAGCCGCTGCTTCTCCGAGACGTAGACGACGCCGTCCACGATCTTGAGGCCCATCGGCTCCTTGAGGCCGCCGGCGATCTTCTTGGTGGTCACACTGCCGGGTCCGGTCGAGCCGCCGGTGTTGGTGAGGATGTACACCTCACCGTCCTGCGAGGTGCCGGACTGGTCGCTGCCGCCCCAGGTGCTGATGACCAGGCGGCCGTCGGCCAACCAGTCCATGCCGGTGACCTTCGGTTGGAAGCCGCTGGGCCGCAGGTTGGTCAGCGTGTACCCGGGGTGCACGGCGTTGAGCGGCAGGCCGTCGCCGGGGGAGTCGGTGACCCCCTCGCACTCCTTCTTGCCCGGCGCGGTCACCCGGACCACTCCGGCGTCGGTGCTGAGCGCCGAGTTCGGCACGACGACGAACGACGACGAGCCGGGCGTCTTCCACTCCAGGGTGATCTGCTGCCCGCCGTCGCGCTCGAAGTGGTCGATGCGCAGCGGGTGCAGCCCGGCGGTGAGGGTTACCGTGCCCTCCTTGGGCGGCGTCGCGCCGTGCAGGCCGTCGTGGTTGATCACCACGGTGTTGTCGATGGTCAGCTTGGATCCGTCGTCGCTGCTCAGCCGGAACGCGTAGCTGCCGGCCTGGGTGGCGGTGATGTTGCCGAGCACCTGCGAGACGAAGTAGTTGTCGAAGCCGAAGTCGGCCGTCGACGTCCAGTTGATCGTGGACATGAGCTTGTCCACGTTCGGGGTCTGCGCGGGCTTGAGCGCGCAGATCTCGGAGAGCGGCACCTGCACGTCGAAGACGCGCAGCGTGACGCCCGGTTCCTGCTCCGGTGCCGCGGTGGCCGGAGAGGCCCAGAGGCCGGTGGCGGCCAGGGTGAGGATGAGCGTTGCCAGGACAGGACTGCGGAATCGGCGCAGCAGCCGTGTGCCCATCGTTCCTCCAACGGGGATAGGAGTGTCCGACGGCCGGCGCGAAACAGTGGTGGGAGGCGGTGGCCGCCGGCCCGGTTCCGAAACGTCCTCGACGCCGACGAGTGACGGTTCGGAAAGACCGGAGTGATGGACCGAGACATTAAGTTGTTTCGATAACTGTGTCCATGGCTTTGCATCGATGTATCAAAAGTTCCTCGCATCCGTGCGAAAGTTCGCGGCATTGGTGACCGAACGCCGGAATGATCCGAGGCGGTGGTGCGAGGTCGACCCTCCGCACGGGTCGATCACCGGGGGCGGGCAGGTCCTAGCGTCGGCCCCGCCGGACCTCGCGGCCGGCCACGCCACCGGGCCGCGCGCCGCCGGGCCGCCGTGCGGTGCCACCTCGCCCGGGTGCGGGCGTGCGTCGGGCCGCCACGACCACGATCGCACCGACGACCGCGACCACGAGGACGGGTACGACCCAGGGCGGAAGCCGCCGCTCGGCGTTGACGGCCGGGGTGGCGGCGGCGGGGGTGACCGTCCGGGCGTCGGTCACGCCCGCGGCGGCGGAGGCCGACGGGGTGGCGCCGTCGACCAGGGCGAGCAGGGTGGGCGCCGGCCCGTCGGTGGGTGCCGCCCACCCGGCCGGCGCGGCGGTGGTCGGCCCCTGGTAGTCGAAGGTCACCTCGCCGCGTACCGGCTCGCCGTCGGAGGCCACCGACAGGTAGCTGGCGGTGTACCGGCCCTTGGCGGGCCAGTGCGCGACGGACACGACCGCCGGGAAGCCGGTGTGGTAGAGCCGCGGCTCGAAGACGCCGTCGACCATGAAGTACTCCTGGACCGGCTTGTCCAGTCGCGTTGGCTCGCCATAGGACCATCCGTTGTCCACCCGGGAGCCACCCGGGCCGGTCAGTGTGAAGTGGGCGTTGGAGGCCGGTTTCTCGGTGAAGTACAGCCCGATCTACGGCATCGGCTCCCGGACCACGGTGCCGGTCAGCGGTGTGGAGGTGGCCAACTGCCCGTGTGCGGACGCCGGAGCGGCCGGCAGCAGCAGGGTGGCCGTCAGCGCCGCGGCCAACGCCATGGCGGTTCGGGTCAGGACGTGACGGGCAGTGACCGGCGCCGATCGCATCCGTTCATGATGGTCATTCCCCTGTCGCGGAACAAGACGTAAAGTTCACCTCCCCGACGGTCGGATCGACACCACCCCCCTCGCGTCGTTCGGAGTCAGCCTGTGCCCGTGCGTCCCCCCGGCCCCCGCTCCCGTCGTCTCCTCGCCGCCGGCCTGCTGACCGGCCTGCTGCTGTCCGGCTGCGGGCAGGATTCCGACCGGCCCGCGGTCACCACCGCGCCGACCACGTCGACAGCGCCGGCCACCGCGCCGGCCACCACGTCCCCGTCGGGCGCACCGACGTCGGCCGCCACACCGCCGGTGGACCGGGACATCGTCGTCACCGTGACCAGGAAGCGCGTCGACCCACCCACCGGCCGGGTCGAAGTCGGCAAGGGCCAGTTGGTCCGGATCACCGTCACCTCCGACGTCGCCGACGAGCTGCACGTGCACGGCTACGAGCTGGGCGCCCGGCTGCCGGCCGGCGAGCCCGGAACGGTGGAGTTCCGGGCCGACCGCACCGGGCTGTTCGAGGTGGAGACGCACGAGACGGAGCTGGTGCTGTTCCAGCTCGTCGTCCGCTGACCGGCCGATGGTGACCACGCCGGCGGTGCTGGCGCACGGCGTCGGCGGCCGACAGGACCTGCCGATCTCGCTGACCCAGCTCGTCGTGGCCGCGGCCCTCACCCTGGTCGTCACCTTCCTCGCGCTCGGCCTGCTCTGGCGCGAGCCGCGCCTGGACCGCGACGCCACGGGCGGGCGACCGGTGCCGGACCTGCTGGCCCGGATCGTCGACGCGCCCGCGCTGCGGTGGGTGCTGCGCGGCCTCGGCCTGCTCGTCGCCGGCTGGTTCTGCCTGGGCCTGCTCGGCGCACCGGACACCGCGGACAACCCGACGGCCGGTGCGCTCTACGTGCTGCTCTGGGTGGGCCTGGTGCCCGCGTCGCTGCTGCTGGGCCCGGTCTGGCGGCTGGTCAACCCGCTGCGGACGGCGTACCTGCTGGTCAGCCTGGCGCTGCGACGCGACCCCGCGCGCGGAGTGCGGACGCTGCCGCCCAGGCTCGGGCTGTGGCCGGCGGCGGTCGCCCTCTTCGCGTTCGTGTGGCTGGAGCTGGTCGCGCCCGACCGGGCCACCCTGCCGGTCATCACCGCCTGGCTCACCGGGTACGCGCTGCTGATGCTGGCCGGGGCCGCGCTGTTCGGGTCGACCTGGTTCGACCGGGCCGACCCGTTCGAGGTGCACAGCGCACTCGTCGGCCGCCTCGCCCCGATCGGCCGGGCCGCCGACGGCGTCCTGGTGTGGCGCAACCCGCTCGACGGCATCGCCGGGCTGCGGCCACGGCCCGGTCTGGTCGCCGTGGTGGTGGTGCTGCTCGGCTCGACGATGTTCGACAGCCTCTCCAACGCCCCGGTGTGGCTGCGGTTCGTACAGGAGAACGGCCTACCGCCGGCGGTCACCGGCACCGCCGGGCTGCTCCTGGTGATCGCCGCCGTCGCCCTGGCCTACCTCGCCGCCACCGGGGCCGCCGCCCGGATCGGACGCACCGCTGCCGAACCCGTGCCGGTACGCCGACTGCCGGCCGAGTTGGCGCACTCGATCGTGCCCATCGCCGTCGGGTACCTCGTCGCGCACTACTACTCGCTGCTCATCCTGGAGGGCCAGCGCACCATCGCGCTGTACTCCGACCCGCTGGACACCGGCGCCGACTGGCTCGGCACCGCCGGTTGGCAGCCACACACCGGCCTGGTCACCCCCTCCGGGGTGGCCACCCTGCAGATCACCTTGATCATCGTCGGGCACCTGCTCGGCACGTTGCTCGCCCACGACCGCGCGCTGTACCTGTTCCCCCGGGCCCGCGCGGTGGCCGGGCAACTGCCGTTGCTGGCGCTGATGGTCGCCTACACCGTCGCCGGGCTGCTCCTGCTCTACGCCGGCTGACACCCCGGCTCCGGGCCGGCGCCGAGGGCGGGCGAAGATGGGACCGTGGACTCGGACCTGCGGCGCTACCTCGACGACCTGGTCGACTCGGCCCGGGCCGTGCTCGGCGCCGACCTGGTGGGCGCGTACGCGGCCGGCTCGGTCGGCCTGGGCGCCTACCAACCCGGCCGCAGCGACGTGGACGTGGCCCTGGTCAGCGCCGGGCCCCTGTCCGAGGCCGCGAAGCGGGCGCTCGTGGCGCGGCTGCGGCACGAGGCGCTGCCCTGCCCGGCGCGCGGGCTGGAACTGGTCGTCTACCGGCGCGCGGTGGCCGCCTCCGGCACCCCGGAGCCCGGATTCGAGGTGGAGCTGAACACCGGGGCCACCATGCCCTTCCGGTGCACCCTCGACCCGGCGGACCGACCGGCGGCCGACGGCCGCTTCTGGTACGCGCTGGACCGCAGCATCCTGCACCAGAGCGGGTACGCACTGCTCGGCCCGCCGGCGGGGCAGGTCTTCGCCGATCCGGCGCCAGCCGACCTGCGCCGCCTGCTGATCGAGGCCCTCACCTGGTGGCTGGCCCTGCCCACGCCGCCGGACGACGGGCCCGCCCCGGGTGCGGAGGACGCGGTCCTCGGCGCCTGCCGGTCCCTGGTGCGCCACCGCGACGGAGTCTGGCTGTCCAAGGTCGCAGCCGGCCAACGGCTGATCGACGCCGGCGACCCGGCCGAGGTGATCCGCCGCTCGGTGGCCGCCCGGCACGGCGGTCCGCCGCCCACCGGCCCGCAGGCACGCGCCTTCCAGCAGCGCGTACGCGCCGAGATCGCGGTCTAGCGGACCGGGCGGGGCTGCAGCGAGGCGAAGAGCAGGTTCAGCCCCTCCGTCATGGTCGGGTGGGTGATGATGGCGTCCCGCAAGGTGGTCCACGGCATGCCAGCGAGCATGGCCAACTGCACCGCGGTGATCACCTCGCCCGACTCGGCGCCCAGCAGTGCGACACCGAGGATCCGGTCGGTGTCGGCGTCGATCACCGCCTTCCACCGGCCCTCGGTCTGGCGAAGCGTACGGGCGCGGGGGATCGCCGCGACCGGCAGGTGCGCCACCAGCACGTCGTACCCCGCTTCGCGGGCCTCGGTCTCGGTGAGGCCGACCCGGGCCAGCTCCGGGGTGGTGAAGACGGTGTACGGGATGAGCCGCCCGGCCGTGCTGCGCTGCTCGCCCGCCAGGTTGGCCCGAATGATCCGGTAGTCGTCGAGGGAGGCGTGGGTGAACTGCGGGGTGCCGGCGACGTCCCCGGCCGCCCAGGTGCGCTCGGCGGTGGTCCGCAGGTACTCGTCCACCAGGATGAAGCCGCGGTCGTTCAGCCGTACGCCAGCGACGTCCAGGCCCAGCCCGTCGGTCACCGGCGCCCGGCCGACCGCCACGAGCAGGTCGTCACCGGTCAGCAGGCTGCCGTCGTCGAGCGTCACCCGGACCGTGCCGTCGGCGTCGCGGTCGACCCGGGCGACCGTCACGCCGGTACGCACGTCGATCCCGTCGTCCTGGAAGATCCGGGTCACCGCGTCGCCGACGTCGGGATCCTCCCGGGCGAGCAGCCGGGGGCCACCCTCGATCACCGTCACCGCGCTGCCGAAGAACGCGAACATCTGCGCGAACTCCACCCCGACGGTGCCGCCGCCCAGCACCACCAGCCGGGCCGGTAGTCGTTGCAGGTGCAGCAGGGTGTCGCTGGTCAGCACCTCGGCCTCCGCCAGGCCGGGCACCGAGGGCAGGTACGGGCGGGTGCCCAGGTTGATGACCATGTCGCTGCCACGCAGGAGCCGTTCGTCGCCGTCGGCCAGCGACACCCGCACGGTGCGCGGGCCGACGAACCGGGCCTCGCCCATCACCAGGTGCAGGCCGGATTCGAGGAACTGCTGCCGGTTGGCGGCGACCATGCCCTCGACCACGTCCTCCTTGTGGGCGCGCAGCAGGTCGAGATCCACCCGGCCGCCCTCGACCGCCACGCCGAGCGCGGCCGCGTGGCGGAGCTGACGGGCCGCCCGCGCGCTGGTCACCAGCGCCTTGGTCGGGATGCAGGCGACGTTGATGCAGCTACCGCCGATCATGCTGCGTTCGACCATGGCCACCCGACGCCCGGAGCGGGCGGCGTCCATGCTCAACGTCTTGCCGGCCTTTCCGCCGCCGACCACGAGCAGGTCGAACTCCTCGGGTTGGTCAGTCACCAGGCGCTCCCTTCCGCCGGCGGACCCGGCCGGTGGCCGCCGGCGGTACGCGGCGGCCCAGCCAGCCTGTCAGCTTCGGAGGCGGCATCCGGGTGGTTCGGCGTAGATCCGCCGCCCGTCCGGGCGACCGGGTCAGCCGCGGGCGGCACCACTTCCGGCGACCGGCTCCCCGAAGGCCCGGAACGGCACCGGTGCCGGCTCGCCGGTGGTGCCGGCGGGGCCGGCGGTGTGGTCGGCCGGACCGGCGGTGTGGTCGTTGTCGGCGCTGTGCCCGGCCGGAACCGCGGAGTCCTCGGCGGACGTGCCCGGATCGTCCGCGGCAGCTAGTCCGCCGGACCGGTCACCGCCGGAGTGGTCCGCTCCGTGCCGGTCACCGCTGGAATGGTCAGCGCTGTGCCGCTCACCGTCGGAGTGGTCGGCGCTGTGCCGCTCACCTCGGGGAGGCTCGACGGCACTGCGCTCGACGATGCTGCGATCGGTGACGCTGCGATCGGCACCGGGCCGGTCGGTGCCGTTGCGGTCGGCGCCGGACCGGGCACCCACCATCGGGTACTCGGCGGTCTCCGTCCCACCGGCGGCCGCGGCCATCACCGCGGCGGCGGCCAGGTCGGCCACCCGCTTCGCCTCCCGCTGCACGCGGGCGCGGACGTCCTTGGCGTGCCGCTCGGCGGAGTCGCCAGCCCGGCGGGCCTCCTCCAGCCGGGCGCTCTCGGCGGTGAGATCCCGGCGGACCTCGCCGAGGCGCTGCTGCATCCGGGACAGCTCGTTCTCCAGGGTCTCGCCCTCCTGCTGCACCTCGGCGAGCTGCTGCCGGGCGGTCTCCAGCTCGGAGTGGAGCTGGGCCGACTCCTGCCGGCGTTCCTCAATCTCCTGCTGCACCGCGGCGAGCTGCTCCTGGTGGACCGCGGCCTGCTCGTCGGCCCGGTTCCGCAGCTCGGTCACGTGCTGCTGCGCCTCGGCCAGCAGCGCCGCGATCTGCTGCTCGGTGGTGCTGCGCTGCGCGGCCAGCTCCCGCTCCGCCGTCGCGCGCTGCTCGGCGATCTCCTGCTCGGCGGCGGTGCGTCGGTCGTTGACCTCGCGCTCCACCCCGGCCTGCCATTGCGCCAGCTCCTGCTGGCTCTTGGCCCGGGCCGCCTGGAGCTCCTGCTGGATCTGGGTCCGGGCCGATTTCATCAGCGCGTCGGCGGCGACCCGGGTCTGGTTGAGCTGCTGCGCGCTCTGCTCGGTGATCCGTTTCGCCTCGTGCTGTGCCCGCTCGTGCGCGGCCTCGCCCTCGGCGCGCAGCTGCTCGGCGTGCTCCCGGATCGCGGTCAGCTCGGCCTCGGCCGCGGCCCGCCGCTCCTCGTGCGCCTGCTCCTGCTCGCTGCGCCGGGCGGCGAGTTCCTCCGCCAGGTCCTGTCGCGCCTGCGCGGCGCGCTCGCGGGTGTCGGTGAGGATCCGCTCGGCCTCCGTCCGCAGCTCGGTCGCCAGCTCGGTCGCCGAGTCGGTGATCAGGGCCGCCTGCTTCTCGGCCAGGGTCAGGATCTCCCCGACCATCGGACCCAGATCCTGGAACGAGGCGCGGTCCACCTGCACCGGTCGCTCGCGCACCTCGGCCAGCTCGGTGCGCAGTCGCTGCACCTCGACGGTCAGCTCACGGACCCGGGCGCTGGCCCGCCCGTGCTCGGCGGTCAGCGTCGCGAGCTGAGCGTCGAGCTGCTCCAAGTGCCGATCGACCTGGCGTTTGTCGTAGCCGCGCAACGCGAGCTCGAAGCTCGGCCGCGAGGTCGCGTCGTCGCGTACAGCGAGCGGCTCAGCGCCGATGGACATGCACCATCCTCCGTAGGATCCTGGCGTCAGGGCCGGCGGTCGACCGCCCCGCGGGCCGTGAATGTGGCGCAACGCTACCGCCGCGCCCGCGCGCCTCCTAGCCCCGCCCTCCCCGCCGCCCACCGCCCTGCCGATGATGAAACGCGTGGTGGGCGCTACGAGGTGGTACGCCGCTTTCGCGAGCCACCACAACTCCCTGATCGATTGCGGTGGTCGGTGGGCGCCGCCGAACTCCACGATCGGCGGGACCGGGCAATGGCGGTATCGATGTGCGGCGCCGGTGGCGGTCGGGCTGCCACCGGCACCCGTGCTCAGCGGCGCCGGGCGCGCAGCACCGCGTCGTGCAGAGTGATCTCCCGGCCCTCCGGGTCGGTGCTCGTCCGGGGCCGCGCCTCGGCTACGAGCACCTCCCAGCGCGCCGGGTCCAGCGAGCCGGCCACCTCCTCGGCGGTGTACATCATGTCCGGCATGTGCAGCCGGTGCGCCGAGGTCCACAGGTCCGACGGGTGGTGTCCGACGATCAGCAGGGTGCCGCCCGGCGCCACCGCGTCGGCCAGCCGGGCGAACAGCTCCCGCCGCTGCGTTGGCGGCAGGTGCATGAACTGCGCGGACACCAGGTCGTACGCCTCCTCGGCGGGTGGCTTGTCGCGCAGGTCGACGTGCATCCACTCGATGCGGTCACCGACGCCGGCGGTGTCGGCGTGCTCGGCGGCCCGGGCCAGCGCCGTGCTGGAGATGTCCACCCCGGTCACCCGCCAGCCGCGCTCGGCCAACCACACCGCGTCGGCTCCCTCGCCACTGCCCACGTCCAGCGCCCGTCCCGGGGTCAGCCCGGCGGCTTCGGCGACGAGCTGCGGGTTGGGCCGGCCGCTCCACACGACCGGCTTGGAGCGGTAGCGCTCCTCCCACGCCGGTTCCTCGAAGGCTGTGGCGATCATCTGCCGGTACGCGTCGACCGCCGCGCGGGTCTCCTCGGCGATCAGGTCGGCGTTGATCGCCGCACCGGCGGCGAGGCCGGCGGCAGCCGCCGCGATCACCTGGCCACGGACGTCGGCCACGTTGCCGGCCACCCAGACGCCCGGCACGCTCGTCGCTCCGGTGGCGTCGGCCGGGATCTGACTGCCGACCACGTGCCCGCCCATCGTCACCTCCTCCGGCGCCAGCCCCAGCCCGACCAGCATCTCCGCGCGGGGGACCGGTCGGGCCGCCACCACCAGCGCGTCGAGTGCCACCACCCGACCGGAGGCCAGCCGGACGCCGGTGAGCGCGTCCCCGGTCACCTCCAGCGCGGCGACCGGGCCCGGCACCACGGCGACGCCCCGGGCGGCGAGCCGCTCGGCCGCCACCTCGTCCAGTGCCGGAGCGTCGTGCAGCAGGAGCAGCACGTCGGAACTCCACTGGCGCCACAGCTCGGCCTGATGCAGGGCCAGCGGCCCGGTGGCCAGCACGCCGATGCGCCGGTCCCGGACCTCCCAGCCATGGCAGTACGGGCAGTGCAGCACGTCACGGCCCCACCGCTCGGCCACCCCGGGCACGTCCGGCAGCTCGTCGGTCAGCCCGGTGGCGACCAGCAGCCGCCGGGCCCGCACCTCGCGCCCGCCGTCGAGGCTCAGCCGAAACCCGTCGCCGTCCCGGGTCGCGGCGTCCACCCGCCCGGACAGGAACTGCCCGCCGTACCCGGCCACCTCGGCGCGGCCGGCCGCCAGCAGCTCGGCCGGCGGCGTCCCCTCGCGGGCCAGGTAGTTGTGCACGTGCCCGGCCGGCGCGTTACGCGGCTCGCCGGAGTCGATCACCAGAACCGACCGCCGGGCCCGGCCCAGCGCCACCGCCCCGCTCAGCCCGGCGGCGCCGCCGCCTACCACCACCACGTCGTACATCTCGTCCACCGTTGCCCCCCTAGCTCGTCTGCTGCGCCCACCATCCACCGGGACCGGCAACGCGGCAACTATCGTTGCTGTTATGGCAAACGACGAGAGTGTGGCCCTGGCCACCGTCGGTCCGCGACTGCGCGCGCTGCGGCAGAAGCGCGGCACCACCCTGGCCCAGCTCGCCGAGTTGACCGGCATCTCGGTGAGCACCCTGTCCCGGCTGGAGTCCGGCGGTCGCAAGCCCACCCTGGAACTGCTGCTCCCGCTGGCCCGGGCCTACCAGGTGCCGCTGGACGAGCTGGTGGACGCTCCGGCCACCGGCGACCCGCGGGTGCACCCCAAGCCGATCGTCCGCCACGGGATGACGTTCCTGCCGCTGACCCGTCGCCCCGGCGGGCTCCAGGCGTTCAAGCAGATCATCCCGCCCGACACCGGGACGGGGGACCTGACGCTGAAGACCCACGAGGGCTACGAGTGGCTGTACGTGCTCTCCGGCCGGCTGCGCCTGCTGCTCGGCGAACACGACCTCACGCTCACCCCCGGCGAGGCGGCCGAGTTCGACACCCGGGTGCCGCACCGGGTGCTCAACCCCGGCCCGGGGACCGTCGAACTGCTGACCCTCTTCGGGCCGCAGGGGGAGCGTCTGCACGTCCGAGCCCGCCCCGCCGGGTCCGAGAACCGGTAGTCGTGGCTCAGATCTGGCACCCGTCCGAAATGCCGTCCGTCGCCGGTCGGTCCCGCGCCCGGGCCGGGAGCCCCCGGCGGTTACGGCAGTGCGGCCGCTGGGGAGCGGCCCTGCCCGACTGCCGTTGCGGGCTCATGCCCGGCCGAGGGTGTGAAGCCGGTCCCTGGTCGCCGCGTCAGCGGGAAAGAAGGCCTCGACAGCCAGCCCGGCGACGGTGACATCCCGAGGCGTGCCGAAGACGGTGGTGGTCGTGAAGAATGACAGCTCCTGGCCGTCATGGCGGTACCGCAGTGGGATGACGACGCGCGAGGCGGCGTCTTCGACCGGCGCCGTACGGCCGTTGTCGCCCGGATAGCCGCGAAGCTCCTCGTGCAGTTCGTACAGGGCCGGGTCGTTGCTTTTCGCGGCCTGTTGACGCAGCCGGTGGAGCAGGTGGGTGCGCCACTCCGGCAGGTTGAGGATTCGCGGGGCCATGCCCTCGGGGTGCAGGCTGAGCCGCAGCACGTTGACCGGTGGGGTGAGGAGGTGCGGTTCGGCGCCAGCGGTGAGCAGCGCGACGGCCGGGTTGGCGTCGACGAGATGCCAATGCTGGTCGATGAGCACCGCGGGGTAAGGGTTGTGCCCGTCGAGGATCTGCAGTACGGCGGCACGAATCGGAACCAGGTGCGGGTCGCCCAGCTCGTGGGTGGGGTGGGCGGGCGCATAGCCGCCGGCGAGCAGCACCCTGTTGCGCTCAGCCAGCGGAATGTCGAGCTGGTCCGTCAACCGCAGGATCAGTTCCCGACTCGGCCGGGATCGTCCGGTCTCCACGAAGCTCAGATGCCGGGTCGACACTCCCGCCTCGATCGACAGGCCGAGCTGACTCATCCCGCGAGTGCGGCGCCAGTCGCGCAGCAGCTCCCCGACGGGTGGCCCATACCTGGTCACAGTCGTCACGCCCCGACCCTAGACGAGTAAGTCCTAATCCTGGTTAGTGGTCGTAGGCGATCAGGGACCGGGTGATGGG
>NZ_JBHSBO010000023.1:0-736 GCF_042650685.1 Micromonospora sp. GCM10011542
GCTGGTGGCTGGTGTGGGTCGTCGCCGCAGCGTCACCCGGTAACACCACACACTCCCGTACGAGCGCTCGGACCGACAGGTCCGGGCGCCCGTCGGCGTCTGCTCCACATCCCGGTGGCTGGCCTGGTGGCCGGTCGCGACGCACGAAGATCGACTCGGTTTCCTGGATGTCGGGCCGTCGCGGTCGCTCGGACACCCCGACATCAAGGAACCCGAGTCGATCAGCCTGCTCGGGCAGCGGGGCCTGAGGGTTGTGTGTGTAGGTGAACTGCATGTCGGCGCCCTGGTGGTGTCCTGGGTGACGTGATGCCGCGATGTCGGGGATCCGGAGTCGATCACGGGGGCGCGGAGGGGTGATCGACTCCATCTCCTGGATGTCGGGGCATCCCCGTTGCCCAGACACCCCCGACATCACCGAAACCGAGTCGATCTCCGCGCCCCGCCCGCCCGAGCCGGCCTGCCGCAAGTCCGTGCCCCGTCCGAGTCGAGGCCGGCCGAGTCGCGGCCGTGCGAGGCCTGGCGTTCGAGGCGCTGACGTCCGAGTGCCCGCCGGTCCGAGTCCGTGCCCCTCCGAGTATGTGCCGGCCGTGAGGCACGCCTGCCCGCTCCCGGGTCGGGTCGCCAAGTGGTGGTTCGTGCCCGTGCGGGTCAGGTCGTGATCGTCTGCCGCGCAAAGTCGGTTTGGATTTTCGGTGGGTCGGGAACTTAGCGGTCACGACAGGAAGCACACATCGTG
>NZ_JBHSBO010000024.1:0-47467 GCF_042650685.1 Micromonospora sp. GCM10011542
GCTGGTGGCTGGTGTGGGTCGTCGCCGCAGCGTCACCCGGTAACACCACACACTCCCGTACGGGCGCCCGGACCGAGAGGTCCGGGCGCCCTTTCGTGTTGCTGTGCCCAGCTTCGCCCCGGTGCCATGCGACGTTGGGTCCGCCGCCTGCGGTACGTTCGCCAGGCTTCCGCCGGTCCGCCCACTGTCGTAAAGGAATTCTTCGTACTAAGGTGCGGCGGAGAAGGTTAGTTCCAGGCGGCGCGAGGGGAGAAGTGGCGTGAACAGGTGGAAGCGGCTGGCCCCGGTCACCGCCGTGGTGGCCTCGGCCGCGATGGTGCTGACCGGCTGTGGTGGCTCCAGCGACAAGGCGGCCGACGACAGCAAGCTCACGGTCTGGATGATGGGCGAGGGCGGCGAGGCGCAGACCAAGTTCCTCGACGGCGTCGAAACCGAGTTCCGGCAGAAGCACCCCGACACGGACGTGGTGGTGCAGTACATCCCCTGGCTCGAGGCGCCCAAGAAGTTCCAGGCCGCGCTCGCCGGCGGTGAGGGACCGGACATCACCGAACTGGGCAACACCGAGACCCAGGGCTGGGCCGCGCAGGAGGCGCTCGCCGACCTCAGCGGCCGGATGGGCGGCTGGGCCGACGGCAAGGACATCCTGCCCGACCTGGTGCGCAACGCCCAGCTCGACGGCAAGCAGTACGGCGTTCCGTGGTACGCGGGCGTGCGGGGCATCTACTACCGCACCGACTGGTTCGCCGAGGCTGGCGTGAAGCCGCCGACCACCTGGGACGAGCTGGTCAGCGTGGCCAAGGCGGTGCAGGCCAAGAAGCCGAACACCTACGGCATCGCGCTGCCCGGCAACTCCGAGCTGCCCTTCTACTCCTTCCTCTGGGGTGCCGGTGGCGAGATCGCCACCAACGAGGGCGGCACCTGGAAGTCCGGCTACAACACCCCGCAGGCGCAGAAGGCGGTCAAGTTCTGGACCGACCTGGTGACCGTGCACAAGGTCGCCCCGCCGGCCGCCGCCGGGTGGAACGAGATCGACGCCCGCACCCAGTTCGCCACCGGCAAGGCGGCGATGGCCTTCGCCGGTAGCTGGCAGGGCGGCGCCATCAAGAAGGACAACCCCGACATCGAGAAGGTGTGGGGCACGTTCCCGATCCCCGGTCCGGACGGCAAGGCGGCGCCCGGCTTCGCCGGCGGCTCCGACATCGCGATCTGGAAGGACAGCGAGCGCCAGGACCTGGCCTGGGACTACCTGACCGTGCTGCTGAACAAGAAGAACGGCCAGAGCTTCGCCAGCAGCCTCGGCTTCTTCCCGGTCTACCGGGACCTCGTCGCCAGCGACACGTACGCCAACGACAAGTTCATGGCCGCGTTCGCCACCACCATGCAGAACACCAAGCTCACGCCGCTCACCCCGAAGTGGGTGGAGGTCAGCCGGACCAAGACGGTGACCCAGGCGATGAACAGCTCGGTCATGAAGGGTCAGAAGACGGTCGAGAAGGCTACCGCCGACGCGGCCGCGGAGATGGAAAGCATCCTCAACGCCAAGTGACCACGCTGACCGAGGCGCCGGAGGCGGCCGCCGCGCGGGAGACCCCCGCGCGGCGGCGTCGCCGGGTGGACCGCCTGCCCTACCTGCTGCTCCTGCCCGCCCTGGTGATCATCGGAGTGCTACTGCTCTGGCCGCTCGGCCAGGTGGTGGCGATGTCCTTCTACCGGCTGAACAGCGTTCGGCAGTTGCGCGGCGACCGGGAGTGGCCGTGGGTGGGGCTGGGCAACTACACCGAGATCCTCTCGGACCCGTTCTTCCTGACCGTGCTGCGCAACACGGTCCTGTTCGCCGCGGCCAACGTGGTGCTCACGATGATCCTCGGCACCCTGGTCGGGCTGTTGCTCAACCGGCTGGGCCGCAAGATGGCGACCTTCGTGGCCAGCTGCGTCATGCTCGCCTGGGCGACCCCGGCGCTGACCGGCACCATCGTCTGGAAATGGATCTTCGACGACACCAGCGGCCTGGTCACCTGGTTGTTCAACGCGCTGCCGGACGGGCTGTCCACCAGCCTCTTCGGGCGCAGTGACTGGACCGGCTACGGCTGGTTCAACTCGCCGCTGCTGTTCTTCGCCATCCTCACCCTGGTGGTGGTCTGGCACTCGTTCCCCTTCATCGCGGTCAGCGTGCTGGCCGGGCTGAAGAGCGTACCGAGCGAGCTGCACGAGGCGGCCCGGGTGGACGGCGCCGGCCCGTGGAAGGCCTTCTGGAGCATCACCTTCCCGCTGCTGCGCCCGGTCTTCGGCATCCTGATCGTGCTCTCCACCATCTGGGACTTCAAGGTCTTCACCCAGCAGTTCGTGCTGGCCGGCGGCACCCAGGACCGGCCGACGTTCATGCTCTCCATCTACTCGTACGCCGAGGCGTTCTCGCCACCGCCGAAGTACGGCCTCGGCGCGGCCATCGCGGTGATCCTCACGCTGATCCTGCTCGTGGTGACCGGCTTCTACGTGCGGATGGTGCTCAGGCAGGAGGACGAGTCGTGAAGAAGGTCGCCCTCAACGGCGCCGGGCTGCTGGTCGCGCTCTTCGCGGCCTTCCCGGTCTACTGGATGATCGCCACCTCGCTGAAGCCGAGCAGGGAGATCTTCTCGTCCACGCCGCAGCCGGTGCCGACGCACCCGACGCTGGCGCACTACCGGGAGATCCTGACCGGCAACCTGATCCCCGGCGTGAGCTTCGCCGACTTCTTCCTCAACAGCGCGCTGGTCGCGGTCTCCACGGTGGTGCTCAGCGGCCTGGTCGCGCTGCTCGCCGCGACCGCGGTGGCCCGGTTCCGGTTCCGGCTGCGGACCAGCTTCCTGATCATGCTGTTGGTGGTGCAGATGATCCCGCTCGAGGCGCTGGTCATCCCGCTGTTCCTGATGATCCAGCGGCTGGGGCTCTACAACACCCTGCCCAGCCTGATCCTCACGTACCTCGGCTTCTCGCTGCCGTTCGCGGTGTGGATGCTGCGCGGTTTCGTGGCCGCGGTGCCGAAGGAGTTGGAGGAGGCGGCGGCGATCGACGGGGCCACCCGGGCCCAGACCTTCCGCCTGATCCTCTTCCCGTTGGTCGCGCCCGGCCTGGTGGCCACCAGCATCTTCTCGTTCATCACCGCGTGGAACGAGCTGATCTTCGCGCTGACGTTCATCAACGACCAGGGTCGCTACACCCTGCCGGTGGCGATGACCTTCTTCTTCGGCCGGGACGACACCAACTGGGGGCCGGTGATGGCGGCCTCCACCCTGTTCACCCTCCCGGTGATCATCTTCTTCCTCCTGGTGCAGCGGCGGATGGTCTCCGGCCTGGTGGCCGGAGCCGTCAAGGGCTGATTCGCCAGGAGCGGGATCGCCGCGGGTCCACACTAGGCTGGCGGTCATGACGGGCAGGGTGGCAGCGGTGAACCTCGGCGTGGTGACCGAGGCGGAGTGGGCCGGCGACGCGAGCGGCCGCAGCGGCATCGACAAGCGGCCGGTGGACGGGCCGGTGCTGGTGCGCGCCGGCGGGCTGGCCGGCGACTTCATCGGCGAGCGGGCCCACCACGGCGGGCCGGACCAGGCCGTCTACGCGTACGCCGAAGAGGACGCCCTTTGGTGGGCGGGCGAGTTGGGCCGGTCGATCCGGGCCGGCGGCTTCGGCGAGAACCTGACCACCTACGCGGTCGATGTGACCGGCGCGGTGATCGGCGAGCAGTGGTCGATCGGAACGGCGGTGCTCCAGGTCACCACGCCGCGTACC
This sequence comes from Micromonospora sp. GCM10011542, assembly GCF_042650685.1. NCBI lineage: Bacteria > Bacillati > Actinomycetota > Actinomycetes > Micromonosporales > Micromonosporaceae > Micromonospora > Micromonospora sp. GCM10011542. The sequence continues at coordinate 3,763 of NZ_JBHSBO010000024.1, forward strand.
CCGTGCACCACGTTCGCCGGTTTCTGGGGTGTGCCGGACCTGATCCGGCGGTTCACCGCACGCGCGACCCCCGGGGCGTACCTGCGGGTGCTCCAGGAGGGCGAGGTGGGCGCCGGCGACCCGGTCGAGGTGGTGGACCGGCCGGCGCACGGGGTGACCATCGGCGAGGTGTTCCGGGCCACCAGCCTGGAGCCGGAGCTGTTGCCCCGGCTTCTCGACGCGGAGGACCTGCCGGTGCGGATCCGGGAGAAGGTACGCCGCCGCCTGGCCGCCCAGGGCTGACCGCCGGGCCGGGTTGACCGCCGGGCCGGGCGGACCGCCAGCGCGGGGAGGGCTGGCGGGTGGGCCAGCCGCTGTCGCCGGTGACGCGGACCCACGCGTACCGGATCGGGGTTGCGGCGAAGGTCAGCTTTCCCTGGTCGCCGGTCCCGTAGTGTCGTCGACGGAGGGCGTGCGGCGGGGCCGGATGGGGCGCGATGTCGATGGCAGCGGACGGTGACGCCGGAGCGGCGGACACCACCCGACCGGATCCGAGCCGCCCGGCGTTCCTGGAGCTCTTCTTCGACCTGGTCTACGTCTTCGCGCTGGCCTCCCTGGCCGAGGTGATGGCCGACAACCTGACCTGGACCGGTTTCGCCGAGACGCTGGTGCTGCTGCTCGCGTTCACGCTGGTCTGGGCGCTGACCACGTGGGCGGCGGACACCGTCGAACTGAGCCGCCCGGCGGTACAGGTGCAGGTCATCGGGGTGGCGGCGGCCAGCCTGCTGCTGGCCGCGGTCGTGCCCGAGGCGTACGACGGGCGTGGCTTGCTCTTCGCGACCACCTACCTGGTCATCCACCTCGGCTCGGCCAGCTATTACCTGCTGCTCGTCCGCGACGCGACCGAGTTGCGCCGCGCTGGCCGGGTCTTCTGCTGGGAGGCCGTCGCCGGCATCGGCTGGATCGGTGGGGCGCTCGTCGACGGCCCGACCCGGTTGCCGCTCTGGGCGCTGGCGGTCGCCGTCGAGTACACCGGCGCCGCGTTCGGCTGGCCGGTGCCCCGGTTCGGCCGCTCACATGCGCGCGAGTGGCGGATGGTGGGCGAGCGGGTGGCCGAGCGCTACCGGCAGTTCGTGATCGTCGCCCTCGGCGTGTCGATTTTGGTGACCGGGACGACGTTCAGCCTGAGCGAATACACCATGGGACGAGGCGGAGCCCTGGTGGTGGTGTTCACCATCGTGGTGCTGATGTGGCGGATCTACATCTACCGTGCCGGCGAACTGCTGACCGATGCGATCGCCCGGTCGACGAACCCGTCGCTGCTCACCCAGTCCGCCGCGGTCACCCATCTGATCATGGTGGCCGGGATCGGCGGCGCGGCGGTCACCAGCCACCTTGTCGTCGTCCGCCCGTTCGGCGAGACGCCACCGTCCTGGGCCGCGGTCATCCTCGGTGGACCGGCGCTGTTCCTGGTCGGCCGTGGCGTGCTCGACTACACCGTGTTCGGCCGGATCTCGCGGTCCCGGCTGGCCGGGCTGGTGCTGCTGGCCGGCGTGGCGCCGGCCGCGTCCCTGCTGCCGCCGGTCATGGTCGCGTTGCTCGCCATGACCGTCCTGGCTCTGATCGCCGTGGCGAACCTGGTGAGCACCCGGCTGCACGCGCGTACGCCGATGCCGCCGGCGCTCGGGTGGCCCTCACCCGGTCGGCGCGGTGACCCGGACCAGTCGTGAGTGCGGGGCCAGCGTCTCGCCGACGAGGATGAGCAGCAGGACCAGGTTCGCCACCATCAGGACGGCGAGCGGTGGCAGCTGGGCGATCGCGGGCGCCAGGACGCACAGCACCACCACCCCCAGCGCCCGGGACCAGAGGATCCGGCCGGTCACCACGGCGTCGAGCAGGCAGCCCCCGAGCAGGAACAGGACCGGGCCGGCGAGGATGACCGTCGCCACCGGAACCGTCGGTGCGTCGCCGAGCGGCCGGTGGATGACCAGCGAGATACCGGTCGACACCGCCACCACCCCGGCGACCATCACCAGGTGGCTGTACGAGGTGGAGGTGCCGGGGCGGACCCGTTCCACCGACGCGACGGTCGGTGGCGCCAGGAGCCGCCGGACCCGCTGGAAGTAGAGCTGGAAGAGCAGGACCGCGCTGGCGAACGCGACGGCGCTCGCGGCCACCCGGCCGGCCTGGAATTCGCTGCCGGCAAGCCCCAAGCCGGCGCTCAGGACCAGCTCGCCAAGCGAGATGATGAAGATCTCCCGGTGCCGCTCGGCGAGGTGGACCCCGATGAAGATCTGGCTGCCGAGCTCGGTGCGCCCGAGCCGCGGCGTCGGCCAGCCGACCCGGGCCGAGCCGAGGTCGACCGCCACCGCGAGCGACCAGAGCGCCAGCCGGCCGGTCTCGTCCACGAACACCCCGGCCACCCACGGCGCGGCGGTGACGCCGAACCAGAAGAACACCCGGATGCTCCGGGCCTGGATCAGTGGGTTCACCCGGGTGCCGGGGATGAGCACGGCGTCCCGGACCAGGTGGATGCCGAAGTACGCCGCGACGAAGAGCCAGCCGTACTCGCCGAAGGCGTACGGCGTCGCGATCGCCATCAGCAGGGTGCCGAACATGACCAGGAGGACGGTGATCTGGATGATCGGCAGGCGCGGGTTGAACAGGTCGGTGAGCCACGCGGTCAGCACCCAGACCCACCACGCCGCCATCAGCAGGACGGCGGTCTGCGCCGCGCCCCGGACGCTGAGGTCGTTGGCCAGCCCGGCGGCGAGCCGGGAGAACAGGAAGATGTAGACCAGGTCGAAGAAGAGCTCCAGGAAGGTCGGATATTCCGGCTCGCCGCGCCGGCGGAGGATCCGGGGGAGCGGACTGGACGTCACCGCGTCTGCCTCCTGTGGCACCCCGCACCGGGGCGGAGGAGCTGGCAACCTGGCACTTCGTGCCACCAGCCACGCTACCGAACACACCAGTGCCGGGCGGCCGCAACGGCCTGCGCCGTCCGGTCGGCCGAGCGGCGGCGGACGGTCGCGCGGCACCGGGGTGGAAAAGAGGGACCCCCTGTCATCGCCTTCTGGATGACAGGGGGCCCCTCTGGCGGATCAGCGCAGCCAGGGGATGCTGCGGTCGAGCAGACCGCGCTCCTTGAGCTCCTTGCGCAGCGGGATCTCGTCGTCGACGTACCCGTCCCAGTTGATGCCCCAGTAGTTGGCGGTGTGCGTGCCCTCGCCGATCAGCTGGCGCTGCACCGGCGTGCGGTTGCGGTACCACTCACCATTGACGTCCGGGTGCAGCTCGTCGAGCGGCCGGATCCACCGATAGGTGTAGCCGACGAAGAGCATCTTGCGGGTGATCGTCGACAGGTTCGTCGACCGGGAGTGCCACTGCCGGCGGTCGAAGATGAACGCGTCGCCGGGGTTGGCGGTGATCTCCACCGTGCCCTCCGGGTCGGGGTTCTGCACGGTGAGGTCCGCCGGGCGGGGCAGCGAGTTCTTCAGGTGGCTGCCCGGGATGACCTTGGTGGCGCCGCGACCGGTCTCGGACAGGTCGGAGAGCACGTACGCGACCTTGAGCGAGAACATCGGGCGGGGCAGGTTCGGGTCCATCGTCTCCGGGTCGGAGTTCTGCCGGTACCCGTCCTGGTGCCAACCCCAGTACGGCTTCTCCGGCTCGGCGGCCGGCGGGGTGACGTCCAGGTGGTTGTGGTGGGTGTAGATGTTCCAGCCGGCCAGCCCCCACATGTACGGGAACGTGATCGGGTGGGTCAGCAGCTCACCGAAGAGCTCGTCGCGCTCCAGGAAGCCCAGCAGGTGCAGGGTCCCGTCCTTGGTGGTGGTGCCCTTGGCCTGCTCCTCCGCGTAGACGCGGTCGACCGCCGCCTCCAGCGCCGCCCGGTGGTCCTCCGTCAGGACGTTGCGCAGCAGGAGGAAGCCCTGCTCGTGGAACTCCTTGCGGTCAGTGTCGCTGATCGGTTCGTAGCCGGTCCGGTCGCCGTAATCGAACACCGCGTCGTACCCCTCCCCATGAGGCGAAAACCATTTCTGGCACAGGCCGCCGATCGTAACGCGCGGATCTCGGTGCTGGGGAGGGCCCGCGACGTGTCGCGGGGTCGGTCGGACCATGAGCAGTGGAACCGCTCCATACGGTCAGCGTGTCGAAGGCAATTGTCGCTTTCACGGGTAGGTGCCCGATTGTGCGGTCACTGCCGGTAAGGAGATCCGGGTCGTCAGGCGTCCGCGAAGACCTCGGCGACCACCCGGCCGGCGGTGGTCGGGTCGTCGCTCACCCGGGCCCAGGTGCCGTCGCGGGCGGTCCACTCCAGGTCGCCGAAGCGCACCCGCTTCACCCCGTGGTCCTGCGCGTGCGAGACCAGCCAGTGCGCGTACCGCCAGCCGTCGCGCTGGTCGCTCGCAGCCACCGCCAGGCCGGTCAGGTCCGCCGGCGTGGTGCCGGACAACCCCCAGTCCAGCGCGAGGTTGCGGGTCAACGCCGCCGCCGCGGTCGCACCGCGCATCACCGGGGTGCTCCGCACCGTGCAGGCGACCGCACCGGTCGCATCGCCCAGCAGAGCACGGCTGAGCACCTCGGCGTCGGCGGCCCACTTCTGGTACGCCTCCGGGTACGCCGAACGCTGCACCCGCTGCGCGGCGTCGGTGACCCGCATCTCCTGCCAGCCGCGCACCTTCTTCAGCGCCGTGTAGAACCGGGTGGCCGCGTAGCGCGGGTCCCGGATCTGCGTCGGTGTGCCCCAGCCCTGGCTCGGGCGCTGCTGGAACAGGCCGACCGAGTCGCGGTCGCCGTCGGCCAGGTTACGCAGCCCGGACTCCTGGTAGGCGGTGGCCAGCGCCACCACCACGGCCCGCTCGGGCATCCCACGCTGCGCGCCGATCGCCGCGATGGTCGCCGCGTTGGCCATCTGGTCGACGTCCAGGGCGACCCGGCCGTCGGCCTGGACCGTGCAGGTCCGCGCCGACAGCGGCAGTCGCAACTGGTCTCCGAAATGCCGCACCACGAGCCAGATCGCGGTAACGGCGAAGAGAACGAGAACCACGCCACCCGCCACGGCTGCCCGAGTTCGCACCCACACCCCCAGATCGACAGTCCGACAAGCGTACGTCCCCGTTGGTCCGATCCGGGTCCTCCGACCGGTCTCTCCCCGGCTGGCCGGCCCCGCACCGACCGGAGGTTCCCGTTCCGCCCGCGGTCTCACCTGCCCGTATCGCCCTTCCGTCCGGCCGGGTTCGCCGCTGATCGGTCCATCGCCTGCCGTGCCCGCAACCGGTGCGACGCCCACCGATGCACGGTGAAGGCATCGCCGTCCCGCCTGGCCCGACCTCTCGGGAGGCTCAGCCGTCGAGAGCGGGCACCCAGCTCGCCGGTCGTTTTTCCCGGAACGCCAGGACCCCCTCGCGGCCCTCCTCGGAGAGGAAGTAGCCGGTCGACAACGCGGAGAGCCGGGCCAGCTCGCCGCGCAGCTCAGCGGTACCCGGCCGGCGCAGCAGCTCCTTCGCGCCGGCCAGCGCGCCCGGAGCGCCGCGGACCAGCGAGTCGCAGAACCGCCGCACCGCCGCGTCCAGCTCGTCGGCCGGGACGGCGGCGGTGACCAGACCGATCTCGGCGGCCCGTCGGCCGTCGAAGGTGTCCCCGGTCAGGTACAGCTCGGCCGCGGCGCGCGGGTGCAGCCGGGGCAGCACGGTCGCCGAGATCACCGCCGGGATCACCCCGATCCGCACCTCGGTGAAGGCGAACGTCGCCTCGTCGGCGCAGACCGCCAGGTCCGCCGCGGCGATCAGCCCCAGCCCGCCGGCCCGCGCCGGCCCCGCCACCCGCGCCACCACCGGCTTGGGGCACTCCCAGACCGCGGCCAGCACGTCGCCGAGCATCCCGGCCGGCACCGACCCGCTGGCGTACGCGGCGGCGGTCTCCTTGAGATCCGCGCCGGAGCAGAAGACCGGGCCGGTGTGGTCGAGCACGATCACCCGGACCGTGTCGTCGGCGACCGCCTCGGCCAGCCCGGCGAGCAGCTGGGTCATCAGGCCGGTGGAGAGCGCGTTGCGGTTGTGCGGGCTGTCCAGGGTGAGGGTGGTCACCCCGCGGGCCGTGGAGACCCGCACGAGCACGTCGGGAGAGGTCATGCCGGGCACACTAGTGGCCATGCCCGGCGTCCTTCCAGATGGTGAGACCGTCCCCGTCGACGGTTCGCTGCCCGCTGCCGCGACCGCCGCGGTCGGCGCGCGCGGTTTCGGCGTGTACGTGCACGTGCCGTTCTGCGCGAGCCGCTGCGGCTACTGCGACTTCAACACCTACACCTCGGCCGAGCTGGGCGGTGGCGCCAGCCGCGAGGGGTACGCCGACACCGTGCTGGCCGAACTGGCGCTCGCCGCCCGGGTGCTCGGCGAGAGCCCACCGCCCCGGGTCGACACCGTCTTCGTCGGTGGAGGCACGCCGACCCTGCTCCCCGCCGACGACCTGGCGCGCATCCTGGACGGCATCGACCGCACCTGGGGGTTGGCCGCCGACGCCGAGGTGAGCACCGAGGCCAACCCCGAATCGGTCACCCCAGAGTCGCTCAGGACGCTGCGGGCGGCCGGCTACACGCGGATCTCGCTCGGCATGCAGTCCGCCGCGCCCGGGGTGCTGGCGATCCTGGACCGCAAGCACAGCGCGGGCCGGGCCACCGCCGCCGCACTGGAGGCGCGCGACGCCGGCTTCGAGCACGTGAACCTGGATCTGATCTACGGCACGCCGGGGGAGCGGGCCGAGGACTTCGCGGCCTCGCTGGAACAGGTGGTGGCCGCGGGGGTGGACCACGTCAGCGCGTACGCACTGATTGTGGAGGACGGCACCCGGCTCGCCGCCCGGATGCGTCGCGGCGAGCTGCCGTACCCCAGCGACGACGTCGCCGCGGACCGCTACCTGGCCGCGGAGGCCGCGCTCGACGAGGCTGGTTTCTCCTGGTACGAGGTCTCCAACTGGGCGCGCACCGAGGCGGCCCGGTGCCGGCACAACCTGCTCTACTGGACCGGCGCGGACTGGTGGGGCCTGGGTCCGGGGGCGCACAGCCACGTCGGTGGGGTGCGCTGGTGGAACGTCAAGCACCCGTCGGCGTACGCGGAGCGGCTGGCCGCCGGCGTGTCACCGGGCCTGGCCCGGGAGGTGCTCACCGGCGACGAGGCACACATGGAGGACGTCATGCTCCGGCTGCGGCTGGCCACCGGCCTGCCGCTGGCGGTGCTGGACGACGCCGGCCGGGCGGGCGCCGAGCGGGCGCTGGCCGGCGGGCTGCTGGCTGCGCCGGAGTACGCCGCCGGCCGGGCGGTGCTCACGCTGCGCGGCCGGCTGCTCGCCGACGCCGTGGTACGCGACCTGCTGCCCTGAGCGGGCGGGTGCGCCGGGCCGGCCGGGGGAGCGGCCGACCCGGGTCACTTGATGAAGCTGGCGGACATCGGGTAGCGGTAGTGCGTGCCCTCGTTCGCCTTCATCCCGCCGATGATCCCGAACACGATCTGGATCACCACGACCGCGACGCTGGGCAGGAAGAGCAGGCACCAGCTCACGAAGAGCAGCACGAACGCGATGATCGACCAGAGGATCTGGAAGTTCAGCGCGGCCAGCGCGTGCGCCCGGACGGCCGGGGACTGCTGCCCGCGGACCAGGTAGGCGATCAGTGGCGCGACGAAGCCGAGCGGGCCGAAGCTGATCAGCGCGCCGAGTGCGCCGCCGAAGTGCGCCACCAGCGCCCAGGTCTTGTCCTCGTTGGTGGCAAAGCCGGCGGCTGGTCCGTAGGCGCCCCCCGGGTAGCCGCCTGCCGGTGGGTAGCCGCCCGGTGGGGGATAGCCGCCCGGCGGAGGGTAGCCGCCCGACGGCGGTTGGCCACCGGTGGGCGGTGGATAGCCGCCGGCCGGGGGATAGCCGCCCGGCCCGGGTGCCCCGGACAGTGGTGCGGTGGGTGGCTCGGCCGACGCGGCCGGGCCAGGGGCTGCCGGCGGCGAGGTCGGCTCCGGCGGGTAGCCGCCGGAGTCCCCCGCGCCGGGGGGACGAGGTGGTTCAGTCATGGATGTCACGGTAGGGGCCGGTGGCAACGCCACACCAGAGCGGGACCGGCGGGGCGGCCCGGCTGAACGGACAGCGACCTCGTTGATCATCGCGCGGCCGGGTCCGCCGACGTAGACTGGCACTCGCTACAGTCGAGTGCCAGGACGGTCCGCCGGCCCATCATGCCGGCGGCCGACGTGCGACAGGAGGTGCGGAGGATGGGTCTCGACGACCGCAAGCTCGCCGTGCTCCGCGCGATCGTCGAGGACTACGTCTCGACCCAGGAGCCGGTCGGCAGCAAGGCGCTGGTCGAGCGGCACCAGCTCGGGGTGTCCCCGGCCACCGTCCGCAACGACATGGCGGTGCTGGAGGAGGAGGGCTACATCCGGCAGCCGCACACCAGCGCGGGCCGGGTGCCCACCGACCGCGGCTACCGGCTCTTCGTGGACCGGCTCTCCCGGGTCAAGCCGCTCAGCCCGGCCGAGCGCCGGGCCATCGAGCGCTTCCTGGTCGGCGCGGTCGACCTCGACGACGTGGTGCACCGCACCGTACGGCTGCTCGCCCAGCTCACCCGGCAGGTCGCCGTGGTGCAGTACCCGAGCCTGGCCCGCTCCTCGGTCCGGCACCTGGAGCTGGTGCCGATCTCCACGACCCGGCTGATGCTCGTGATGATCGCCGACACCGGGCGGGTCGAACAGCGGCTGGTGGAGCTGCCCGGCCCGGTCCCCGCCGACGACGTCACCGACCTGCGCCGGCTGATCAACGAGAAGCTGACCGGCAGCCGGCTGTCCGACACGCCGCCGCTGGTGCAGGCCCTGGTCGAGGAGGTGCCCACCACCCTGCGCCCGGCCATGACCACCCTCTCCACGGTGCTGCTGGAGACGCTGGTCGAGCGGCACGAGGAACGCATCGCGCTGGCCGGCACCGCCAACCTCACCCGGGGCGGCCTGCTCGACTTCCAGGGCTCGCTGCGGCCGATCCTCGAGGCGCTGGAGGAGGAGGTCGTGCTGCTCAAGCTCATCGGCGAGACCGAGCCGAGCACGACCCGGGTGCTGATCGGCGACGAGAACGAGTTCGACAACCTCCGCGCCGCCTCGGTGGTGAGCACCGGCTACGGCCCGGGCGCCACCATCGTGGGCGGCCTGGGGGTGCTGGGGCCGACCCGGATGGACTACCCCGGCACCATCGCCACGGTACGCGCCGTGGCACGCTACGTGGGCGAGCTGCTGGCCCAGAACTGACCAGTCAGGGCCGACGGCCGGCTCCGGCCGCCGACCGGCGCAACGCGAGACGAACATGAGGACACGGAACGCAGTGGCCAGGGACTACTACGGCATCCTCGGTGTGAGCCGGGAAGCCTCCGACGACGAGATCAAGCGTGCCTACCGCAAGCTGGCGCGCCAGTTCCACCCGGACGTCAATCCGGACCCGGAGGCACAGGAGAAGTTCAAGGACATCAACGCCGCGTACGAGGTCCTCTCGGACGATCGGAAACGGCAGATCGTCGACCTGGGCGGCGACCCCCTCGCCCCCGGTGGCGGCGGCGCCGGTGGCCCGGGTGGCCCCGGCGGGGCCGGCCCGTTCGTCGGTTTCCAGGACATCATGGACGCGTTCTTCGGTGGCGCGGCCGGTGGCGCGCGCGGCCCGCGTCCGCGCACCCGGCCGGGCGCCGACGCGATCCTGCGGCTTGAGCTCGACCTGCACGAGACGGCGTTCGGCGTCGAGGCGCCGATCACGGTCGACACCGCGGTGCTCTGCACCACCTGCTCCGGCGCCGGCACCGCCGCCGGCACCCACCTGGCCACCTGTGAGGCGTGCGGCGGCCGGGGCGAGGTGCAGTCGGTACAGCGCACCTTCCTCGGCCAGGTCGTGTCGGCTCGCCCGTGCACCGTCTGCCAGGGCTACGGCACCACCATCCCGCACCCCTGCCCCACCTGCGCGGGCGACGGCCGGGTGCGTACCCGCCGGTCGCTGACCGTCAAGATCCCGGCCGGTGTCGAGGACGGCATGCGGATCCGGCTGGCGCAGCAGGGCGAGGTGGGCCCGGGTGGCGGCACCGCCGGCGACCTCTACGTGGAGATCCACGAGCGCCCGCACGACGTCTACTCGCGCAAGGGCGACGACCTGCACTGCCGGGTCACCGTGCCGATGACCGCCGCGGCGCTCGGCACCCGACTCACGATCAAGACGCTGGACAGCGAGGAGACCGTCGACGTGAAGGCCGGCACGCAGCCGGCCAGCACACTGCGGTTGCGCGCCCGGGGCGTGCCGCACCTGCGCGGCACCGGCCGCGGCGACCTCTACGTGCACCTGGACGTGCGGACGCCCACCAAGCTGGACGCCGACCAGGAGAAGATGCTGCGCGACTTCGCCAAGACCCGCGGCGAGGAGGTCGCCGAGCTGACCAAGCAGGGCGGCTTCTTCTCCCGCATGCGCGACGCCTTCAACGGCCACGCCTGACGTGTCCGCGCCGCTGTTCCTGGTCGAGTCGCTGCCCACCGCCGACTCGATGACCCTCGACGGCCCCGAGGGTCATCACGCCGCCACCGTGCAACGGTTGCGGGTGGGCGAGGAACTGCTGCTCGCCGACGGCCGGGGCGGCACGGCGACCGCCGTGGTCACGGCCGTCGGCCGGGGCAGCCTCGAACTCGACGTCACCAGCCGGGGGTACGTGGACGCGCCCGTCCCCCGGTTGGTCGTGGTGCAGGGCATCGCCAAGGGCGACCGGGGCGAGCTGGCCGTGCAGGCGATGACCGAGGTCGGGGTGGACGAGATCGTGCCCTGGTCCGCCTCCCGCTCGGTGACCCAGTGGCGCGGCGAGCGGGGCGTACGGGCCCGGGAAAAATGGGTCGCGACCGCCCGGGAGGCTGCCAAGCAGGCTCGCCGGGCGTGGCTGCCGGTGGTGGCCGGCGCCCCGGACGAGTCCACCGCCACCGTGGCCCGCCGCATCGCCGGTGCCGCCGCCGCGTTCGTGCTGCACGAGGAGGCCGGCGACCGGCTGACCACGGCCGACCTGCCGACCGCCGGGGAGATCGTGCTGGTGGTCGGCCCGGAGGGTGGCATCGCCTCCGCCGAGCTGACCGCGTTCCGCGAGGCCGGTGCGAAGCCCGTACGACTCGGCCCGGCGGTCCTGCGTACCTCCACCGCCGGCGTGGCCGCTCTCAGCGTCCTCTCCACCCGCCTGTCCCGCTGGTAGCTCCGCAGGGTCAGGGGCGGGGGAAGACCGGCACGGGCTCCTCCTCGGGGTTCAGGTCCAGCCCTGCCGGGCCGATGATCAGCGGGTCCGGCGTGCCGACCACCGCCGGGTCCTTGCCGGCGTACTCGAAGCGGTGCAGCACGTGCCGCATCGCCTCGATCCGGGCCCGCTTCTTGTCGTTGCTCTTCACCACCGTCCACGGCGCGTCGGCGGTGTCGGTCCAGAAGAACATCGCCTCCTTGGCCTCGGTGTACTCGTCCCACCGGTCCAGCGAGGCGATGTCCATCGGAGACAGCTTCCACTGCCGCACCGGGTCGACCTGGCGGATGGCGAAGCGGGTGCGCTGCTCGTTGCGCGACACCGAGAACCAGAACTTGACCAGCCGGATGCCGGAGCGCACCAGCATCCGTTCCAGCTCCGGGGCCTGGCGGAGGAACTCCAGGTACTCCTTGCGGGTGCAGAAGCCCATCACCCGCTCCACCCCGGCCCGGTTGTACCAGGAGCGGTCGAAGAGCACGATCTCACCGGCCGCCGGCAGGTGCGCCAGCCAGCGCTGGAAGTACCACTGGCCGGACTCCCGCTCGTCGGGCTTGGCCAACGCCACCACCGAGGCGCCGCGCGGGTTCAGGTGCTCCATGAACCGCTTGATGGTGCCGCCCTTGCCGGCCGCGTCCCGGCCCTCGAAGAGGATCACCAGCCGCTCACCGGACTCCTTGATCCAGTCCTGGAGCTTGAGCAGTTCGATCTGGAGCAGCCGCTTGTGGTGGTCGTACTCGTCGCGGTCCATCCGCTCGTCGTACGGGTAGTCCTCGCGCCAGGTCTCGACGGGGGTGCCGTCGGGACGCAGCAGGACCGGATCGTTGTCGTGACCGTCGACCACCCGGTAGTCGGCGGAGAGGTCCAGCAGCGTGGAGTCGCCCATGCCGGAGAGACTTACCCCCGGCGGGCGGGCACCCCACCTCCCGGCGGCCGGCCGTTCGCCCGGCGTGGTCAGCTGCGCAGGTAGGACGCGCCGTTGAGGTCGACGATGGTGCCGGACGCCCACTCGGCCTGCGGCGAGGCCAGCCAGTGCACCGCGGCGGCGATCTCCTCCGGCCGGGCCACCCGGTCGAAGGGGCTCTGCGCCCGGATCGCCGCGCCGCGCTCACCGCGCAGGTGCTCGGTGGTCATGTCGGTCTCGACGAAACCCGGCGCGACGGTGGCGACGGCGATGCCGTACGGGGCCAGGGCCACCGCGAGGGACTGACCCAGCGCGTTCAGGCCCGCCTTGCTCGCCCCGTACGCCGGCTGGTCCGGCTCGCCCCGGAACGCGCCCCGGGACGAGACGTTGACGATCCGCCCGCCGCGCCCGCGCATGTGCTGGGCGGCGCACCAGGTGACGTTGCCCGCGCCGGTCAGGTTGGTCTCCACCACCTGCCGCCACTGCCGCTGCCACTCGTCGTACGAGGCACCGAAGATCGGGTGCGGGGCGTCCCGCTCGCCGTACACCCCGGCGTTGTTGACCAGCACGTCCAGCCCGCCGAGCAGCTCGGCGGCCCGGTCCACCATGGCGCGGACGGCGTCCGGGTCGGTGAGGTCGGCGCGGACCACCACGTGCCCGTCACCCGGTAGCTGGGCGCGCAGGGCCTCGGCCGCGTCGGCCGAGTCGCGGTGGTGGATCGCCACCCGGTCGCCGCCGGCCGCGAACGCCGCCGCCACCGCCCGGCCGATGCCGCGCGAGGCCCCGGTCACCAGTACCGCCCGATCCGTCATGCCGGCCATCCTGCCGCAACCCACACAGATGTAAGGAGGGGCCCCTTCCTCTACCGCAGGCGATAACAAGGGGCCCTTGCCAACGGTCCGGCGGCGCATGCCGGAGCGCCCCCGTTCGTCCTTACACTGCCCCGATGGGATCCGACTGCCTGTTCTGCCGCATCGTCGCCGGGGAGATCCCGGCCACCGTGGTCCGCGAGACCGCCAGCACCCTCGCCTTTCGCGACATCGACGCGAAGGCGCCGGTGCACGTCCTGGTGATTCCGAAGGAGCACTACGCCGACGTGGCCACCCTCGCCCAGGGTGACCCGGCGCTGGCCGCCGAGGTGCTGGCCACGGCCGCCGCCGTGGCCGAGGAGGAGGGCCTGCTCGGCGACGGCTTCCGGCTGATGTTCAACACCGGCGCGTACGGCGGGCAGGAGGTGTTCCACGTGCACGCGCACCTGCTCGGCGGTGCCCCGCTCGGCCCGATGCTCGCCCGGGACCTGACGTGAGCACCGAGCCCGGCGCGAACGACCGGCTGGCCCGGCTGGTCCGCCGGGTGCAGGCGCAGGGGCGGGTCCCGGCGGTGTCGGCGGCCCTGCACCGGGCCGACCGGCCGCTGTGGAGCTGCACCGTCGGCGGCACCGGCACCGACGCGGCGCTCGACGCGCGTACCCAGTTCCGGATCGGCTCGGTCACCAAGACCTTCACGGCGGTGCTCGTCCTGCAGTGCCGCGACGACGGGCTGCTCGACCTGGACGACCCGGTCGGTCGGTACCTGGACCTGCCGGCGCACGGCGAGCTGACCGTACGCCGGCTGCTGTCGCACACCGGTGGCCTGCAACGCGAGCCGTACGGCGACGTCTGGGACACCCTGCGCGCGCCGGACGCGCGGCGGCTGGTCGGCGAGCTGGACCGGGCCGAGCGGGTGCTGCCTCCGGCCCGTCGCTTCCACTACTCCAACCTGGGGCTGGCCGTGCTCGGGCAGTTGGTGGCCCGGCTGCGTGGCGGCGGTTGGGCGCAGGTGCTCGCCGAGCGGGTCCTGACACCCCTGGGACTGACCGACACCACCGTGACCCCCGGGCCGGCAGCGGCCACCGGGTTCCTGGTCGACGCGTACTCCGACGAGGCGCACCCGGAGCCGCCGACGGACTTCGGCGCGGTCGGCCCGGCCGCCCAGCTCTGGAGCACGGCCACCGACATGGCCCGCTGGGCGGCGTTCCTCGCCGACCCGGCGGCGCTCGACCCGGCCGGCGCGGTGCTCGCCCCGGGCACCCTGGACGAGATGCGCTGGCCGCTGACCACCACCGACGAGACGCTCTGGAGCGCCGGCTTCGGGCTGGGGCTGATCCTGGTTCCGCAGGGCGAGCGGGTGCTGCACGTCGGGCACGACGGCGCGATGCCGGGTTTCCTGGCCGCCGTGTACGGCCGGCGGGGCGGCGAGGGCACGGCCGGGGCGATGGGTTGCGCGGTGCTCGGCTCCTCCGGCACCGCCGCCGAGCTGTTCGACCTGCCGCACGCGCTGCTGGCCGCCGCGGTCGAGCACGACCCGGCCGAGGTCGAGCCCTGGCGGCCCGGGCCGCCGGCCCCGGCGGCGCTGCGCGGACTGCTCGGCCGCTGGTGGGGTGAGGGCTTCGAGTACGTCTTCTCCTGGCACGACGGCGCCCTGCGGGCCCGGGGCGCCGGTGACCCGCCGGGGCGCCCGCCGGCGGTCTTCACACCGCTGCCGGACCGGCCGGACGTGTTCCGGACGGTCTCCGGGCGGGAGGCCGGTGAGCTGCTCCGGTTGACCCGGGACGAGCGCGGGACGGTGGTCCGGATGCACTGGGCGACCTACCGGTTCACCCGTACCCAGGAGACCTTCGACCGGTACGACTTCCGAGCCGGCGGTTGATCGCGGCCAGCGGAAATGGACGCGGTGCGGGCCGCGTTGAACCGATACGATGGGGGTTAACGTCCGCACGCCGTGCCAGCAGGGCCGGCGCCGAGAGCGAGAGCAGGTGGCGCAGGGCCCTTCGGCCCGACCTATGACCGGCACCCCACCTCCCGGCCCGCCCCGGGTGCAGACCAGGATCACCGTGCCCGACTCGAAGATCATGGTCAATCTGCTCGGCGCGGGCGACGAGATTCTGCGACTCGTCGAACGCTCGGTCAACAGTGACGTGCACGTCCGCGGCAACGAGATCACCATCACCGGTGCCCCCGCGGACAACGCCCTCGCCGAGCGGGTCTTTAGTGAGCTGCTCGAACTCATCGAGAAAGGCGAGACCCTGACCACTGACGCCGTCCGGCGTACCGTCGGCATGCTCGAGCAGGGCAGTGCCGAGCGGCCCGCCGAGGTTCTCACGCTCAACATCCTCTCGCGGCGCGGGCGCACCATCCGCCCCAAGACGCTGGGTCAGAAGCGCTACGTCGACGCGATCGACTCGCACACCATCGTCTTCGGCATCGGCCCCGCCGGCACCGGCAAGACCTACCTGGCCATGGCCAAGGCCGTGCAGGCGCTGCAGGCCAAGCAGGTGAACCGGATCATCCTGACCCGGCCGGCGGTGGAGGCGGGGGAGCGGCTGGGCTTCCTGCCCGGAACGCTCAACGAGAAGATCGACCCCTACCTGCGCCCGCTCTACGACGCGCTGCACGACATGCTCGACCCGGAGTCGATCCCGAAGTTGATGGCCGCGGGCACCATCGAGGTCGCCCCGCTGGCCTACATGCGGGGCAGGACGTTGAACGACGCGTTCATCATCCTCGACGAGGCGCAGAACACCACGCCCGAGCAGATGAAGATGTTCCTGACCCGGCTCGGCTTCAATTCCAAGATCGTCGTCACCGGTGACGTCACCCAGGTGGACCTTCCCGGCGGGACGACCAGCGGCCTGCGGGTCGTCCGGGAGATCCTGGAAAACGTGGAGGACGTGCACTTCTCCCAGCTCTCCAGCTCCGACGTGGTCCGCCACCAGCTGGTCGGGGAGATCGTCGACGCGTACGCCCGCTGGGACGCCGAGCGGGAGAACCAGCAGGCGCAGGGCGTCCATGCCATGCCGGGGCGACCCGCTCAGGGCCGGGCCGGCCGGCGCCGCTAAAGCAGAGGAAAGCAGTTGTCCATCGAGATCGCCAACGAGTCCGGTGTCGAGGTTGACACCGACGCCGTGCTCGCCGTCGCCCGCCACGCCCTCGACGAGATGGGGGTCAACCCCCTCGCCGAGCTGTCCGTGCTGCTGGTCGACATCGACTACATGACCGAACTGAACCACCGCTGGATGGGTGGCGACGGGCCGACCGACGTGCTCGCCTTCCCCATGGACGAGGGCAGCGTCGACCACGGCCCGGGCGAGAGCGCCCCGGCGGGCGGCGAGCCGGCCCTCCTCGGTGACATCGTGCTCTGCCCGGAGGTGGCGGCCAAGCAGGCGGCCACCGCCGGGCACGCCTCCGCCGACGAGCTGCACCTGCTCACCGTGCACGGGGTGCTGCACCTGCTCGGCTACGACCACGCCGAGCCGGAGGAGGAGCGGGAGATGTTCGCGCTCCAGGCCCGACTGCTGGCGAGCTGGCGGTCGACCCGCACCCAGTGATGCCCACCCCGCTCCTGGCGGCCGGCCCCACGGCCGGCCTGCCTGACCTGCAACTGATCGTCTTCGCGGCGGGCCTCGTGGTGCTCGCCGGCGTGATCGCGATGACCGAGGCCGCGCTGGCCGCGGTCTCCCCGGCCCGGGCCGCCGAGCTGGCCCGGGACGGGGCGCGTGGCGCCCGTACCCTCCAGGTCGTCGCCGGCGACGTGGTCCGGCACCTCAACCTGCTGCTGCTGCTCCGGCTGCTCGCCGAGCTGACCGCCACCACCCTGGTGGCGCTGGTCGCGGTGGACACCTTCGGCGCCGGCTGGCGCGCCGCCCTGGTCACCGCCGGGGCGATGACCGTGGTCAGCTTCGTGGTGGTCGGGGTCGCCCCGCGCACCATCGGCCGGCAGCACGCGTACGCGGTCGGCCGGGCCGTGGCGCCACTGGTGCGCTGGCTGGGCCGGGCGCTCAATCCCCTCGCCTCGCTGCTGATCCTGATCGGCAACGCGGTCACCCCCGGGCGCGGCTTCCGGGAGGGGCCGTTCGCCACCCAGCTGGAGCTGCGTGAGCTGGTCGACCTGGCCGAGCAGCGCGGCGTTGTCGAGCACGGCGAGCGGCAGATGATCCACTCGGTCTTCGCGCTCGGCGAGACCATCGCCCGTGAGGTGATGGTGCCCCGCACCGAGATGGTGTGGATCGAGGAGGGCAAGACCCTCGCGCAGGCGCTGGCGCTCTTCCTGCGCTCCGGCTTCTCCCGCATCCCAGTGATCGGTGAGAGCGTCGACGACGTGCTGGGGGTGCTCTACCTCAAGGACCTGATCCGGCGTTCCCGCGGCGGCGACCCGGCCGCCGAGCAGTTGCCGGTGGCCGAGCTGATGCGCCCGGCCACCTTCGTACCGGAGTCCAAGCCGGTCGACGACCTGCTGTCGGAGATGCAGGCCGCCCGCAACCACCTCGTCATCGTCGTCGACGAGTACGGCGGCACCGGCGGCCTGGTCACCATCGAGGACATCCTGGAGGAGATCGTCGGCGAGATCACCGACGAGTACGATGTCGAACGCCCGCCGGTCGAACGCCTCGCGGACTCCTCGGTGCGGGTCACGGCCCGCCTACCGGTGGAGAACCTGGGCGAGCTGTTCGACACGGACCTGCCCACCGACGAGGTGGAGACGGTCGGTGGGCTGCTCGCCCAGTCGCTGGGGCGGGTGCCGATCCCCGGGGCGCAGGCCGAGGTGGCCGGCCTCCGGTTGATCGCCGAGGGCACCACCGGCCGGCGCAACCGGATAGACACCGTCCTGGTCACCCGGGCGGAGTCGACCGACGAGCAGGACGGCCCGGGGCGCGGCGAGCACGCCGACCCCCGCGGTGACCAGAACCGAGACGATGAGAGGCAACCCGCCGATGCCTGAGACACCCGCCGCGCCCGCCGCCCGGCCCAGTCCGTCCGCGCCGGCCCCGCTGAGCGCCGAGGACGGCAAGCTGGTCGTCCTGGCCCGCGGGGCACGTGGGCGGATCGGCGCGGTCGAGGGCGCCGCGGTACGCGATCAGGACGGCCGGACGTACGCGGCGGCCAGCGTCTCGCTGCCGTCGTTGACCCTGACCGCGCTGCAGTTGGCCGTCGCGTCGGCGGTGGCGGCCGGGGCGAGCCGGCTGGAGGCGGCGGTGGTGGTGACCGAGGCGTCGACGCTGGACGGCGCCGGGTGCGCCGCGGTGCGTGACCTCACCGCCGACGCGCCGATCCACCTGGCCGCGCCGGACGGCGCCGTGCTCGGCACGGTGACCCAGTGACCGGGGGCGTCCGGGATCCGCAGCAGCCGGCGTACCGGGCCGGTTTCGGCTGTTTCGTCGGGCGACCCAACGCCGGCAAGTCGACGCTGACCAACGCCATCGTCGGCACCAAGATCGCGATCACCTCCAACAAGCCGCAGACCACCCGGCACGTCATCCGGGCCGTGCTCCACCGACCGGATTCGCAGCTCGTCCTGGTCGACACCCCGGGTCTGCACCGCCCCCGTACGCTGCTCGGCGAGCGCCTCAACGACCTGGTCCGCTCGACCTGGACCGAGGTCGACGTGATCGGCCTGTGCATCCCGGCGAACGAGCCGGTCGGTCGGGGCGACCGGTTCATCAGCGGCGAACTGGCCGAGCTGAAGGCGACCGTGCTGGCGGTGGTCACCAAGACCGACCTGGTGGACAAGCGCCGGCTGGCCGAGCAACTGCTCGCGGTGAGCGAGATGGGCGAGTTCGCCGCCGTGGTGCCGGTGAGCGCGGTCTCCGGGCACCAGGTCGACACCCTGGTCGACGTGATGACCGGCTACCTGCCGGAGTCTCCGCAGCTCTACCCGGACGACATGCTCACCGACGACCCCGAGCAGGTGCTGGTCGCCGAGCTGATCCGGGAGGCCGCCCTGGAAGGGGTCCGCGACGAGCTGCCGCACTCCATCGCCGTGGTGGTGGAGGAGATGATCCCCGAGGGTCAGCTCACGAAGATCTACGCCGACCTGTACGTCGAGCGGCCCAGCCAGAAGGCGATCGTGCTCGGCCACAAGGCGAGCCGGCTCAAGGAGGTCGGCACCAACGCCCGCCGGCAGATCGAGGAGTTGCTCGGCACCCGGGTCTACCTGGACCTGCACGTTCGGGTGGCGAAGGAATGGCAGCGCGACCCGAAGCAGCTGCGCAAGCTCGGCTTCTGACCGACCGGGCCGGCCGGGCGCCCGCCCGGCCGTCCCGCCGGCGCGGCACCGGCCTCCCGTGGGCGCCGCGGCCGGCTCAGCGCTGGCTGATCGTGAGGTTGCCGCTGTCCGCCGAGGCGTCGATCGACAGGGACGCGGCCGGATCGTCGGCGATGGTGACGCGGGCATCACCGGACCCGGTGCTGGTCCGCACCCGGTACTTCGCTGCCGGCACCAGCAGCGTCACGTCGCCGCTGGAGGCGTGCGTCCGGGCCGAGGCGGGGGCGTCCAGCTCCACCGTGACGTTGCCGGAGGTCGCCTCGGCGTCCACACCGGCGGCCAGCCGTCGCGCGGCGATGTCGCCGGAGGTGGCGCGCAACCGGACCGTCGCGGCGGCCTGGGTCACCTCGATGTTGCCCGACCGGGTCTCCAGGTCGAGAGGGCCGGAGGCGCCGTTCACGCGCAGGTCGCCCGAGTCCAGCCGGAAGCGCGCCGCGCCGACCCGGGTCAGCTCCACGTCGCCGGAGCCGGTCTCGCCCTGCACGGCCACGCCCTCGGGCACGATCACCTCGTAGGAGATGCTGCACCGCGAGCCGCAGTCGGTGTCCAGCACGAGCTCGCTGCCCTTGATCTCGTAGCGCGTGTTGTCGGGTTCGCCGCCCTGGTAGCGCACCACCCGCTTGATCCGTACCTCGGACGCGGTGCCCGTGCCCCGCACCACCACGTCGCCCGCTCCGGGCAGCACCTGGATCGTGGTGATCCGTGCCGACTCGGTGTCGTCGTAGTCGAGCCGCCGGAACGACAGGTTGTCGCACCCGGCGAGCAGGATGAGGACGGTGGTCATGCCCAGTGCGACGGGGGCGGCGGCGCGACCACGGGGGCCGGCGGTGGTGATCCGGTGCAGTGCCATGGCGAGCACGCTACGGCCGGTCGCGCCCGGGGCACATCGGGGTTCGTCCGCCCGCCGACCCCGAACCGACCCTGATTTCGCACCCCGAGGGAGAATGGTCCGATGGCCGGGTACCGCCGACAGCTCTACCGCGACGACGCGGTGGTGCTGCGTGTGCAGAAGCTCGGCGAGTCCGACCGCATCATCACCCTGCTCACCCGCCGGCACGGCCGGCTGCGCGCGGTCGCCCGGGGCATCCGCCGCACCACCAGCAAGTTCGGCGCCCGGCTGGAGCCGTTCGGCCACGTCGACCTGCAGCTCGCCGGCGACCCGAAGGGCAACCACGGCAGCTCGCTGCACACCGTCAGCCAGGTCGAGGGGATTGACCTGTACGGCAAGCGGTTCCTCGGCGACTACCCCCGCTACACGGCGGCCAGCGCCATCGCCGAGACGGCGGAGCGACTGACCCCGGTCGAGCGGGAGCCGTCGCTGCGGCTGTTCCAGCTCACCCTGGGCGCGCTCAAGGCGCTGTCCCGGGGCGAGCACGCCACCACCTTGGTGCTCGACGCGTACCTGCTGCGCGGGATGGCCCTCGCCGGCTGGGCACCGGCGTTGATCGCCTGCGCGGTCTGCGGCACCCCCGGGCGGCACCGGGCGTTCTCCGTACCGGCCGGCGGCGCGGTCTGCCCGGACTGCCGGCCGCCCGGCGCGGCCCACCCCGCACCGGCCACCATCGACCTGATGTCCGCGCTGACCACCGGCGACTGGGTGCTCGCCGATGCCACCGATACCGGGGTACGGCGGGAGTGCAGCGGGCTGGTCGCGGCGCACCTGCAGTGGCACCTGGAACGCGCGCTACGCTCGCTGCCGCTGGTCGACCGGGGTGCCCCGGTGACCGGCACGGTCCCGCCGCAGGGCGGCGCCGGGGCCGTGGTGGCCCCGCCGCGCGGTGACGTGGGGGCCGGCGCGGACGGTGCGAGCAGGGAGAGAGCTGAGTGATCCGATCGATGAGGGCCGGCCGGCGCGAGCCGACGCCGCCGACGCCACACCCGTCGGGCGCCCGACCGCCGGCGCTGCCCGCCGAGGCGGTGCCCCGGCACGTCGCCGTGGTGATGGACGGCAACGGCCGGTGGGCCAAGGAGCGCGGGCTGCCCCGCACCAAGGGCCACGAGGCGGGGGAGGCCAGCCTCTTCGACACCATCGAGGGCGCCATCGAGATGGGCATCCCGTACCTGTCGGCGTACGCGTTCTCCACCGAGAACTGGCGGCGCTCCCCGGATGAGGTCCGGTTCCTGATGGGGTTCAACCGCGACGTCATCCGCCGTCGCCGCGACCAGTTGGTCGACCTGGGCGTGCGGGTGGTCTGGTCCGGCCGCCCCGGGCGGCTGTGGAAGAGCGTCATCTCCGAGTTGCAGACCGCCGAGGAGATGTCCCGCGGCAACTCCACACTGACCCTGCAGTTCTGCGTCAACTACGGCGGGCACGCGGAGATCGGCGACGCCGCGGCAGCCATCGCCCGCGACGTGGCGGCCGGCCGGCTGGACCCGGCGAAGGTCACCGAGAAGACCGTGGCGAAGTACCTCTACCACCCGGAGATCCCCGAGGTGGACCTCTTCCTGCGCCCCTCCGGCGAGGAACGGATCTCCAACTTCCTGCTCTGGCAGAGCGCGTACGCCGAGCTGGTCTTCCTCGGCACTCTCTGGCCGGACTTCGACCGCCGCCACCTCTGGTACGCCTGCGAGCTGTACGCCCAGCGCGATCGACGCTTCGGCGGCGCACTGCCCAATCCGGTCGCCCCGCCCCGCTGAGCGCAGGCTTACCGCACGGTCACGCGGGGTATCACCTTTCTCAGAACCCACTGACGGAGGTGAACCCACATGATTCAGAAGCGCATTGCCCAGTGGGCGTTGATGGCGATCGCGGTGCCGCTGGCCGCGGCCGGCGCCCGTCGGGTCAGCCACACGCTGGAGGCCAGGCGCGGTCCCTCCGGGGTGACCCGCCTGCTCAACAAAGGCGCCGACATGCTGCGTCCGCAGAAGGCGAAGCGCCGCCGCTTCTGGTGACGCACCGACGCCGGCGCCGCCCCCGCACCCCCGGGGGGCGGCGCCGAGCCGTACCTTCCGGCGACAGCGGCACCGAGTGGAGCACCACGGCTGTCACAGGAGCGTCCAGACGTACCTGCCGTTCCACCCACCCCCGCAGCACACCGCCGAGCGACTGGGCGCCCCACCACAACGCCGTCGTCGGGACGTGCGTGGCCGTGCAGGCGGCACTGGCCGGTTTCGGGTTGGCGGGCGGTGGGAGGCCGGTAGGGTCGGGCGGAGTAGGGACAGCGTCGGGCGGGGGTGGGGATGCGGGATCTCCGGTACAAGATGATCATGGCGTTGAACGCAGCCGACCTGGGCGATCCGATCTGTGAGCAGGTGGCCGAGATCTGCGCCGAGATCGCCGAGCAGCACTGCGCCGAGTTCGGTCACACGCCGCAGGTGCGCTCCGGCGAGATCTCCGAACTGGCCACCGGCGAGCCGGCCCTGACCTGGGCGCCGACGCCGGCCGACACCCGGCAGCGTGCGTGGTGACCGCACCCGCTCCGTCGGTCGACGTACGCCGGGCGGAGGACCGCTTCGCCACCAAGATCTCCTGGCTGGACTCGAAGCACTCCTTCTCGTTCTCCCGGCACTACGACCCGGCCAACACCCACCACGGGCTCCTGCTGGTCAACAACGACGACGTGGTCCGCCCCGGCGCCGGCTTCGAGACCCACCCGCACCAGGACATGGAGATCGTCACCTGGGTGCTGCGTGGCTCGCTGGTGCACCAGGACTCCACCGGGCACTCCGGCGTCATCTATCCCGGCCTGGCCCAGCGGATGAGCGCCGGCACAGGCATCCTGCACTCCGAGAAGAACGACGCCTGGCGGCTCAGCGGCCAGTCGCCGCACACCGACCCGGTGCACTTCGTGCAGATGTGGGTGCTTCCCGACGAGGCGGGCGTCGATCCCGGCTACGAGCAGTTGGAGATCGAGGATCAGCTCCTCCGCGGTGACCTGGTGCCGATCGCCTCGGGCATGGAGCGCTACGACGGGGCCTCGGCGATCCGGATCCGCAACCGCTACGCCACCCTGCACGCCGCCCGGCTCACCCCCGGCGACGAGGTGACCCTGCCGGACGCGCCCTTCGTGCACCTCTACGTGCCCAACGGCACGGTGACCCTCGAGGACAGCGGCCCGCTCGGCACCGGCGACGCGGCCCGGCTCACCATGACCGGTGGCCGCCGCGTCACCGCCGACGAGCCGGCCGAGATCCTGGTCTGGGAGATGCACGCCACCATCGCCTGACCCCGCCGATCAGGCGGGGGATTCGGTGCGGTTCCCGGCCCAGGTGGTGTGGAACGAACCCTCGCGGTCGACCCGCTGGTAGGTGTGCGCACCGAAGTTGTCACGCAGGCCCTGAATCAGCGCGGCCGGCAGCCGCTCGGCGCGCAGCGCGTCGAAGTAGGCCAGCGACGAGGAGAAGGCGGGCGTCGGCACCCCGGCATGGACGGCGTCCGCCACCACCCGCCGCCAACTCGGCACGCCCGCGCTGACCGCCTCGGCGAAGTACGGTGCCACCAGCAGCGTCGGCAGCTCCGGCTGCTCGTCGTACGCCTCGCGGATCCGGTCCAGGAAGCGGGCCCGGATGATGCAGCCGCCCCGCCAGATGGTGGCCGTGCCGCCCAGGTCGATGTCCCAGTCGTACTCCCGGCTGCCGGCCTTGATGTGGTCGAAACCCTGCGCGTACGCGACGATCTTCGAGGCGAGCAGGGCCCGGCGGACGTCCTCGATGAACGCCTCCCGGTCGGCCACCTGCCACTTCTCCCCGGCGTCCGGGAACGTCCGGCGGGCCGCGTCCCGCTGGCCGACGTGCCCGGACAGCGAGCGGGCGAAGGTCGCCTCGGCGATCCCGGTGATCGGGATGCCCAGGTCCAGCGCGCTCTGCACGGTCCACCGACCGGTGCCCTTCTGCTCGGCGCGGTCCTGCACCACGTCCACGAAGGACCGGCCGGTGGCGGCGTCGCGGTGCGACAGCACGTCGGAGGTGATCTCGATGAGGAAGGACTCCAGCTCGCCGTCGTTCCAGCCCCGGAAGATCTCCGCGATCTCCGCCGGGTCCGTGCGTAGCCCTGCCCGGAGCAGGTCGTACGCCTCGGCGATGAGCTGCATGTCGGCGTACTCGATGCCGTTGTGCACCATCTTGACGAAGTGCCCGGCGCCGTCCGGCCCGATGTGGCGGCAGCAGGGCACCCCGTCGACCTGGGCGGCGATCTTCTCGAACATCGGCCCGAGCTTCGCGTACGACTCGACCGAACCGCCGGGCATGATGCTCGGCCCGAGCAGTGCACCTTCCTCGCCACCGGAGACGCCGGTGCCGACGAAGTGCAGCCCGTGCGCCCGCAGCGACTCCTCCCGGCGACGGGTGTCGGCGAAGTGCGCGTTGCCGCAGTCGACGACGATGTCGCCCGCCTCGAGCAGCGGCACCAGTTCGTCGATGACCGCGTCGGTCGGGCCGCCGGCCTTGACCATGACGATGACCGCCCGGGGCCGTTCCAGCGACGCGACGAAGTCGGCCATCGACTCGCCCGGCACGAAGGTGCCCTCGTCGCCGTGCTCGGCGACCAGGCTGCGCGTGCGCTCCGGCGAGCGGTTGTGCACCGCCACGGTGAAGCCGTTGCGGGCCAGGTTGCGGGCCAGGTTGCGACCCATCACCGCCAGCCCGGTCACACCGATCTGCGCCGTCGCCTGCTCAGCCATCCGTGCCGCCACCTCTCGCCGTCGCACCTGCCGTGCTGCGACCGTATCGCGCCGGGGGCCCACCGGGGTCGCGTCGTCGACAGCCGGTGACCGTACGGTCGCGTCACGGTGTCAACCGGGACACCCAGCCCGAACCGGAATGCGATCAGCGTGCCGGTGACCGTGCTCCGGAAAATGGCTGCGCCGGTGCGCGGGAATCCGATAGCGTGCGGGCATGCGCAACTGACGCCCCATCTTCGAGCCGGCCCGCCGCCCCGCGCCGCGGCCCGTGCGCTCCCGGGCGTCCGCATCGCATCAGCCGCGCAGGCGGTGGTGCCTTCGGTGGTCGACCCCGGTGAGCAGTCCCTCCCGTTCGACCGTCGTGCCTCGGCGGTCAGACCGCAGCAGACCGTCCGCCGGAACGCGGGACCGGCCGGGACGATCAGCAGCCGAAGGAGATGCCATGCCTGCCAAGCGCACCAGCAAGCCCCGTACCGCCGGGCGCACGACGCCCGCCGCGTACCCGGCACCGACCGACGTCGACCGGCCGCCGGTGCCACCGGTCGTACCGGTGCCCGACCTGCCCGCCGTGGACCTGGCCGCCGTCGAGCCACCGGCGCGGCCGGCGGCGCCGACCGCCGGACCGCCGCTGGCGGGTGGAAACCGCGCCGGCGGTGGCCGGAGCCAGCGGGCCGGCCAGACCCGCCGGTACGCCTTCCGGCGCAGCTGACCGGCCCCGTTGGGGCCGCCGTCGGGTAACGACGGCGGCCCCACCGCCGCTCAGTGGTCGACGCAGCAGGGGTGCGGCCCGCTGGGATCGCCGTCGTCGGACCCGCCGGGCGGCCGGAACCCGCGACGTCGCGGCGGTCAGCCGATCAGCGGGCGGAAGGTGCCGAGCAAGACGCTGGCGGTGAGGGCGGCGCCGGCCAGGACCGCGGCGCCGGCGATCAGCAGTGCGTCGGCAGGCGTGAAGCGCTGACGGCGGGCCACGGTACGCGGCGTGCCGGCGTCGAAGCCCCGCGCGTCCATCGCCACCGCCAGCCGGGTGCCCCGGCGGATCGCCCCGACCAGCAGCGCGAACGCGGTGGAGGTGAACAGCCGCAGCTTCGCCACCGGGTTGCGTCCGGCGTCCACCCCGCGCGCCCGACGGGCCATGCTGATCATCTGCCACTCCTGCCCGAGCAGCGGCACCAGGCGGAACGCGGCCAGCGCGCCGATGGCGAAGCGGGCCGGCGCCTTCGTGTTCTGGATCAGCGCGTCGGCCAGGTCGGTGGGGTCAGTGGTGGCGAAGACGATCACGCCGGGCAGGGCCACCGCGAGCAGTCGCAGCACCAGGCCGAGGGCGGTGAGCAGGACCCCGGTGGTGACCAGCACCGGCCCCGCGTCGAGCAGGATCCGGCCGGACCGGTCGGCGGCGAAGAGCACCAGGGTGACCAGGATGCCGGCCGCGCTGACCAGCAGCGGCCAGGCTCGCCGGGCCAGCACCCGGTAGCGGATGCCGAACAGCGGCAGCACGGCGAACTCCACCGCGATGGCGATCGCCGGCGCCACCGGGTCCAGGGTGGCCAGCAGGGTGAACGAGAAGACCAGTGCGGCGGCGAGCTTCGCCACCGGGTTACGCCGGGCCAGCGGCGCCCCGGGCGCGGCCACCGGCTCGATGCTGATCATGGGCGCCACCTCCGCCCGGTGTCGGCCACGCCGACGTGCCGCGCCGGCCGCGTGACGGTCGACTCGCGATGGTGTGTGCCGGTCGGCTGCGCGGCGGTCACGGCCGCTCCAGGGTCACGGTGCGGTCGGCGAGCGCGGCCACGAAGTCCGGGTCGTGGGTGACGGTGAGCACGCCGTGCCCGGCGTCGCGCAGGTCGGCGAAGAGGTCGACCAGCTCGCGCCAGGTCCGCCGGTCCTGTCCGAAGGTGGGTTCGTCGCAGATCAGCAGGCGGGGCGCGGTGGCCAGGGCCGTCGCCACGCTCAGCCGCCGCGCCTCGCCACCGGAGAGGGTGTACGGGTTGGCGGCGGCCAGCCGGTCCAGGCGCAGCCGCTCCAGCAGCGTGGCCACGATGTCCTTGACGACGGGTTCGGGTTGGCCGGTCCGGCGTGGGCCGAGCGCCAGCTCGTCGTGGACGGTGCCGGTGACGAACTGGTGCTCCGGGTCCTGGAAGACCGACCCGATCCGGCGGGCCAGCGCGGGCGCCCGCCACCGGTGCGGCGCGGTGCGGAGGTCCGGCCCGGCCAGCTCGGCGCTCGGGACGACCCGGCCGGTGCCGGGTTTGAGCAGGCCGCCGAGCAGCAGCGCCAGGGTGGACTTGCCGGCGCCGTTCGGGCCGCGTACGGCGAGCGCCTCGCCCGCGCGTACCTCCAGGTCGGTGGGGCCCAGCCGGGGCGGCAGGCCGAGCCGGTCGGCGGTGAGCAGCAGCTCGCCGGCGGCGGCGGTGGCCCGCCGGGGCGCGATGGGGTGCCCGGGCACCCAGACGCCCTCGGCGGCGAGGGCGGCGCCGTGCGCGGCGAAGACCGCCTCGGGCGTGCCGTCGGCGCGCACGCCGCCGCCGGGCTCCAGGACGACCACCCGGTCGACCAGCGGCAGCGCCTCGGCGACCCGGTGCTCCACCAGGATCAGCGTGGTGTCGGCGTCCAGCGCGTCGGCGACGGCCCGCCGGACCAGGTCGGCGCCGGCCGGGTCCAGGTTGGCGGTCGGCTCGTCGAGCAGCAGCAGGTCGGGGCGCAGGGCCAGCGCGCCGGCCAGCGCGAGGCGCTGCTGCTCGCCGCCGGAGAGCGCCGCGGTGGGTCGGTCCCGGTGGTAGGGGAAGCCGACGCGGCGCAACGCCTCGTCCACCCGGGGCCAGATCTCCCCGGTCGGCACCCCCCGGTTCTCCAGCCCGAACGCGACGTCGTCCCCGCAGCGGGCCATCACCAGCTGGGTCTCCGGGTCCTGGAAGACGATGCCGACCCGCTCGCGGCCCTTGCGCGGGTCGAGCCCGTCGATCTCGACGGTGCCCTCCTGCTCGCCGGAGTCCTCGGGCAGCAGCCCAGCCAGCGCGGCGAGCAGGGTGCTCTTGCCCGCCCCCGAGGGGCCCAGCAGCAGCACCCGCTCGCCGGCCGCGACGCGCAGGTCCACCCCGCGTACCGCCCAGGCCTTCCGCCCGGCGTGCCGCCACCCGAACCCCCGCAGCGCAACCCCGCTCACCACACCCCTCCCTCCGCCGCCGTGCCGTCCGCCCCGCCCCACCCTGCTCCGTTGATCATGAGGTTGACGGCGGTTCCGGAGATCCATCCGCCCGTCAACCTCATGATCGACGAGGTGGGGAGGGGGTCAGATCAGGGCGCGGTCGCGGCCGACCGGGAAGCGGTCGAGGACGCCGGTGTTGGCCAGGGCGCGGGTGAGCAACCAGCCGCCGACGCCGGCGATGATCGTGGCGCTGACGATGGTGAGCAGCGCGTACGGGATCCGGTAGTCGGCCAGGTCGTAGTCGACGTTCCAGACGAAGAAGTCGAACAGCGCGGCGCTCACGCCGGTGAGCGCGCCGGCCAGCACCGCGGTCGGCAGCCGGAACGACCGGTACCGGAAGGCCGCGAAGGCCAACTCGGCCCCGAGGCCCTGCACGATGCCCTGCGGGATGACCGTGGCGGCCCACTGGCTGCCCAGCAGCGCGGAGAGGACCGCGGCCACCGTCTCGCAGTAGAGCGCGGCGCCGGGCTTTCGGATCACCAGGCCGCCGAGGACGGCCGGCATCAGCCAGATGCCGTAGAGCAGGGTCTGCGCCGGTGGGAAGAAGGCGAACGCCCCCTCGGTGGCGCTCCAGACCAGGCCCCAGGCCCAGAAGATGACGCCGAAGGCGACCGCGATCACCGAGGCGACCACGATGTCGATGGTGCGCCAACGGTTGGTGTCGCTGTGCTGCATGTGGATGCTCCCAGTTCTGCTTGCGAACCAGGAGAAGACGCACGCCGCGCGTCCGGTGGCCCGGACTCACGGCGCGGCTGGAGGTCGACCGAACTCCCTGCGCTGGCATTACCCAGATCAGGTTCGAGGGTCTGCGGGCGTGCCCGCACTCTCAGCGCTGTGCGCTCCCCTGTCGGATGTGAAGTTGTCTCGGTGACGCTAGCACCGACCGGGGGTGCCGGCCCAGCAGTGCGCTCGTGATCACCTCGCCGTCCGGCCCGGTCGGCGCCGGCTGGGTAGGCTGCCGATCATGCAGGTCGACGCGCGGGGTCTGACGTTCGAGGTACGCACCGGTGGGCCGGCGGAGGGCGTCCCCGTGCTGCTGCTGCACGGCTTCCCGCAGCACTCGGGGGAGTGGGACGACGTCGTACCCGCGCTGCACGACTCGGGGCTGCGGACGTACGCGCTGGACCAGCGGGGCTACTCGCCCGGCGCCCGACCGGCGGAGGCGGCGGACTACCGCATCCCCGAGCTGGTCGCCGACGTGGTGGCGGTGCTCGACGCGCTCGGCCTCGACGCCGCCCACGTGGTCGGGCACGACTGGGGCGCGATCGTGGCCTGGGCGCTGGCCGCCCGGCACCCCGAGCGGGTCCGCACGCTGACCGCCGTGTCGGTGCCGCACCCGGCGGCCATGGCGCACGCGCTCGCCACCGACACCGAGCAGAAGGCCCGGTCGTCGTACATCGCGCTGTTCCGGCAGCCGGGCAAGGCGGAGAAGGTGCTGCTGGCGCTGCACGCGACCGCGCTGCGCAAGCTGCTCGGCGGGGTCGGCGACGCGGATCGGGTCAACCGGTACGCCGACCCGATGCGCGAGCCCGGGGCGCTCACCGCCGCGCTGAACTGGTACCGGGCGATGTCCCGCGCCGACCTGGTGGCCGCCGGCCCGGTGTCGGTGCCCACCACCTACGTGTGGAGCGACCGGGACATCGCGATCGGCCGCACCGCCGCCGAGGCGTGCGCCGCGCACGTCACCGGCGACTACCGCTTCGTGGAACTGCATGGGGTGACCCACTGGATCCCGGACGCCGCGCCGGCCCCGCTGGCCGAGGCGATCCTGGCCCGCGTAAGCGGCACGGCCTGAGCCGGATGGATCAGCACGAGGGAGACGGTGTGACAACCCGCGGGGGCGGGCTGGCCACCCGGCGGACGCTGGCCGCGCAACTGCGCCTGCTCGGCGTACGCTCCGGCGCCACGCTGCTGGTGCACGCCGCGCTGGGGCGGTTGGGCTTCGTCTGCGGCGGCCCGCAGGCGGTGGTGCTCGCCCTGCGCGACGTGCTGGGCCCGGACGGCACGATCGTGGTGCCCACCCACACGCCGGACAACAGCGACCCGGCCGACTGGCGCAACCCGCCGGTGCCGGCGGACTGGTGGCCGTTGATCCGCGCCGAGATGCCGGGCTTCGACCCGGCGATCACCCCGAGCCGGTACATGGGCGCCCTCGCCGAGACGGTCCGCGGCTGGCCGGGCGCGCTGCGCAGCGACCATCCGCACGTGTCGTTCGCCGCACTCGGGCCGGCCGCCGAGCGGGTCCTGGCCGGCCACCGCCGGGCCGACATGCTCGGCGAGGGATCCCCGCTGGCCCGTCTCTACGAACTGGACGCCGACGTCCTGCTGCTCGGGGTGGACCACGGCGCGAACACCTCGCTGCACCTGGCCGAGTACCGCCGGCCCGCGCCGCCCCGACAGCGGCAGGGCGCCGCGGTACGCACCGCCGACGGCGGCCGGGAGTGGGTGTGGTGGGACGACGTACGGCTCGACGCGAGCGACTTCGACGCGTTGGGCGCGGACCTCGCGGCAACCGGGGCGGTCCGCGCCGCTCCGGTCGGCGGCGGAACCGGCAGGTTGATGCGCCAGCGGGCGGCGGTCGACTTCGCGGTGCACTGGATGGCCCGCAACCGACGGACGGAGGACGACGCATGACGGTGAGCGCCGAGGACTACCTGGCGGTGGTGACCGCGACGATCGGGCGGGTGGCGGCCAGCCAGCGGGAGGCGGTGGGTCGGGCCGCCGACCTGATCGCCGACGCGGTACGCGCCGACGGCGTGGTGCACGCCTTCGGCACCGGGCACTCGGAGGCCCTCGCCATGGAGATCGCCGGCCGGGCGGGTGGGCTGGTGCCGACCAACCGGATCGCGCTGCGCGACCTCGTGCTGATCGGCGGGGAACCGGCCGAACTGCTCGGCCCGACGCTGGAGCGGGACCCGGCGGTGGCGCACCGACTCTACGAACTGGCCCCCGTCCGGCCCGCCGACGTCTTCGTGCTCGCCTCCAACTCGGGCGTCAACGGCGCGATGGTGGAGTTCGCCGCCCTGGTCAAGCAGCACGGGCACGGGCTGGTGGCGATCACCTCAGGCCAGCACTCCGGCCGGATGACCTCCCGCCACCCGTCCGGACGCAAGCTGGCCGACTTCGCCGACGTGGTGCTCGACAACGGCGCCCCGTACGGCGACGCGACGCTGCCGCTGCCCGGCGGCGGCGCGGTGGGCGCGGTCTCCTCGATCACCGCGGCGCTGCTGGCCCAGCAGATCACCGTGGAGGTGGTGGCGCGGCTGCTGGCGGCGGGGGAGCGGCCCCCGGTCTACCTGTCGGCGAACATCCCGAACGGCGACGCGCACAACTCCGAGTTGGAAGCCCGGTACGCGGGTCGGATCCGGCGCGGTTCCTGATCCGGCCCGGCCCCCCGGTGCCCGGCGGGTGTCGTGAACCGGTTTCGCGCTCCGCCGGGTAGGGCATTGGCGTTGCTGCCGGCGGCCGGGACCCGCCGGCAGTAGCGTCTCACCGGAGGTAGCGCGTGTCGAAGGAGACCGAGAAGCAGCGTTGGCAGCGCAACTTCGCCGACCTGTTGCAGGAGTTGCGGGTCGCCCAGACCGGCGTGCAGATCCTCTTCGCCTTTCTGCTGACCCTGCCGTTCAGCAACGGGTTCACCCGCACCACGCACTTCCAGAAGGACGTCTACGTCGTCGCGTTGCTCTCGGCGGCCGCCGCCACCGCGATGATCATCTCGCCGGTGGCGTTCCACCGGGCGCTGTTCCGTCAGGGGCGCAAGCCGGAACTGGTCCGGTTCGCCCACCGGATGGCCAGCGGTGGGCTGGGCTTCATGCTGATCTCGATGGTCAGCGCGGTGCTGCTGATCACCGACTTCGTGCTGGACCGGCCGATCGCCTTCGTGCTCAGCGCGGCGACCGCGGTGTGGTTCCTCGCCTTCTGGGTGATCCTGCCGATCGCCCGGCGCAACTGGGGTGACGACGACATCGACGACGACGATGACGACCCGGAGAGCCCGTCCGGCGGCTGACCGACCCGGAGCAGCGCAAACTCGATCTTCACGGAACGCTACCCCTGGGTAACACCCGGGGGTAGCGTGACGGTAGTCGCGCACGTCGACGCAGCCGCACCGAGGTTCGAGGGGGCAGCCGTGACCACGACGGAGGACAGCCGGCCGGCACCGGACGGCCCCGACACCAGCGCCGGTGCCGCCGCACCACTGCCGGCGGAGGCCGGGCAGGTCTCCGAGAAGGAGGCCCGGCAGGTCGCCGAGGCGGCCCGCGAGTCGACCTGGGACCGGCCCAGCTTCGGCAAGGAGCTGTTCCTCGGCCGGTTCCGGCTCGACCTCATCAACCCCTGGCCCCGGTCCGCTCCCGAGGACGTCGCCCGCGCCGAGGACTTCCTCGGCCGGTTCCGCGCCTTCCTCACCTCGCGCGTGGACGGCGCGGCCATCGAGCGGGACGCGTCCATTCCGGACGAGGTGTTCCACGGGCTGGCCGACCTCGGCGCGTTCGGCATGAAGATCGACCGCTCGTACGGCGGGCTCGGCCTGAGCAACCTGCACTACTGCCGCGCGTTGATGCTGGCCGGCTCGGTCAGCCCCGCGATCGGCGCGCTGCTGTCCGCACACCAGTCCATCGGCGTGCCGCAGCCTTTGAAGATGTTCGGCACCGCCGAGCAGAAGCAGCGCTTCCTGCCCCGACTTGCCGCCGGTGAGGTCTCCGCGTTCCTGCTCACCGAGCCGGACGTCGGCTCCGACCCGGCCCGGCTGGCCACCACCGCCGAGCCGACCGAGGACGGCACCGGCTACCGGCTCAACGGGGTCAAGCTCTGGGCCACCAACGGCACGGTCGCCACCCTGCTGGTGGTGATGGCCCGGGTGCCGGCCACCGCCGGGCGCCGGGGCGGGATCACCGCGTTCGTGGTCGACGGCGACAGCGCGGGCATCACCGTGGAACGGCGCAACGGCTTCGTCGGCCTGCGCGGCCTGGAGAACAGCCTCACCCGTTTCCACGACGTGTTCGTACCGGCCGAGAACGTCATCGGCGGTGAGGGCAAGGGCCTGAAGATCGCCCTGACCACGCTGAACACCGGGCGGCTCTCCCTGCCCGCCATGTGCGTGGGCGCCGGCAAGTGGGCGCTGAACGTGGCTCGGGAGTGGTCCGCCGAGCGGGTCCAGTGGGGCCGGCCGGTCGGCGAGCACGAGGCGGTCGCCCAGAAGCTGTCGTTCATCGCAGCCACCACGTACGGCATGGAGACCATGCTCGACCTGTGCTGCCTGCTGGCCGACGACGACCGCAACGACATCCGGATCGAGGCGGCGCTGGTCAAGCTCTACGCCAGCGAGATGGCCTGGCGCATCGCCGACGAGCTGATCCAGATCCGGGGCGGGCGCGGCTACGAGACGGCCGACTCGCTGGCCGCCCGCGGCGAGCGCCCGGCCGCCGTCGAGCAGATGCTGCGTGACCTGCGGATCAACCGGATCTTCGAGGGCTCCACCGAGATCATGCACCTGCTGATCGCCCGGGAGGCGGTCGACGCCCACCTCTCGGTGGCCGGCGACATCATCGACCCGGACGCCGGGCTGGGCCGCAAGGCCCGAGCCGGCGCCCGGGCCGGGGCGTTCTACGCGAAGTGGCTGCCCACCCTCGCGGTGGGCAAGGGCCAGAGCCCCTCGGCGTACGCCGATTTCGGGCCGCTCGCCGGGCACCTGCGCCAGGTGGAGCGCTCGTCGCGCAAGTTGGCCCGGTCCACGTTCTACGCGATGTCCCGCTGGCAGGGAAAGATGGAACGCAAGCAGGCGTTCCTGGGCCGGGTGGTGGACATCGGCGCCGAGTTGTTCGCGATGTCGGCGGTCTGCGTCCGGGCGTACGCCGAGCGGGACACCCGGCCGGAGAACGTCGAGCTGGCCGACCTGTTCTGCCGGCAGGCACGGGTCCGGGTCGACGCGCTGTTCACCGCGCTGTGGGACAACACCGACTCGGTGGACACCGCCGCCGCGAAGCGGATCCTCGCCGGGCGCTACGCGGGCTTGGAGGAGGGGGTGGTCACCCCGTCCGACGAGCTGCCCTGGGTGGCGCGCTGGTCGCCCGGCCCGTCCACCGCCGAGGACGTCCGCCGCCGCATCCCACCGAAGCCCTGACCCCGGGCGGCCGGCACGGCGCCGAGCCGGGCCCGGAGGGCGGTCAGCGGCTGACCGCCCAGGCCAGCACCGCCGCCAGGATCAGGCCGTTGAGCGCCGCGAGACCCAGGTACGCCGCCGACGGGATCTTCCGCCCACTGCGCACGAAGGAGATGAGGATGGCGGCGTACCCGAGCAGCAGGACGGCGATGACGATCAGGAAGTAGAACACCCGACGACTTTAGCGGTCGCCGCCGCGCAGACCGAGCTGGCGCAGCTCCAGCGCGGCCAGCGCGTCGACGGTCCGGTCGTCGCCACGCCGCCACGCCTCGGCCACGTCCGGTGCGATCCGGGTCAGCCTGCCCAGCGGCTGGGTGGCCAGCGCGCGCAGGGCGAGCAGGTCCCGACCGGCGGGCACGGCGGCCAGCCTCGCGGCCGAGGAGGCCCGGCGCATCCAGCGGATCCGCAGCGGCAGCCAGCCGAGGAGCACCACGCCGAGCGGGAAGATCAGCACCGCGACGGCGAGGGCCAGGGCGAGCTGGTCGACCAGGTGCTGCTGGTCGCGGCCGGCGTCGGCCAGGGACCGGGCGGCGTCGGCGGCCCGCTGGAACGGCGCGGTCAGCTCGTCGCCGACCAACGGCACCCGACCCACCTTCCCGCCGGCGTCGGCGAGGTTGTCGGCGAGCCCACTGCCGGCGCCCTCCAGCTTCTGCCCCGGTACGGCGAGCTTCTGCACCAGGTCGTGCAGCCAGAGCGCGCCGCGGATCGCGACGTACACCCAGGCGACGACGAGCAGGTCGGTGAGCAACTGGCGGGCGGCGGTCGGAAACCGATCGGCGTAGATCTTCACGCCGGACAGCGTGCCACGAACGAGCGCCCGCGGCGCCCCCTCGACCGGGCCGCGTCAGCCGACGCAGCCGGGGCAGGTGCCGAAGATCTCCAGGGTGTGGCTGACGTTGGCGTAGCCGTGCTGCGCCGCGACCCGGTCGGCCCAGGTCTCCACCGCCGGGCCGGCCACCTCGACCGTGCGCCCGCAGGCCCGGCAGACCAGGTGGTGGTGGTGCCCCTCGCTGCACCGGCGGTACAGGTGCTCGCCGCCCGGCGGGCGCATCACGTCGATCTCACCGGCGTCGGCCAGCCCCTGCAGGGTGCGGTAGACCGTGGTCAGGCCGACCCGCTCACCGCGCTGCCGGAGCATCGCGTGCAGGTCCTGGGCGCTGTGGAAGCCCTCGACCTCGCCCAGCAGCGCGCTCACCGCGGAGCGCTGCCGGGTGTTGCGCACCGCGGCGCCGCCCTCGCTCATGTTCCCTCCCCGGCATGGCTGACCGCGTCGGCCACGATGTGCGCCACGTGCTCGTCGACCAGGGCGTACGCGATCTCCCGGCCGCGCCGGGAGCCGCGCACCACTCCGGCGCCGCGCAGCACCCGCAGGTGCTGCGAGACCAGCGGCTGAGGGGCGCCGAGCTGCTCCACCAGCTCGTGCACACACCGCTCGCCGGCGGCCAGTTCACTGACGATGGCGAGGCGGATGGGCGCCGAGAGGGCGCGCAGCAGCTCACCGGCCCCCTCGAAGCCCTCGTAGCCCGATGCGCTGGTCACCTTGCAACGGTAACCAAAACCACCGGTACCCCGCTGATCAGGATCACTGGAGCACGACCTCGTGCGGCTCGGACACCGGGGCGGCGGCAGGGGAACGCCGTCGGCGCCACGTCCGCCAGACCGCGCCGCCCAGCGCCACCACCAGGAAGGAGGCGATCGCCAGCAGCACCACGGAGGCACCCGGCGCGGTGTTCGCGGTGGCCGCCACCCAGACGCCGGCGCCGGCGGCGAAGAAGCCGAGCGCCATCGCGGCGGTCATCGTGCTGCGGAAGCCCCGGGTGACCTGCTGGGCGGTGGCCACCGGCACCACCATCAGCGCGCTGATCAGCAACACCCCGACGGCCCGCATCGCGATGGTCACGGTGACCGCGGTGGTGACCGCGATGAGCAGGTTGAGCGTGCGCACCGGCAGGCCGGAGACCCGGGCGTACTCCTCGTCGTGGCTGACCGCGAAGAGCGCCGGGCGCAGCGCGACCATCGCGATCAGGACCGCCGCCCCGAGCACCGCGATGGTGATCAGGTCGGCCGGGAAGATGGTGGTCAGCGAGCCGAACAGGTAGGCGTTGAGGTTGGCGCTGGTGCTGTCGGAGAGGCCGACCAGCATCACGCCGCCGGCGATGCCGCCGTAGAAGAGCAGCGCCAGCGCCAGGTCGCCGGAGGTACGCCCGCGGGCGCGGACGATCTCGATGGCGACCGCGCCGGCGGTGGCGGCGAGCACCGCCACCAGCACCGGCGAGCGGTTGAGCAGCAGGCCGGCGCCGACACCGGTCAGCGCCACGTGCCCGATGCCGTCCCCGATCAGCGCGAGCCGCCGCTGCACCAGGTAGATGCCGAGTGCCGGCGCGGCCAGGCCGATCACGAGCGCGCCGATCAGGGCACGCTGCATGTAGGGGTACTGGAAGAGTTCCATGTCAGTTGCTCCACAGCCCGGCGGGCTCGTCGGGACCGTGCGGGTGCACGTGGTCGTGGTCGGGCTCCGCGTGGTGGGCGGCCGGGTCCGGCACGGCACCGTCGTGACAGATGCCACCCTCGTGTACGACGACCGCCCGGCTGATCACCGGCCGCAGCGGACCCAGCTCGTGTGCCACCAGCAGCACCGTCCCGCGCTCGGCCACGAAGTCGCGCAGGACGTCGGCGAACACCTCCTGGCTGGCCGCGTCCACCCCGGCGGTGGGCTCGTCGAGGACCAGCAGCTCCGGGTGCCCGGCGAGCGCGCGGGCGATCAGGGTGCGCTGCTGCTGGCCGCCGGAGAGGGTGGCCACCGGGTCGCCGGCCCGGTCGGCCAGCCCGACCGCGCGCAGCGCGTCGTCCACGGCGGCCCGGTCGGCCGCGCCGGGCGGCCGGAGCATCCCCCGGCGGGCCAGCCGGCCGGAGGCGACCACCTCACGGACGGTGGCCGGCACGCCGCCACCGGCGCCCAGGCGCTGCGGGACGTACCCGATGCGCTGCCACTGCCGGAAGCGCCGCAGCGGCCGGTCGAACAGGGTGACCGAACCGCCGCTGAGCGGAACCAGCCCCAGCACGGCACGGATCAGGGTGGACTTGCCGGAGCCGTTCGCGCCGAGCACCGCGACCACCTCCCCGGCGGTCACGGTGAGCGAGACGTCCCGGAGCACGGGGCGGCCGTCGTAGCCGACCACGCCGTGCTCGACGGTGATCACAGGGGCGCTCACGAGCAGCTCAACCCCGTCCGCAGGGCCTGCAGGTTGGTACGCATCACCGAAAGGTAGTCCGCGCCGCTACCGGCGGCGAGCCCTTCGATCGGGTCCAGCACCGCGGTCCTCGCGCCGACCGGGCCGGCGATGGTCTCGGCCACCTTCGGGCTGACCAGCGTCTCGAAGAAGATGGTGGTGGTCCGGTGCGCCTTCGCCTCCTCGATCACCTGGGCCAGCCGCTGCGGGGAGGGCTCCACGTCGGGGCTCAGCCCGGTGATGCCGACCTGCTCGAGCTGGTACCGGTCGGCCAGGTAGCCGAACGCGGTGTGGCTGGTCACGATCTCCCGCCGCTGGCAGGTCTTCAGGCCCTGGCTGAACTCGGTGTCCAAGGTCGTCAGGTCGGCGCGCAGCGCCGCGGCGCGGGCGGTGTAGTCGGCGGCGTGGTCCGGGTCGGCCCTGCCGAGCCGCTGGGCGAGCTGGTCGCCGATGCCGGCCAGCCGGGTCGGGTCCAGCCAGACGTGCGGGTCCTTACCGCCGCCGTGCTGCTCCTCGCCGGACTCCTTCTCGCCCTCGTGGTTGTGCCCGCCGGCGTTCGCGTCCAGCAGCGGCTGCACGCTGGTCACGTCGAACGCCCGGTCGCCGCCGTTCTGCTCGACCGCGTCGTCCACCGCCGGCTGGAAGCCCTTCAGGTAGACGATCAGCTCCGCCTCGGTGACCTGGCCGACCTGGCCCGCGTTGAGCTCCAGGTCGTGCGGCTCCGCGCCCGGCTTGGCCAGATTGGTCACCCGGACGGCGTCGCCGCCGATCCGCTCGGCCAGGAACTGCAGCGGGTAGAACGCGGCCACCACGTCGACCCGCTGCGGGTCGGCTCCGGCCGCGCCGCCGGTGGAGCAGCCGGCACCGGCACCCAGGGCGAGCAGGGCGGTGGCGGCGGCCAGGACACGTGCGGTGCGGTTGCTCATGTCGTCAACTGTCCGTGGCAACGACAATGATTGTCAAAAACGCATGAGTGCATGTCAGAGCAGCTTCGCCAGGCCCACCGTGACCAGCAGGGTCAGCATCAGCAGCCGGATCAGCCGGGTCTGCGGCGTCTGAACCGACCAGGTGGTGGCCAACAGGGCGATCAGGGCCGCGGCGAGCGCCAACGTGAGCAGCCCGCCGACCACCCCCGGCGTGAAGAACGCCACCAGCGCCACCACCAGGGTGAGCAGGAACACCGACGTCGGGTTCGCCCCGGCCAACCGGGCCAGCATGGGGGGCTGCGTACGCTGCATCCCACAGACTCTACGAGGAGGAACCCGGTGCTGGTGACCAACCGGTTCGTGGTCGACGTCGATGTCGCCGACGACTTCACCGAGCGGGCGTACGCCGCCCTCACCGCGCTGGCCGCCCGCCCCGGCTACCTGCGCGGTCAGTTGGTCCGGGCGCTGGACGACCCGCGGCACTGGTCCCTGGTCACCGAGTGGGAGTCGGTCGGCACCTACCGGCGGGCACTGGGCGCCTTCGAGGTCAAGGTGACCGCCGTGCCGCTGCTCGCCGAATCGGTCGACGAGCCGTCCGCGTACGAGGCGCTGGCCAGTGCGGCACCCGGCGGGGCGGTCGTGGTCGCGGAGAGTGATCGGGCTGCTGGTCCTTACCGCTGAGCCGTCGGGCACTACCCTGCTCCTATGACCGCTCCCGGACCGGCAGCCCCATCGCCGCACCCCGCGCTGCCCGGGCAGGACGGCGGCCGGCCGCCGGCCGAGCAGGGCCCGCCGCCGGTGCCGGGCACCCCCGCCCCACCCCCCGGTCCCGGGGTGGCTCCGCCGTTCGCCGCGCCGCCCAGCGAGGGCCGGCGGACCCGGCTCTGGATCGGTCTCGGCGTCGGCGCGCTCGCCGTGCTGCTCTGCTGCGGCGGGGGCGGAGCGGCCGTGGTCGGGCTCGCGGTCAGCGGCGTGCAGGCCGTCCGGGAGCAGGGCCGAGCGGTCACCGGTGACTACTACCAGGCCCTGGTCGACCGCAACTACGGCCGGGCGTACGAGCAGCTCTGCGACGACGCGCAGCGGCGTGAGTCCCGCCCCGAGTTCGAGCAGCGGGTGGCCGCCGAGCCGCAGGTCAGCGCCTTCCGGGTGGGTGAGGTGGACACCACCAACCTGACCGTGCCGGTGGACGTGACCCTCGACGGCGGCAACCGGGAACAGCAGCAGGTCACCCTGGACCAGGACGGTCAGACCGGCGGCATGGAGGTGTGCGGGGTCAGCTGACCCGCCCCCGGTATTCTGCTGGGCTCGGGGTGCCGGTGGTCGTACCGTTGTCCCGAACCGACCGTTCCATCCACATCTCGCCCCCGCCGACCGCCAGCCGGCGTAGGAGGAAACATGCCAGCCGACCGTATCGACGCCGTCGTCAGCCTCGCCAAGCGCCGAGGCTTCGTCTTCCCCTCCAGTGAGATCTACGGGGGCACCCGGTCGGCGTGGGACTACGGTCCGCTCGGCGTGGAGCTCAAGGAGAACGTGCGCCGGCAGTGGTGGAAGACCATGGTCCAGCAGCGCGACGACGTGGTCGGCCTCGACTCCGCGGTGATCCTGGCCCGCAAGGTGTG
Organism: Micromonospora sp. GCM10011542; assembly: GCF_042650685.1. Taxonomy (NCBI): domain Bacteria; kingdom Bacillati; phylum Actinomycetota; class Actinomycetes; order Micromonosporales; family Micromonosporaceae; genus Micromonospora; species Micromonospora sp. GCM10011542. The sequence continues at coordinate 43,747 of NZ_JBHSBO010000024.1, forward strand.
GGAGGCCTCCGGCCACATCGCCGAGTTCGTCGACCCGCTCACCGAGTGCCAGTTCTGCCACAAGCGGTTCCGGGCCGACCACCTCGAGGAGGCGTACGCCGAGAAGCACGGCAAGCCGCTGACCTCCCTCGCCGAGCTCAACTGCCCCAACTGCGGCAACAAGGGCACCTTCACCGAGCCGAAGATGTTCAACGGCCTGATGAAGACCTACCTCGGCCCGGTGGAGAGCGACGAGGGGCTGCACTACCTGCGCCCGGAGACCGCCCAGGGCATCTTCGTCAACTACAAGAACGTCGAGACGGTCGCCCGCAAGAAGCCGCCGTTCGGCATCGCGCAGACCGGCAAGTCGTTCCGCAACGAGATCACCCCGGGTAACTTCATCTTCCGCACCCGCGAGTTCGAGCAGATGGAGATGGAGTTCTTCGTCGAGCCAGGCTCGGACGAGCAGTGGCACGAGTACTGGCTGCAGGAGCGCTGGAACTGGTACCTCGACCTCGGCCTGTCCGCTGACAACCTGCGCTTCTACGAGCACCCCAAGGAGAAGCTCTCCCACTACTCGAAGCGCACCGTCGACATCGAGTACCGGTTCCAGTTCGGCGGCACCGAGTTCGCCGAGCTGGAGGGCATCGCCAACCGCACCGACTTCGACCTGTCCACGCACAGCAAGCACTCCGGCGTCGACCTGTCGTACTTCGACCAGACCAAGGGCGAGCGCTGGATGCCGTACGTGATCGAGCCGGCCGCCGGCCTGACCCGCGCGGTGCTCGCCTTCCTGCTCGAGGCGTACGACGAGGACGAGGCACCGAACACCAAGGGCGGCGTGGACAAGCGCACGGTCATGCGCTTCGACCCGCGGCTGGCCCCGGTCAAGGTGGCCGTGCTGCCGCTGTCGCGCAACGAGGCACTGTCGCCGAAGGCGAAGGACCTGGCGGCGCTGCTTCGCAAGCGCTGGGTGGTGGAGTTCGACGACTCGCAGGCGATCGGCCGCCGCTACCGCCGCCAGGACGAGATCGGCACGCCGTTCTGCGTGACGGTGGACTTCGACACCCTGGACGACAACGCCGTGACCGTCCGCAACCGGGACACCATGGGCCAGGAGCGGGTCTCCCTCGACCAGGTCGAGCGCTACCTGATCGAGCGCCTCCCCGGCTGCTGAGGTGCAAGGAGGGGCCCCTTATTAACGTTTCCGGTAGAGCAGGGGCCCCTTCTTAACATCCGGGTGGGTTCTGCGGGCGTGGCTCGGCGCGGATGTGCACGCTCGCGCCGAGCCCCCGCCGCGACTCGTACGCGTCCTCGACGGTCCGCCGCGCCCGGGCCGGGTGCCGGCGGATCTGGGCCGGCGTGAAGTGCAGGACGAGTACGCCGAGTCGGCTCAACTCGTTGTGCCGGTCGAGCGTCCGCGCCCAGTCACCGGGACTGAAGTGGTACTCCTGCGAGTCCACCTCGAGCGCCACCGCCGCCTCGGCCAGGTACCCGTCCGGCGTCGGAAGCGTCTGCCCGTCCGGGCTCACCAGTCTCGGGTTCCAGAGGATCACCGGCAGCAACGGGCTGCCGGACAGGCGCTCCCGTAGCTCGGCCTCCGGCGCGGACCGCGTGCCGGCCACGACCTCGGAGAACGCCTTCCTGATCAAGGCGGTCCGGCTGCGCTTGGCACGCCGAATCTCCTCGTCCAACGCCGCCAGGTCGGTGAAGCCGCGTTGGACGGCCTCGGCCACGACGGCGCGGACCGGTCGCAGTTGGCGCAGGTCACGCGAGGTGTCGACCACCGCGCGGGCGGGGGAGCAGACCGGATAGAGGGCCGTGTGGCGGGCCTTCGGGTCCAGGGCCAGCGCCCGAGTGATCACCACGTGCCCCGATGACTTCCGCCGCCTCTCGTGCGGCACGATCAGGTGTACGGACTCGGTCCTCGGGCCGTACCGGAAGCCGTACCAGGCGAGCGCGGCAGGTCCGGTGAGCTGGGCTTCGGAGCCGGCGTACAGCACGGCGGAGATCCGCCGTTGCTCCTCGGTCAGAGTGCCGGTGAACAGCGCGTACGTCGCGGGCAGCATGCGCTGCCAGAGCCCGCGACGGGTCTGCCGGTACAGGAACATGTCGTCGAAGCCGGAGGCGAGCAGTTGGGCCCGACTGACCAGCTGCTGCTGCCTGTGCGCCGCCTGCTCCAACTGTGGGGAGAACTCGACCATGCCCCGCAGGTTGACCCACGCGTCCTGGCCCGTATTGCCCCGCCGGCACCAACCGTGGACAGCCACCCGCCCTGTGGACAGCCCCTCCATCGCGGCGGCTCTGTGATATGCGCCGTGTTAGCAGGGGGCCCCTGCTATGCAGAAGGCGTTAACAGGGGGCCCCTCCTTACACTTGGGCGGTGACTGTCTCGACCGCTTCCGCGCTGCGCCCGTTGACTCTCGGGCGGCACCAGGTGTGGCCGCCGGTGGTGCTCGCGCCGATGGCCGGGATCACCAACGTCGGCTTCCGCCAGCTCTGCCGTGAGCAGGGCGGCGGCATCTACGTCTGCGAGATGATCACGACCCGGGCGCTGGTCGAGCGGAACCCGAAGACGCTGCGCATGATCGCCTTCGGCGCGGACGAGCAGCCCCGCAGCCTCCAGCTCTACGGCACCGACCCGGAGATCACCGCGGCCGCCGTACGGATCGTGGTCGAGAAGGACCTCGCCGACCACATCGACCTCAACTTCGGCTGCCCGGTGCCGAAGGTGACGCGGCGTGGCGGCGGCGCGGCGCTGCCGTGGCGACGCCGGCTCTTCGCCCGGCTGGTCAGGGCCGCGGTGGACGCCGCGTCGCCGGCCGGGGTGCCGGTCACGGTGAAGATGCGCAAGGGCATCGACGACGACCACCTGACGTACGTCGAGGCGGGGCTGGCCGCCCAGGACGCCGGCGTGGCCGCCGTGGCCCTGCACGGCCGGACGGCCTCGCAGCGCTACTCGGGCACCGCCGACTGGGACGCCATCGCCACTCTCAAGCAGGCCCTCGACGTGCCGGTGCTCGGCAACGGCGACATCTGGGAGGCCGACGACGCCCTGCGGATGGTGGCCCACACCGGCGTGGACGGCGTGGTGATCGGGCGCGGTTGCCTGGGTCGGCCGTGGCTCTTCGCCGACCTGGAGGCCGCCTTCAACGGCCGGCCGGAGCGTCGGCTGCCCAACCTGGGCGAGGTCGCGGCGACCATGCGCCGGCACGCCGAGTTGCTGGTCGACCAGTTCGTCGCCGGCGCGCGCAACCCGGCGCGGGGCGAGCGGGACGGCTGCACCGACTTCCGCAAGCACGTCGCCTGGTACCTGAAGGGCTTCCCGGTCGGCGGCGAGCTGCGCCGCTCGCTCGCCATGATCGAGAGCCTGGCCCAACTCGACGACCTGCTCGGCAAGCTCGACCCGGCCGAGCCGTTCCCGGTCGACACGCTGGGCCAACCGCGCGGGCGGACCAACTCACCGGGCAAGGTCTTCCTGCCCGACGGTTGGCTGGCGAGCCGGGACGACGACACGGTGCCCGACGGCGCCGAGTTGGACGACTCCGGCGGCTGACCCGAACCCGGTCCACCGCGTAGGCGGGTGGAACGCTACGGCTGCCATGAGGCTGTCGAGACGTACCTGGTGTTCCACTCGCCGCTCCCGCCACCGGGCGTGAAAGTGACAGACGGGCGGACATGACGAAGGGCCGGCCCCCGTGGTGGGGGCCGGCCCTTCGTCGGTGGTGCGGTCCGCGGGTCA
>NZ_JBHSBO010000025.1:0-237624 GCF_042650685.1 Micromonospora sp. GCM10011542
GGCTACCCCCACGTCTACGCCCGCCAAGTCCAAGCCCACGGCCGAGAAGGCGACATCCTCCTCCTCCTCACCACCAGCGGCACCAGCACCAACCTCCTCACCGCCGCCCACACCGCCCACCACACCGGCCTCACCACCTGGGCCCTCACCGGACCCACACCCAACCCCCTCGCCGACACCTGCCACGACACCCTCGCCATCGACTCCCCCGACCCCCAGGTCGTCCAGGAACTCCACCTCGTCACCAGCCACCTGCTCTGCGAATACGTCGAACAGGCACTGCCCGCCGCGGTGGCCGCGGCGGCCGGTGCGGCGCCGGCCGGCGACCTCCGCCCGCAACCGGTGCGCGCCGGGGTCGAGGTGGTGCTCGATGGTGGGACCGCGGCGCAGGTCGACGCCGGACGATGAGGAGGGAAGCGTGACGGGACCCGTGGTGGTCGTCGGTGACATCCTGCTCGACCGGGACGTGGAAGGGGTGGTGAGCCGGCTCTGTCCGGACTCACCGGTGCCGGTGCTTGACGAGACCGAATCCACCGACCGTCCGGGCGGAGCCGGCCTGGCCGCGGTCTTCGCCGCCGCGCAGGGCGCCGAGGTGGTCCTGGTGACCGCGCTCGCCGACGACGCCGGCGGCGCACGGCTCAGCGCGCTGCTCGCCGCCGCCGGCGTGCAGGTGTACGCCCTCGGCATGTCCGGGGCGACGCCGGAGAAGATCCGGCTGCGGGCCCGGGGCCGGGTGCTGCTGCGCCACGACCGGGGTGGCGTCCCCGCCGCGCCCGGCCAACCCTCCGACGAGGTGCTGCGGGTGATCGCCCGGGCGTCCGCCGTGCTGGTCAGCGACTACGGCCGGGGGGTGGCCCGGCTGCCGGCACTGCGCGCCGCGCTGGCCGCCACCCGCGCGCCGGTGGTGTGGGACCCGCACCCGCGCGGCCCGGCCGCGGTGCCCGGGGTGCACCTGGCCACGCCGAACGAGTCCGAGGTACGCGAACTGATCCCCGCGCTGCCCGGAGCGTCCCGGCTGGCCGCCGCCGCCCGGGGCGCGCAGGGGCTGCGCCGGCGCTGGCGGGCCGGCGCGGTGGCGGTGACCCTGGGCGGGGATGGCGCGCTGCTCTGCCACGCCGGCGCGACGCCGCTGGTGGTGCCCACCCCGGGCAACGCCGAGGGGGACACCTGCGGTGCCGGTGACCGGTTCGCTGCCACCGCCAGCCTCGCGCTGGCCCGTGGCGCGTTGGTCTCCGAGGCCGTGCAGGCGGCGGTGGCCGAGGCGTCCGCGTACGTCGCCAGTGGGGGAGTGGCGGCGGCGCTGCCGCCTCCGGTGCGCCCGGTTCCCACCGGTGTGGCCGGCCCGGGCGGCGAGCGGGTCGGGATCGCGGCGGTCGCGGCGGTGCTGGCCGACGTGCGCGCCGCCGGCGGCACGGTGGTCGCCACCGGCGGCTGCTTCGACCTGCTGCACGCCGGGCACGTGGCGACCCTGCAGGCCGCCCGGCAGCTCGGCGACTGCCTGATCGTGTGCCTCAACTCCGATGCCAGCGTGGCCGGATTGAAGGGCCCGGAACGGCCGGTGGTGTCGCAGAGCGACCGGGGCCGGTTGCTGGCCGCGCTGAGCTGCGTGGACGCGGTCATGATCTTCGACGAGCCGACCCCGCAGGCGGCGCTCTCCTGGCTGCGCCCGGACGTCTGGGTCAAGGGCGGGGACTACGCCACCGGAGGCGGGGACACCGGGGCGCTGCCCGAGGCGGAGATCCTGCGCCGCTGGGGTGGGAACACGGTGGTGGTGCCGTACCTGGACGGGCGGTCCACCACCGACATGATCGCACGCTCCGGGCACGCCACCGGCGCCTGCTGCGCCACCGGCGTGCCCGCAGGGCCCGGCGGGCACGGTGGACCGTCGGCGGCACCGAGCGAGGAGTGGTCCCGGTGACCGGCGTCGCGCCCGAACAGACGGTGCTGGTCACCGGCGGTTCCAGCGGGCTCGGCGCGGCGGTGGTCGCCGCGGTGGCCCGCTCGGGTGGGCGCCCGCTGGTGCTGGACCGGCAGCCGCCGGCCGACGGGGTGTCCTGGACCGAATGCGACCTGGCCGACACCCGGGCCGCCGAGGCGGCCACCCGCCACCTCGCCGAGCAGGCCGGCGGCCTGGACGCGGTGGTCACCGCCGCCGGAATGGACGTGCCGGGCAAACTGGCCGACGTGCCGGGGGAGACCTGGGACCGGATCGTCGCGGTGGACCTGCTGGCCACCGCCGCCGTCGTCCGGGCCGCCCTGCCGTTCCTGCGGACCTCCCGGGGCCGCATCGTCACGGTCGCCTCCACGCTGGGCGTCAAGGCGGTCGGCGACGCCACCGCGTACTGCGCGGCGAAGTTCGGCGTGGTCGGCTTCACCCGCGCCCTCGCCGCCGAACTCGCCGGCCAGGTCGGGGTCACCCTGCTCATCCCGGGCGGGATGCGGACCGCGTTCTTCGACGAGCGCGACCCGCAGTACAAGCCCGGGCCCGACGCCGCCCTCAACGATCCCGCCGACACCGCCGCCGCGATCATGTTCGCGCTGAGCCAGCCGGCCGGCTGCGCCGTACGCGAACTCGTAGTCTGCGCCGAGCAGGAGACCTCGTACCCGTGATCCTCGTGCTGCGCGCCCTCGGCGTGGGTGACCTGCTCACCGCCGTGCCCGCCCTGCGTGGGCTGCGCGCCGCGCAGCCCGACCGGGAGCTGGTGCTCGCCGCGCCGGCCTGGCTGACCCCGCTGGTCGGTCTGGTCGGCGGGGTGGACCGGGTGGTGGACACCCCCGGGCTGGGTCCGACCCGGTGGTCCGGTCCGGCCCCCGACCTGGCGGTCAACCTGCACGGCCAGGGCCCGCAGTCGCACCGGATGCTGGCCGCGCTGCGCCCCGGGCGGCTGCTCGCCTTCGCCAACGCCGACGCCGGGCACACCGACGGGCCGCCGTGGCGGGCCGACGAGCACGAGGTCGACCGCTGGTGCCGGCTGCTGGGCTGGTACGGCATCCGCGCCGACCCCACCGACCTCGCGCTGCGTCGACCCCCGCCGACCGGGCTGCCCACCGGGGCCACCGTGCTGCACCCCGGCACCAAGATCCCCGCCAAGCGGTGGCCCGCCGACCGGTTCGCCGCCCTGGCCCGCGCGCTCACCGAGCGGGGGCACCAGGTGCTGCTCACCGGCTCCGCCGACGAGCGGGCGCTGGCCGTCCAGGTCGCCGACGCGGCCGGGCTGTCCCCGGCCGCGGTCCTGGCCGGCCGGACGGGCCTCGCGGAGCTGGCCGCCCTGGTGGCGTCCGCCCGGCTGGTGGTCAGCGGGGACACCGGCGCGGCTCACCTGGCCACCGGGTACGGCACCGCGTCGGTGGTGCTCTTCGGTCCGGTGCCGCCCGACCGCTGGGGGCCGCCACCGGACCGGCCCCGGCACCGCGTGCTCTGGGCCGGGTCGGGTGATTGGCCCACCTGGGACGGGGTAGGAAGCCACCCGACGTTGGCGGCCCTCGGCCTCGACGAGGTGCTGGCCGCCGTGGACGAGGCGGAACGGGTGGTGCGGGTCTCCGGTGCGGTTGCGGCGTAGTGATCCGGGCAGGCCGGGATATGGACGTCGCCGGCGCGGCAAAGGCTGGCTCTTCGTCGATCCGACCGGTGCCCCCGTGCGGGATCCGGAGCAGCTGGCCCGGCTGAACGAGCTGGTCATCCCGCCGGCCTGGCAGGACGTGTGGATCTCGCCGTACCCGAACGGGCACATCCAGGCGACCGGCGTGGACGCCGCCGGGCGCAAGCAGTACCTGTACCACCCGGTCTGGCGGGAGAAGCGGGACGAGGCGAAGTTCGACCACGTGCTGGAGGTGGCCCGGCGGCTGCCGAAGCTGCGGGAGCGGGTCGAGCAGGATCTCGACGGCCGCGGTCTGGGCCGGGACCGGGTGCTGGCGACGGTGGCCCGGCTGCTGGACATGGGGATGTTCCGGGTCGGCAGCGACCAGTACGCGGCCGGTGACGAGCCGACGTTCGGGGTCTCCACGCTGCGCCCGGAGCATGCCCGCTCCCGGGGCGGCTGCGTGGTCTTTGAGTTCCCGGCGAAGGGCGGCATCGAGCAGGTTCGCCGGATCGAGGACCCGGAGCTGTGCCAGGTGCTGACCAACCTGCGTCGCCGACGCCGCCGAGAGGAACGGCTGTTCGGCTACTGGGACGGCCGGGAGTGGCGCGACGTGCGCAGCGACGAGGTCAACGGCTACCTGCGCGACGCCAGCGGCGGGGAGATGACGGCGAAGGACTTCCGTACCTGGCACGCGACCGTGCTCGCCGCCACCGAGTTGGCCACCCTCGGCCCGGCCCGCTCGGTCACCGCCCGTCGGAAGGCGGTGGCCGCGGTGATGCGCGACGTGGCGGAGCTGCTGGGTAACACGCCGACGGTGGCGCGGACGTCGTACGTGGACCCGAGGGTCGTCGACCTCTACCACGACGGGGTGGTGGCGCCGGTGCAGCCCGAGGCCCCCCGCGAGGAGGCCGAACGCGTCGTCCTGGGGCTGCTCGAGGACGCCTGACCGGCCCCGCCGGTTTTCCTGGGGGGAGAACGACGGAGCCGGAGTCCTCAGCCGGCGGCCGGGCCGCACACCGGGCGGCCGCCCGCCGCGTCCGGCGGCGGGCGCCTCGCCACGGCCCCCGTTGGCAGCCCACCATCAGCCCGGCGGTGCGGGCGGCGGTCGGCCGCGCTGGCTGTCAGTCTGCCAAGGCCGGGTTGACCGTGGACGCCGCCGGGTTGACGATCCGCGACGGATCCGACCGTTCCTCGCGGTACGTCTGCGGGGTCGTCCCGTGCGCCGCCCGGAACACGCGGCTGAAGTGGGCCTTGTCCCCGAACCCCCAGCGGGCGGCGATGACCCGCACCGGCTGGTCGCGCAGCGCCGGGTCGGTCAGGTCGCGCCGGCAGCGCGCCAGCCGCAGATCCCGGATGTACGCCGCCACGGTGAGTTCCTCGGCCGCGAAGAGCCGGTGCAGCGAGCGCAGCGAGACGTGGTGGGCGTCCGCGACGACCTGCGGGCTCAGCGTCGAGTCGCCGAGGTGCTGGTGGATGTACGCCTGCACCTGGGTCAGCAGCGCCCGGCGCCGCACCTCGGTGGGCACCGCGTCCTCGGCGACCAGGTGGCGACCGAGCAGGGTGGTGGCCAGGTCCAGCCCCACGGTGCCGAGCCGGGTGGCGTCGGCGGCGTGGTACTGCTCGGGATGGTCGACCACCTGGATCAGGAACTGCGCCAGCAGCGCCCCGATCCCCTCCTTGCCGGACAGGTGGGCGGCGAACAGCGGGGCCACCCGCTGCGGCGGCAGCGGCAGCGCGGCGTGCGGAATCAGCGTGACGATCGAGGTGGCCAGGCCGTGGTCCGGATCGCTGGCGTGGTGGTTCACCTCGTGTGGGCGCGAGGCGTCGTAGAAGGTGAACTCCCCGGCGCGGATCTCGCTACGCCGATCGCTCTGGCTGGACAACCCGAGCCCGCCGGTGGTGAGGGCGAGGACGTACACCTCCGGGTCGGAGCGGCGGACCAGCTTGCGGGTCCGGGTGGCGTCCATCGAGGGGTAGCGGTAGTTGACCAGCTGGATCGGGCCGAGGTCGATGAAGTCGGCCAGGGCGGTGAAGTCGTGGGCCCGCGGGGACTCGATCCGCAGCGGCGCCGAGGTGCGCGCGACCAGGTCCAGCCACATGCCGAACCGCTCCCCGGGCGGCACGACGGAGGTGTCGATGGTGTTCCGGTGCAGCATCAGCGTCCCGCCCCTGCGGACGCTCGGGCGCGGACCAGGGTCTCGACGCCGTCGAGGATCCGGTCCAGGCCGAAGGTGAACTCGTCGTCGGGGTCGTCGTCCTGGTCGAGTACGCCGGCGGCGAGGACCCGGTGCAGCGCCGGGAAGCGCGCCGGGTCGGCCAGCCGGCTCAGCGTCCGCCGGTAGGCCGGCATCAGCTCGCCGGGCTCGACGCCGGCCGCCCGGCTGCCCTCGGCGACCTGCGCGGTCAGGGTCGCCTCGTTCCGGACGTACCCGGTGACCAGCAGGATCACCGACATCTTCTCGTTCTCGGCCAGGCCGGTGCTCTCCAGGCAGCGCAGCCCATCCTCCAACCAGCCCAGTTGCTGTGGGGTGATCGGCGGACCGGTGATCGGGATGTGCAGCAGCCAGGGCCGCTGCCGCAGCACGTCGTGCTCGGCCCAGGCCCAGCGGGTCAGACCGGCCCGCCAGTCCTGGTCCGACGCCGACGGGCCGGGCGACGGGCCGTAGCCGGCGTCCACCATGAGCGTCAGCAGCTCGTCCTTGGAGCCGACGTGGCGGTAGAGGGCCATTGTGGCGGCGCCCAGCTCCTTGGCGACCCGGCTCATCGAGACGGCCGCCAGCCCGTCGGCGTCGGCCACCCGGACCGCCGCGTCCACGATGGCGTCCACGCTCAACCCGGGACGCGGCCCCCGGGGTGGCCGGCCCCGCAGCCCCCAGACGTGCTCGATGGCCGGGGGGAGCGCCGGTCCGCTGTCGTCCTGCATTGCCGCCACATTTCCTCCTTGCTGGGCATCCTAGTTCTGCGTATGGTGTACGCATAAGCGCGTACGACATACGCAGAAGGAGTTCAGGATGACAGCGACGACCGCACCGGCACCGCGGGCGGGCCGGCGGGAGTGGATCGGGTTCGGGGTGCTGGTGCTCCCCCTGCTCCTGGTCTCCATGGACGTGTCGGTGCTCTACTTCGCCGTCCCGTTCATCAGCGAGGAGCTGCGCCCCACCGGCACCCAGCAGCTCTGGATCTTCGACATCTACGGTTTCGTGCTGGCCGGCCTGCTGATCACCATGGGCGCCCTGGGCGACCGGATCGGCCGGCGCCGGCTGCTGCTGTTCGGTGCCGCCGCGTTCGGTGCGGCGTCCCTGCTCGCCGCGTACGCCGACAGCCCGGCGACGCTGATCGCCGCGCGCGCCGTGCTCGGCGTCGGCGGGGCCACCCTGATGCCCTCCACCCTGGCGCTGGTGCGGAACATGTTTCCCGACGCCCGGCAACGCGGCACCGCGATCGGCATCTGGACCGCAGCGCTCACCGGCGGCATCGCGATCGGCCCGGTGCTCAGCGGCATCCTGCTCGAGCACTTCTGGTGGGGCTCGATCTTCCTGATCAACATCCCGGCCATGGTGCTGCTGCTCCTGCTCGCCCCCGCCTTGGTCCCCGAGTTCCGCAACCCGGCCGCCGGCCGCTTCGACCTGGTCAGCGCCGTGCTGTCGCTGGGCGCGCTGCTGCCGGTGATCTACGGCGTCAAGGAACTGGCCCGCGACGGCCTCACGCCGCCACGGGTGCTGGCCATCCTGGCCGGGCTGCTGGTCGGCGCGCTGTTCCTGCACCGGCAGCGGAACCGGCCGGACCCGATGATCGACCTGACGCTGTTCCACCAACGGGCCTTCGCCGGCTCGCTCGCGGTCAACCTGCTGGCCATGTTCGCCCTGGTCGGCTTCGCCATCTTCACCACCCAGCACCTGCAGTCGGTGCTGGGTCTGAGCCCGCTGCGGGCGGCCCTGTGGAGCCTGGTTCCCTCGCTGGCCGTGGGCGGGATCGCCCCGGCCGCGGCGGCGCTCGCCCAGCGCGTCGAGCGGGCGTACCTGATCGGGACCGGCTTCGCGATCGCCGTGGTGGGCTTCGCGGTGCTGACCCGGGTGACCCCGCAGAGCCCGCTCTGGCTGCTGCTGGTCGGCGCCAGCGTCTACGCCGCCGGACTGGTGATGGTGATGTCGCTGGTCACCGAGCTGGTACTCGGCGCGGCGCCGCCGGAGCGGGCCGGTGTCGCCTCGGCACTGACCGAGTCCAGCAGTGAACTCGGCGGCGCGCTGGGCATGGCGATCCTGGGCAGCGTGGGGGCCGCGGTCTACCGCCGCGAGGTCGTCGACAGCCTCCCCGCCGGCCTGCCGACGGACGCCCGCGACGCGGCCAGCGAGACGCTGGGCGGCGCGCTGGCGGTCGCCGAGGGCCTACCGACCGACGTGGGCGCGGCGGTGCTGCACGCCGCCCGGCTCGCCTTCACCGACGGGCTGCACCTCGCGGCGGTCGCCGCCGCGGTGGTGATGCTGCTGGGCGCGCTGACCGCGCTCGCCGCGCTGCGCGGCGCCCGACCGGGCGACCCGGCACCGCCCGAGGCGCTTCCGGTCGACCCGGCCGCAGCCGGGGTGCTCCCCGCCGCCGCGGCACCCGCCACGGTGTCGACCAAGGCGTAGCGCCAGACATGACCGACTCGGTTTCCCGGAAACCGGGGTGTCCAGGAAGCAGGGATGCCACGGTTTCCAGGAACCCGAGTCGATCAACGCTCCACACCGCATCGCCCACCGCACCCCACCGTCGCGAGCGGCGGTTGCGCCGCCCGCTGCGGCCGGCCGTCGGTCAGTCGTTGAGGACGTGTGCGAGCCGGTCGCGGAAGCGCCTCTCGGAGTCGCTTACCGTCTCGCCGCCGAGGCCGAGCAGCCCGCCGGTGGACGCGGCGCCGACCACCTGCTCGGCGATCTTCACCAGCCAGTGCTTGTACGCGCCGGCCTCACCCTCGTCGACCCGGGCGGCCAGCAGCGCGGCGGCCTCGCCGGCCCGCAGCAGCACGTCGTCGATCATGGCCTGCGGATCGGCGGGAGCGATGACCGGCAGTTCCTCGCCGGTCTCCGGGTCGCCGACCCGGTTGACGATCTCACCGGCCACCGCGGCGACCAGCGGGCTGGCCGACTCCCGGCCGGCCGCGATGGTCTCCAACCCGGCCGCGTTCTCGGCCATGGTGCGGCGCGCGCCGTCGTGCTCGGCGGCGCTCGCCGCGGTCAGCACCGACTGCGGGAGGCCGACCAGCAGCCCCCACTCCCCGTCGGAGAAACCGAAACCGGTGTACGCCGGCTGCTCGATCACGGCAACGCCCCTCTCACCCTGCTCTGCTTCGTCGATCCCGGTGGACCCGTGCCCGTGCCCTGGCGGGCTGCGCCACGGGCCCGGCTCAGGCTAGTCCAGGGCCAGCAGGCCCTGTTCGGACACCACGCGTACGGACAGCGTCTTGTACCCGACCTCATCGAACAGAACCGTCATTTTGTCGTCCTCGTAGCCGAGCACCAGGCCGTGCCCCCACTCCGGGTGCCGGACCTCGCTGTGCACGGGGAACGGCCCGACGGCGCCGTCGTCGGCGACGCTGGTGCCCGCGTGGCAGTTGTCGCAGTGTCCACACACCTCGGTCATCTGCTCACCGAAGTACGCCAGCAGGGTCTGCCCGCGGCAGGCGGTGGTCTCGGCGAAGGCCCGCATCATGTCGGTCCGGGACCGGGTCACGGTCTGCTGCCGCTCGGCCTCGGCCAGCGCCGCCGCGGCGGCGTCCACCGGGGTGGGGGAGTAGCGGGGTGCGCCGATGCGCTGGCGGGCGCGCGGCTCGGCCGCGCCGACCTGCTCCAGCAGGGAGAGGTACTGCCCCAGCTTGCGCGGGCCCAGGCCGGTGACCTCGCGCAGTTCCTTCTTGGTGGCTGCCTTGCGGCGCAGTAGCGCGGCGAGGTCACGCAGCTCGTTCTCGTCCGGCAGGCCGCCGCTGAAGAACCGTTGCAGGCCCACGTCCTCGGCCTGCCACAGCAGCAGCACCCGGGCCGGCTGCCCGTCGCGGCCGGCCCGGCCGATCTCCTGGAAGTAGCTGTCCGGCGAGTCGGGCAGCGCCATGTGCACCACCCAGGCGATGTTGGGCTTGTCGATGCCCATGCCGAACGCCGAGGTGGCCACCATGATCGGCACCTGGTCGGCGAGGAACGCCTCGTGCAGGTCGGAGCGGGCGCCGGCCGGCATCCCACCGTGGTAGTACTGCGCCGGGAAACCGGCGGCGGTGAGTCGGGCGGCCAGTTCCTCGGCGGCACGCCGGGTGGGCACGTAGATGATCCCCGGTCGCTGGTCGTCGCTGAGCAGCGCGACGAGCCGCCGCCACCGGTAGTCCTCGGTGGGGCAGTGCGCGACCTCCAGGAAGAGGTTGGGCCGGTCCAGCCCGGAGACCACGATCTCCGGGTCCCGCAACCGCAGCCGGGCGACGATGTCGTCGCGGACCGGCGGGGACGCCGTGGCGGTCAGCGCGACCACCGGTGGCCGGCCGATGCCGTCGATGAGGTGGCCCAGCGCCAGGTAGTCCGGACGGAAGTCGTGCCCCCAGGCGGAGATGCAGTGCGCCTCGTCGATGGCCACCAGCGCCGGCTTGAGCGACTTCACCTCGGCCATCCGGTCGGGGTTGCTCAGCTGCTCCGGGGTGATGAACAGGAACTCGGCCCGGCCCTCGCGGACCTCCGCGATCGCCTCGGCCTGCTGGGCGGCCGACTCGTTCGAGCTGATCCGCACCGCCCGCAGCTCGGGGCGCTGCCGCTCGTTGAGCGCGGCGATCTGGTCCTGTTGCAGGGCCAGCAGGGGCGAGATCACCACGGTCGGACCGGGGATCAGACTGGCCGGGATCTGGTAGATCGCCGACTTGCCGGCGCCGGTGGGCAACACCACCAGGGCGTCGCGCCGCTTCATCACCGCGCGCATGGCGGCCAGTTGGTTGGGCCGCAGCGCGGTCCAGCCGAAGAGGCTCCGCGCCGCGCGGCGCAACGTCATCGAGTGCGTGGACAGTTTCATCGAGGGCCGGAGGTACCCGGGCCGATCGTCGGCGAAACCGGGCCGGGGGTGACGCTCGTCCGCTCCCACCCCGGCCCGGTGCCGGGTTCAGCGCAGGCGGGGGAGCACCTCGCGCTGATAGAGATCGAACAGGCCCTGGTAGTGCGGGCCGGTGTTGGCCACGTACACCTCGTCGAAGCCGGCCTTGGCGTACTGCTCGATCATCTCCAGGTGCGCGTCGGCGCTGTTGCCGCAGACGAACGCCTCCTTCATCATCCCCGGCTTGACCAGCTCGGCGGCCTGCTCGAAGTGCCGCGGCGAGGGAAGCACCTGGGACAGCTCACCCGGCACGCCGGCGTTGGGCCACTTCTCGTAGGCGATCCGTACGCCCTCTTCCTCGCTGTCGGCGTACGCCGCCTTGAAGCCGGCCTGGCACGGCTTGTCGCCGCCGCCCTTCTCCCGGAACCGGCGGACCATGTCGGCGTCGGGCATGGTGCTGACGTAGCCGTCGCCGATGCGGGCGGCCAGGTCGATCGACTTGGGGCCGAAGCCGGAGACGTAGATCGGCGGGGGAGCGTCGGGCAGGGTGTAGATCCGGGCGTGCTCGACGGTGTAATGCTCGCCGTGGTGGTTGACGAACTCGCCCCGCCACAGCTCGCGCATCACCTCGACCGCCTCCTCCAGCATCTCCAGCCGGACGTCGGTCTGCGGCCAGGCGTCGCCGAAGATGTGCTCGTTGAGCGCCTCGCCGGTGCCGACGCCGAGCACGAAACGCCCGCCGTGCAGGACCGCGCTGGTCGCCGCCGCCTGGGCGATCACCGCCGGGTGGATCCGGACGGTCGGGCAGGTCACCGCGGTGGTCACCGGTAGCGAGCAGACCTGGCTGAGCGCGCCGATCGTCGACCAGACGAACGGGCTCTGCCCCTGCGCGTCCACCCACGGGTGGTAGTGGTCGGAGATCCACAGCGCCTCGAAGCCGGCCTGCTCCGCGCCGCGCGCCTGCTCCAGCAGTTCGGCGGGCGTGTACTCCTCACTGGACAGGAAGTATCCGATCTTCATTTCTTTCCCTCTCGGCGCGGGTGGCTGCTCGATGAGGGAAGCGGTACCCCGGGGCCTGCCCGCCACACCCGGTCAGCGCCGGCCGAACATCGCCCGGATCGCGGCCAGCAGCAGCAGGGCGCCGACCACCAGGCCGAGCAGGCGTACGCCGGGGATGTCGGCCGGGCTCGTCGCGTCGGCCAGGAGCGCGGGTTCCATGCCCGCACTCTCCCGGGAACGGTGCCGTCGGGCAACTGTAAGGTTTATTGACTATTGAATCGCACGGTGTGACCATGGCAGCACCGCCTGCCGGTGGCGGTCCGCCGAGGCGCGGAGGAAAACGGGGTACGGGGGCCGCATGAGCGAGCGCAGCCAGCGGATCGGTGCGCACGGCGCCGTGGCGTCGGGCAACCTGGCGGCACTGGCCGCCGCGGTCCTGCAACCCGGCTTCGTCGGCACCGCACCACCGGCCTGGGTGTGCCGTTGGCTCGGCGAAGGGCTCGGCTCGGTGGTGCTCTTCGCCCGCAACGTGGTCGACCCGGTCCAGTTGTCGGCACTCACCGCGACGCTGCGCGCCGAGCGGCCCGACGTCATCGTGGCGATCGACGAGGAGGCCGGCGACGTCACCCGGATCGAGTCCGCCCGGGGCAGCTCCCGACCCGGCAACTTCGCCCTGGGGGCGGTCGACGACCCGGAGCTGACCGAGGCGGTCGCCCGCGACCTCGGGGTCGAGCTGGCCACGGCCGGTGTCACCCTGAACTACGCCCCGGACGCCGACGTCAACTCCAACCCGGCCAATCCGGTAATCGGCGTCCGCTCGTTCGGCGCCGACCCCGCGCTGGTGGCCCGGCACACGGCCGCGTGGGTCCGCGGGCTCCAGGCCGGCGGTGTCGCCGCCTGCGCCAAGCACTTCCCCGGGCACGGCGACACCCGGGTCGACTCGCACCACGACCTGCCCCTGATCAGCGCCGACCGGGCCCGGTTGGACGCCTGCGAACTCGCGCCGTTCCGGGCCGCCGTGGCCGCCGGCGCGCAGGCCGTGATGACCGGACACCTGCTGGTGCCCGCGTTGGACCCGGAGCTGCCGGCCACCCTCAGCCACCGCATCCTGGGCGGCCTGCTCCGCGACGAGCTGGGGTTCTCCGGCGCGGTGGTGACCGACGCGGTGGAGATGCGCGCGGTCGCCGACCGGTACGGCTTCGCCGGGGCGGCGGTCCGGGCGCTCGCCGCCGGCGCCGACGCGATCTGCGTGGGCGGTGAGCGGGCCGACGAGGGGGCGGCCCGGGAACTGCGCGACGCCATCGTGGCGGCGGTCGTCTCCGGCGAGTTGCCGGAGGAGCGCCTCGCCGAGGCGGCGAAGCGGGTCGGTCAGCTCGCCGCCTGGACCGTCGCGGCCCGCGCCGAGCGAGCGGCCCGGCGGGACATGGCCCCCGAGGCCGTCCCGGCCGCGCTGGTCGCCGCCCGCCGCGCGATCCGGGTCACCGTCCCCGTCTCCGCCGGCTCAGGAGGCAGCAGCGGCGCGGGCACGGCGGCTCTGCCGCTGACCCGACCGGCGCACGTGGTCGAGTTCGCGCCGCCGCACAACATCGCCATCGGTGCCGAGACCCCGTGGGGTATCGCCGACCCGCTGCGCGAGCTGCTGCCCGGCACCACCGCCGCCCGCTACGCCGAAGCCGAGGTGCCCGCCGACCTCACCGCCGCCGCCCACGGACGGCCGGTGGTGCTGGTCGTCCGCGACCTGCACCGGCACGACTGGATGCGGGCCGCGGTGGCCCGGGCGCTGGCCACCCGACCGGACGCGGTCGTGGTCGAGCTGGGCGTGCCGGAGCTGGTCACCGGCGCGGTGCACCTGGCCACCCACGGCGCCACCCGGGTCGGCGCGCGGGCCGCCGCCGAGGTGCTGGTCGGCGTACGCTGACCGGCCGCTACGACTCGTCAACGACCAGGTCGGCGTACTCCGGGTGCTTGTCGATGTAGGCGGACATGAACGAGCAGCGCGTCACCACGCGGCCGCCGCGGGCACGCACCTGATTCAGGGTCTCCCGGATCAAGATGCCGCCCACGCCCATGTTCTGGAAGCTCGGGTCCACCTCCGTGTGGGTGAAGACCAGCACCTCCCCGCGGGGTTGGTACGCCGTGAAGCCGGCGAACGCGTCGTCGACCAGGATCTCGAAGCGGTTCTTGGCGGGGTTGTCCTCGACCAGGCTGCTCACTCGGCCATTCTCCCCGCGCCGTCGGCCAGCGCGTCGAGTTCGGCGAGCAACCGGTCCACCTCGTCCGCCGTGTTGTAGTGGTAGATGCTGGCGCGCACCGCCCCACCGCTGTCCCGCAGGCCCATCGCCTGGAAGTACTCGTAGGCGTAGTAGTCGCCGGCGGAGAGGCAGAACCCGGCCGCGCCCAGCGCCTGCTGGGCCTGCGCCGGGGACATCCCGGCGACCCGGAACGAGACCGTCGGGCACCGTCGCGCGGGGGAGCCGTACACGGTGATCGCCGGTCGCGCCGCCAGCCCGCTGAGCAGCCGGTCCAGCAGCGCCTCCTCGTGCGCCTGGGCGGCGGCCAGCCCGGCCCGCAGCCGGGTCCGCCGGTCGCCGACCGCGTCCGGGTCCAGCCCGGCCAGGTGCTCGACCGCGGCGGCCACCCCGGCGAGCAGGGGGAAGCTCGGGGTGCCGTACTCGAAGCGGTCCGGCGCCGCGTCGGAGGAGGGCAGCAGCTTCGCCGGACGCAGCGCCGCCCAGCGGGCCGGGTCGGCGACCATCGCCGCCAGGTGCGGCCCGGACCACTTGTACGCGCTGGTCACCAGCACGTCCGCGCCGAGCGTGGCCAGGTCGGTCGGGCCGTGCGGCACCGAGTGCACCCCGTCCACGCAGACCAGCGCGCCGACCGCGTGCGCGGCCTTGGCGATCGCCGGCACGTCCGGCACGGTGCCGATGGCGTTGCTGCCCGCGGTCACCGCGACCAGCCGGGTCCGCTCGTTCACCAGGTCGGCGTACTGACCGGCGGGCAGCTCCCCGGTGTCCAGGTCGACCTCGGCCCAGCGCACCGTCGCGCCGGCCGCCTCGGCGGCCTGCACCCAGGGGCGCACGTTCGCGTCGTGGTCGAGCCGCGAGACCACCACCTCGTCGCCAAGGCGCCAGCCGGCACCGAGCGTCCGGGCGAGGGTGTACGTCAGCGCGGTCGCGCTCGGACCGAGCACCACCCCGTCCGGTTCGGCGCCGAGCAGGTCGGCCACCGCCGTGCGGGCCGCGGTGACCAGCTCCAGCGACCGCTGGCCGGGCACGAAGGCGGCGCTGCGGTTGCCGACCGCGGTGCGCATCGCGTCGGTGACCGCGTCGACGACGCCCGCCGCGGTCTGGGTGCCTCCGGCCCCGTCGAAATGGACGAAGCCCTCGGTCAGGGCGGGGTAGGCGGCCCGGGTACGGGCGATGTCGAAGGGCATGACCCGGACCCTAGCCGGTGCCCGGGCGGGCCCGTCCGCCCCGGCCGGCGGCCCTGGACGATCACCGCTTGGCACCCGCCTGGTCGGCGTCTCGTACCCTTGGCCGGGTGACGAACCGAGCCACGACCCTTCCGCTGTCCCCCACCCGCCGCGCCGCCGGTCTCCTCGCCGGCCTGGCCCTCGGCGTGGCCGTGCTCGCCGGCTGCAGCTCGCAGGGCGCCTCCACCGACTGTGGCCTGGACGCCTGCACGGTCACCTTCGAGCGCGGTGTCGACGCCAGTGCCACCATCCTCGGTGTCGAGGCCAAGCTGGTCGGCGCCCAGGGCGACCAGGTGACCGTGGAGGTCGCCGGCGAGCAGTTGACCCTCACCACCGGTCAGCAGGCCACCGAGGCCGGGGGCTTCGCGGTCACCCTGGACAGCGTCACCGACCAGCAGGTCAAGATCCGAGTTTCACGCAATCCGGGCAGCTGACCCGGACCGACGTTTGGCGATCTCCGCATTCGGAGATACCTGGCGCCATGTCACTCACCCGTAGCGCCGAAGCCACCGCCTCCCGCACGGCGAACAGCCGCTGGTTGGAGCTCCTCGCCCGGGCCGGCTTCATCGGCTACGGCATCGTGCACCTGTTGTTCGCCTGGTTGGCGCTGCAGATCGCGTTCGGCACCTCCAAGGACGACGGCGACCAGTCCGGCGCGCTGCGCACCCTGGCGGACCAGCCGCTGGGCAGGTTCCTGGTCATCGCCACCGCCGTGGGGCTGCTCGCGATGGCGATCTGGCAGGCGCTGGAGGCGGCGGTGGGGCACCGCGCGGAGCAGGGCAGGGCACGCGTCTGGGAGCGGCTCGCCTCGGCCGGGCGGACCATCGTCTACCTCTACTTCGCCTGGACGGCGTTCAAGGTGTTCAAGGACGCCGGCTCCAACAGCGCCGACCAGCAGGAGGCGCTGACCGGCAAGCTGATGACCTCCACCGGCGGTCGCTGGCTGGTCGGCCTCGCCGGGCTGGTGCTCGCCGCGATCGGCGTCGGCCTGGTCATCTACGGGCTGGTCAAGCGGTTCGAGAAGCACCTGAAGACCGGCGAGATGAGCCCGGGCACCCGCAAGCTGGCCCGCCGGCTGGGCATCGCCGGGTACGTCGCCAAGGGCATCGCGTACGGCATCTCCGGCGTGCTGATCATCGTCGCGGCGGTGAAGTACGACCCGGAGAAGGCCCGCGGCCTGGACGCCGCGCTGCGTACGCTGCGCGACCAGACCTACGGCACCGTCCTGCTCAGCCTGGTCGCACTCGGCATCGCGGCCTTCGGCGTGTTCTGCCTGCTCCAGTCCCGGTACCGCAAGGTCTGAACTGGTCGATTCCGGAGACGCCGGGCACTATTGGGCTTTTGCCCGAAGAACCGCTGCCCGTCGGAGGGAGCACCACCGGATGCAGAACTACCTGGAGACGACCGTCGCCGCGCTGGTAGCGGCGGCGGTCGCCCTGTTCCTGGTCGAGGTCGTCCACCGGACGATCCGGCGCTTCGGCCGCCGGTCGCTGCTGATGACCGAGCTCACCGACCACTCGCACCGCCCGTTCCAGGTGGCCGCCACCGTGCTCGCGGTGCAGTTCGCCGCCCGGTTCAGCACCGGGTACGCGGTGGGCACGCCCTGGCGGAAGGCGCTGCTGCACCTGCTCGTGCTGTGCGTCATCGCCAGCGCGGCGTGGCTGGTCGCCTCGTTGCTGGTGGTGGTGGAGGACACCGCGCTGGCCCGGTTCCGGGTGGACGTGCCGGACAACCGGCACGCCCGACGGGTGCGTACCCAGGTGGTCATGCTGCGTCGGGTGACCATCGCGGTGATCGTCATCCTGACCGTCGGCGTGATGCTGATGACCTTCCCGAGCGTGCGCGGCATCGGCGCCGGCGTGCTGACCTCCGCCGGTGTGGTCGGTGTGGTGGCCGCGCTGGCCGCCCAGAGTCTGCTCGGCAACGTCTTCGCCGGCCTTCAGCTCGCCTTCAGCGACGCGGTACGACTCGACGACGTGGTGGTCGTCGAGGGGGAGTGGGGCCGGATCGAGGAGCTGACCCTCAGCTACGTGGTGGTGCAGATCTGGGACGACCGGCGGCTGATCCTGCCCACCTCGTACTTCACCAGCAAGCCGTTCCAGAACTGGACCCGGACCGAGGCGGCGGTGCTCGGCACCGCCGAGTTCGACGTCGACTGGGCGGTGCCGGTGCAGGCGATGCGGGAGGAGTTGCGCCGGCTGGTGGAGAGCACCGAGCTGTGGGACGGCCGGGTCTGCGTACTCCAGGTCACCGACGCCACCGGCGGGACGGTCCGGGTCCGCGCGCTGGTCAGCGCCGCCGACGCCGGCAGCCTCTGGGACCTGCGCTGTCTGGTCCGGGAGCACCTGGTCGGCTGGATCCGCGACAACCGCCCGACCGCGATGCCCCGGATGCGCGCGGAGCTGGGCGACGCCGCCAGCAACCTGCCGTGGCAGTGGGTGCAGCCGAGGCGGCCGGTACGCCCCCGCACCGAGACCGACGTCCCCGACGACGCCCGGGTCTTCGGCGGCAGCGACGACGGCGCCGCCCGCAGCGAAGCCTTCGTCGGCCCCGAAGAACCCGCGGAAACCCGCCGCTGACCCCTCACCCCCCGCCCCCCGTCCGACCCGTTGCTCATGACTTGGGCGTCGGCTGCGCCGACGTGTCGTGGCGCCGACTTCATGATCGACCGGGGTGGGACCGGGCGGGCGTGTCCGGACGGTGGGGGTGGGCGTTGGTGGGGCGAGGGGGTTCTGTACCGGTGGGGTTCCTGCGAGGTGTGCGGTCATCCGGGAGGCTCGTCCGATCCGGGAGGTTTGACCGGGCCGAGGCGGGGGACCTGCTGCCGGACGTCTCCGTACCGGTCCGACGGCTCGGCACCGGCGACGGTGATGGGCCGGAGCGCGGCGATCGGGAGCACCGGCCGGCGCGCGGAAGGATTGACGGGTGGCGACTCCGGGCATACAGCGCGGTGATGATGAAAGGAGGACAGCATGGCTGACGTGGCGAAAGCCCGCACATCCCACAACGGGAGCGAGCCGTCCACCGCCGAGTTGGTGCAGCGGGCCACCGAGCAGGTCTCCCGCCTGGTGCGCGACGAACTGGCGCTGGCCCGGGCGGAGTTGACCCAGAAGGGCAAGCACGCCGGCATCGGTATCGGCCTCTTCGGCGGCGGTGGCGCGCTGGCGCTGTACGGCCTCGGCGCGCTGGTCGCCACCGCGATCCTGCTGCTCGACCTGGTGCTGCCCGCGTGGGCCGCCGCGCTCATCGTGGCGGTGGTGCTCTTCCTGCTGGCGGGCATCCTCGCCCTGGTGGGCAAGAAGCAGGTCAGCCAGGCGGTCCCACCGGTTCCGCAAGCGACGGTCCGCAGCCTTCGCGCGGACGTGGACACCGTCACCGCCGCAGTGAAGGACAGGGGGCGGTCATGACGGGCAACGGGCGCGGTGACACCGAGGCGCTGCGCGAGGAGATCCGCCGCACCCGGGTCGAGCTGGGCGAGACGATGGAGGCGCTGGCGGCCAGGGCCGACGTGAAGGCGCGCCTGAAGGAGTCCGCCGGGCAGGCCCGGGAGCGGATGCGCGAGCAGGCGGCGCAGACCGTCGCCCGCCTCCGTGGGCAGGCCGCGCGCCGCGCCGAGGTGGCCCGGGCGCAGGCGTACGAAAAGGGCGAGCTGGTGCGGGCGCAGGCGCACGAGAAGGGCGAACTGGTCCGGCGCAACCCCGCGCCGTGGGCCGCCGTCGCCGCCGGTGCGGTAGCTACCATCGTCGTACTGATGATCGTCCGCGGGAGGCGCAGGTGAAGGGTATCGGCAGGGCGGCGTACAAGCCGGCCGGCGTACTGATGGGCATCGCCGCCGGTACGGTCGCCGGCGCGATCTTCCGGCAGGTCTGGAAGATGACCGCGGGCGACGGCGAGGCGCCCGTCGCGACCGACGAGGACCGCCGCTGGGGCGAGATCCTGGTCGCCGCGGCGTTGCAGGGCGCCATCTTCGCGGTGGTTCGCGCCGCGGTGGACCGGGGTGGGGCCGTCGGCGTACGCCGGCTCACCGGACGCTGGCCAGACTGACCACCAGAGGCTGTCGGCCCCCTTCCCGCATCGACGGGAAGGGGGCCTTTCGCATCGACGCGAGCGCCGCCCGGCGATCACAGGCATCCGTCAGGTCACATGTCGGAGAAATTCGTCGGACAGGTCGTGCGGAGTTTTTGCGTCCGTGATTTGCTGTTGCTCGCTGTTGCGAGATGGCGTGGGTTGAGAGAAGTTCCCTTCGTGGGGGCCGCCTCAGACGCCGCTGCTCGAAAACGGCCAATCGGCCGCACGGCGTGCTCGGCCGCCAGTTTTAGAAGGAGATACACATGGCGCAGGGAACCGTGAAGTGGTTCAACGCTGACAAGGGCTTCGGCTTCATCACCGTCGACGGCGGGGGTGCTGACGTGTTCGTCCACTTCTCGGCCATCCAGACCAGCGGCTACCGCACGCTGGAGGAGAACCAGCGGGTGGAGTTCGAGATCGCCCAGGGCCAGAAGGGCCCGCAGGCTGAGCAGGTCCGTCCGATCTGAGCAGTCTCGGCCGGTAGCTTCCGGCCAGTGGGACGATCCGGCTCCGGGTCGTCGTGAAGCCCCGTATCCCCCGGGATGCGGGGCTTTCCGCGTACTCGGTCGCTCTGCCCGGGCCAGCCCTGGTCGGCGGTCAGGGCCGCCGACGTGCCCGCAGCCCGAACCAGAGCAGCACGAGCCCGGCCAGGGCCACGATCGGCCCGACGACCGCCCAGGCCCGCTCGTCGGTCATCACGCTCCCGCTGACGTACCCGAGGCCCTGCACCGTCCACACCGCACCGATCACGACCGCCAGCAGGCCGATGGTGAGTGGCGGCCACCCTCTCATCGCGCTCCCCCTCCGCCGGATGCGCGCGCGTGCCGTTCCGCACCGGCATGACCGGCCGGAGCGGTCGACGTGGGCAGCCGGGGGGTCACCACCGGTCGTGCACCTGCGGGCGGATCAGCTCGTCGTAGACCTCCCGCACCCCCGCGAGCTGGTCGGCCGTGAGCGGCGGCAGGTCGGCCGCGGCCACGTTGCGCCGGGCCTGCCCGGCGTCGCGGGCACCGGGGATGACCACGGTGACCCCGGGCTGGTCCAGCACCCAGCGCAGCGCGAACTGCGCCATCGTGCGGTCCGCGTCGACCAGCGGCGCCAGCCGGCGTACGGCGGTCAGCCCCAGGTCGAAGTCCACCCCGGAGAACGTCTCGCCGACGTCGAACGCCTCGCCGTGCCGGTTGTAACTGCGGTGGTCGTCGGCGCCGAAGGTGGTGTGCTCGTCGTAGCGGCCGGAGAGCAGGCCGCTGGCCAGCGGCACCCGGGCGATGATGCCGACCCCGGCCGCGGCGGCGGACGGGAGCACCCGCTCCAGCGGCTTGTGCCGCAGCGCGTTGAGGATGATCTGGACGCTGGCCACCCCGGGTCGGGCGATCGCGGTGAGGGCCTGGTCGGTGGTCTCCACGCTGACCCCGTAACCGGCGACGGCCTGCTCGGCGACCAGGGTGTCCAGGGCGTCGAAGACCGCGTCGTCGGCGAAGACGGCGGTGGGCGGGCAGTGCAGCTGGACCAGGTCGAGGGTGTCCACCCCGAGGTTGGCCCGGGACCGGTCGGTCCACTCGCGGAAGTGCGCCAGGGTGTACTCCTCCGGCCGCTGCTCGACCCGGCGTCCCATCTTGGTGGCCACGGTCAGCCCGGCATCCGGCCGGGAGCGCAGGAACCGGCCGATCAGCTGCTCGCTGCGGCCGTCGCCGTACACGTCGGCGGTGTCGAGGAAGGTGACGCCGGCGTCCACGGCGGCGGCCAGGACCGCCATCGCGTCGTCCTCGGTGACCGTGCCCCAGTCGGCGCCGAGCTGCCAGGCGCCCAGGCCGACGACTCCGACGCTGCGCCCGAGGCGGGGGAAGGTGCGCTGTTCCATGCCCCGAGCCTAGTGAGCGGCTTGCCGACCCGCCGCACGGGCCGTACGGTAACAAGACGGACGTACGGTTTGGGAGGCGACGATGTGGGATCCGGCGACGTACCTGCGCTACGGCGACGAGCGGTCCCGGCCGTTCCACGACCTCGTCGCCCGGGTCCCGGCCGAGCGACCCCGGACGGTGGTCGACCTCGGCTGCGGTCCCGGCCAGCTCACCGCGACGCTCGCCGAGCGGTGGCCGACGAGCCGGGTGGTCGGCCTCGACTCCTCCCCGGAGATGATCGACCGGGCCGTCGCGCTGGACACCGGCGTCGAGTTCGCCGTGGCCGACCTGCGGGACTGGCGACCGACCGACGACACCGACGTGCTGGTCAGCAACGCGGCGCTGCAATGGGTCCCCGGCCACCAGGAGCTGCTCCGGCGCTGGGCCGGTGAGCTGGCTCCCGGCGCGTGGCTGGCCATGCAGGTGCCGGGCAACTTCGACGCGCCCTCGCACCGGGCGCTGCGCGAGGTCGCGGGGCGTCCGGCCTGGCGGGCCGCGCTCGCCCCGCTGCTGCGCACCGACCCGGTGGACAACCCGGCCGACTACGCGGCCCTGCTGACCGCTGCCGGCTGCGCCGTGGACGCCTGGGAGACTACCTACGTGCACCTGCTGCCGGCCCGCGCCACCGCCGACCACCCGGTGCTGACCTGGATGGACGGCACCGCGCTGCGCCCGGTCCGAGCGGCCCTCGACGCCGCCGGCTGGGCCGACTTCCGGGCCGAGCTGGGGGTACGGCTCACCGCGGCGTACCCGGTCCGGCAGGGTCAGGTGTACTTCCCGTTCCGTCGCATCTTCGTCGTCGCCCGCACCGGCGCCCGCGCAGAGGAGAACCCGTGACCGACCTGCCCGCCTTCATCGCCGGACTGCCCAAGGTGGAGCTGCACGTGCACCACGTCGGCTCCGCCTCGCCCCGCATCGTCGCCGAGTTGGCGGCCCGCCACGAGGGGCGCACCCCGGTGCCGGCCGACCCGGCCGCGCTGACCGACTACTTCGCGTTCCGCGACTTCGCGCACTTCATCGAGGTGTACCTGAGCGTGGTGGACCTCATCCGCGACCCGGAGGACGTCTGGATCCTCACCCACGAGGTGGCCCGCGAGTTGGCCCGTCAGCAGGTCCGGTACGCGGAGCTGACCATCACCCCGTACTCGCACGTGCACCGGGGGATCCCCGCCCCGGCGTTCTGCGAGGCGATCGAGGACGCCCGCAAGCGCGCCTCGGTCGACTTCGGTCTGGACCTGCGCTGGTGCTTCGACATCCCGGGCGAGGCCGGTCTGCCGGCGGCCGAGGAGACGCTGCGCATCGCGCTGGACCAGCGACCGGACGGGCTGATCAGCTTCGGCCTGGGCGGCCCGGAGATCGGCGTACCCCGGCCGCAGTTCCGGCCCTACTTCGACCAGGCGCGGGCGGCCGGGCTGCGCTCGGTGCCGCACGCCGGGGAGACCACCGGGCCGCAGACCGTCTGGGACGCGCTGCGCGAGCTGGGCGCCGAGCGGATCGGGCACGGCATCTCCGCGGCCCAGGATCCGGAGCTGCTGACCTACCTGGCGGAGCGGCAGATCGGCATGGAGGTCTGCCCGACCTCCAATGTGCGGACGCGGGCGGTGGCGAGCCTCGACGAGCACCCGCTGCCCCGGCTGGTCGAGGCCGGGCTGCTGGTCACCATCAACTCCGACGACCCGCCGATGTTCGGCACCACCCTCAACGACGAGTACGCGGTGGCCGCCCGGCTGCTGGACGTGGGCCCGCAGGGGCTGGCCGGCCTGGCCCGCAACGCGGTGACCGCGTCCTTCCTCGACCCGGCCGGCAAGCAGCGGATCACCGCGGAGATCGACGCCTACCTGGCCGCCAACCCGGGCTGAGCGGCCATACCCCCCGGGTAGGAGGGCGCGCGACGGGAGCTGGTGTGGGGGGACCTGTACTCCCGCCGCGCGCACGGCTCCACCGGCCGGTGGGTGCGCGAGGCGCTGGCCGGTGGAACTGGTGGGTTCCTGCGTCGATCCTGACAGCCCGCCGCCGCTCCGCGGCCGGTGTTAACCGCGATCTAAGGAAGACTTGCGCCGGCCCACAGCCCCGGCCCGCGCGCGGATCAGCCGTCGCTGGGGCGCTGTCGGGGCCAGCGCCGACCACCGGACTTCTGGTCGCGGGCCTCTCGGGCCATCCGCCCGACCAGCCCGAACCGGTTGACCTGCCGGGGCGTGGCCTCCGGGTCGGCGAGCAGCATCACCACGCTGGCCCCGCCGAGCCGGGCCCGGTCGATGCTCACCGACCCGTTGGCCTGCAACGCCACCCGCTTGGCGATGTCCAAACCCAGCCCGGTGGAGCCCTGGTCGCTGGTCCCGCGGCGCAGCGCCCGGTCCGGGTTGGCGATGCCCGGCCCGGCGTCGTCGATCCGGATCGCCACGTAGCCGTCCCGGCGGGAGACGGCGACCTCGAACGCGGTGCCCTGCGGTGTGTAGCGGAAGACGTTGCCGATCACCGCGTCCAGGGCGGCGGCCAACTCGGCGCGTGGCACCGGAGCGGGGATGCGCAACTGCGCGCCGCTCACCCGATGCGGCCGGTTCTGGTCGCCGGCCAGCGCCGCCCAGAACACCATCCGATCCCGGACCACCTCGCTGACGTCGCACATCGCCGGCCCGGCCTCGTGCGCCACGGCCTTGCGGGTGGTCTTGATCAGCACGTCGATCTCGCCCTCCAGGGTGACGATCGCCTGCCGGATCCGCCGGATGCCGCGGCGCCGGTCCAGCTCCGCCTCGCTGAACGAGCCGACGCTGGTGTCGTCGGACTCCAACGCCTCCGCGTCGAGCCGCAGCACGGTCAGCGGGGTACGCAGCCGGTGCGACAGGTCGGCCACCAGCTCCCGCTCATCGGTGCGGAACGCGTCCAGGCGGTCGGCCATCCGGTTGAACGCGTACCCGGCTTCGGCCAGCTCGCGCGGGCCGCTCGGCTCGACGCGTACGCCCAAGTCGCCGTCGCCGATCGAGAGTGCCGCCTTGACCAGGCCCCGGGTCGAGTCCACCGCGCGGGCGGCGACCCGGTCGACCACCAGCACGGCGGCGCCGATCAGGGCGGCGGCCACCGCGATCAGCAGCAGCCAGGTGCCGCGGGAACCCTCGGTCAACGTGGCGTCGGGCACGAACACCTCGACCACGGCGACCCGGTCACCCAGCACCACCGGGTCGAGTCGGACCACGCCGCCGTCGATCTCCGCGACCAGCGAGCGGCGCTCGGCGCGGGCCCGGTCCAGGTCGGCGGCCGTGGCCCGGGCGCCGGACTCGTCCAGCCCGAGGCCGTGCACCACCGGACGGAACGGCACGCCCTCACCGCTGGCCGCCTCCGCCCGCTCGACCACCGCGGGGTCGGTGCTGACGGCGAGGGCCCCGGTCACCAGGGCGCTGCGTCGGGCCGCGTCGGCAATCGCCTCGGCTCGAGTCTGCTCGCGGAGGCTGAGGCCGAGCGGGATCAGGAAGGCGAGGGCGACGAGACTGCACATGCCGGCCGTGAGCAGGGCCAGCGCCGTCCTCAGTCCGGTGCCACCAGCCGGAAGCCGACCCCCCGCACGGTGCGCAGGTAGCGCGGCTTCGCCGCGGACTCGCCCATCTTTCGGCGCAGCCAGTACAGGTGAACGTCGATGGTCTGGTCCTCGCCGACCGATGGCTGCCGCCATACCTCCTCCAAGAGTTCCCGGCGGGACACTACCCGCCCGGGTCGTGCGGCGAGATACGCCAGCAGGTCGAATTCCTTGCGGGTCAGCGCCAGCGGCTCCCCGTCGAGCAGCGCGCTGCGCTCGCCGACGTCCACCCGCAGCCCGCCGACGGTGTGCACCGCCGGCTGCACGGTACGGCTGGCCCGCCCGGCCCGGCGCAGCACGGTGGTGATCCGAGCGTCGAGGTGCGCGCCGGTGAACGGCTTGACCATGTAGTCGTCGGCGCCGGCCCGCAGCAGCTTGACCACGGACTGCTCGTCGTCCCGGGCGGTGGCGATGATGATCGGGACGTCGGTGATGCCGCGCAGCATGCGCAGCGCGTCCGAGCCGTCCAGGTCGGGCAGGCCGAGGTCCAGCACCACCAGGTCGGGTGTCTCGGCGGCGACCCGACGCAACGCGTCCAGCGCCGTACCAACGGCGTGCACGGCGTGCCCCCGGTCGGCGAGGGACCGCAGCATCGCGCCGCGTACGACGTGATCGTCTTCGACCAGGAGCACGGTGGCCACCACAAGACCGTACTTGGCCTGGCAAGTTGATCGCGTTGCGGCGCACCTGCCAACCATGCAAGCTGGTACGACGATGTCCTTCACCCTGTTCGCCGACGCCCGCCTGGCGCTCGCCCGGGACAGTCTCGCCGGCCTCTCGACCGGCGACGCGCTCGGCGCCCAGTACTTCCGACCGGGAGCGCGGCCGGAGGATCTCGCCGCCGGCACGCTGCCGCCAGCCCCGTGGGAGTGGACGGACGACACCGAGATGGCCTGCTCGGTGCTGGCGGAGCTGGCCGAGTCCGGCAGCGTCGACCGGGACCGGCTGGCACTGGCGTTCGCCGAGCGCTGCGCGCCGTCGCGGGGATACGGCGCCGGCGCAATGCTCATCCTGCGGCTCATCCGCACCGGCACCCCCTGGCCGGTGGCCGCCGCGTCCGCCTTCGACGGCGAGGGTTCCTGCGGCAACGGCGCGGCGATGCGGGTGGGCCCGCTGGGCGCGTACTTCGCCGACTCGACCGCCCGGGCCGCCGCGCAGGCCCGCGCCTCGGCGGAGGTGACCCACGCGCACCCGGAGGGGATCGCCGGAGCCGTCGCGGTGGCGGTCGCCGCCGCACTGGCCGCCCGGGCCCGCCTCGACGGGCACCGGCCGGCCCCGGACCGGCTGCTTGCCGGCATCGCCGCCGCGCTCGACCCGGTCACCGAGGTGCACCGGACCGTGAGCCGGGCCGTCGGGCTGCTCGGCCGGCCGCTGCCCCGGGTGGTGGCCGCGCTGGGCAACGGCTCCCGGGTGACCGCCCAGGACACCGTCGCGTTCACCCTCTGGGTGGCCGCCACCCACCTCGACGACTATCCGGCGGCGATCCGGGCCTGCGTCGAGGCCGGCGGGGACGTGGACACCACCGCCGCCATCGCCGGCGCGGTCGTGGCGGCCCACACCGGCGTCGGCACGCCCGGCGGGGTGCCCGAGGAGTGGTTGGCGGCCCGCGAGCCCCTGCCCGCCTGGGCGCCCTGAGAGTGATCGACTCGGCTTCCGGGATGTCGGGTTGTCCCGGTGGCGGGGATGCCCCGAGGTGCAGCAGGCCGAGCTGATCAACTCCGGGGTGCTGACGCGGCGCCGCGTCGATGATCGACTCCGGGCCGCGAGGTAGGGGTGTCCCGGTTGAGGGGATGCCGCGATATCGGCGAGCCGGAGTCGATGACGGTCATGGTTCTGCCGCCTTTGCTCTGCTTCAACCCGCGCACCGTTTCCGGGCCGCGAGTGTCGCGTCGGTTGAAGCAGAGCAAAGGCGGCGCGGCGGTACCCGACGGCCCGCGTCTCCTGCCCGCTGCGGCGGGCGCCAGGGGTCAGGCGCCAGGCGGCGGGCGGCGGGCGGCGGCGGTGAATTAGGCGGTGTGCACGGCGGTACCGACGGACACCGGCGCGGTACCGACGGGCGCCGACGTGTGAGACGCCGCCCGCGCCGGATTCGCCAGCGTTGAAGTGGCCAGCGTCGGATCCTCCGGCGCCGATCCAGTCGGCGCCGGTTCGGTCGGCGCCGGTTCCGTCGGCCTTGGTTCGATCGGCGTTGAACTGGTCGGTGTTGAACTGGTCGCCGTCGTTTCGGTCGGCGTTGAACCGGTCGCTGTCGTTTCGTTCGGCGTTGAACCGGTCGGTGTCGGTTCGGTCGGCGCCGGGAGCTCGTCCGCGCCGCCGGTCACCTCGGCCAGCGCGGCGCGCTCGGCCGGATCGCGCCGGCGCCACCGGCTGACCAGCCAGCCGATCGCCGCGCCGCCGCCCAACCCGGCCAGAAGTCCGGCGGCGAGCATCCCGTCGGCGTTGCCGACCCCGTCATTGGGGCTGCCCGTGCCGCCCGGGGCATCGGCGGCGTCCCCCGGTGCCGCAGCGGAATCGTTCGCCGCGTCGGCCCCCGGAGCGCCGTGCCCGGAATGTCCGGCAGCACCGGCAGCACCGGCCGCGCCCGGGGCTGCCGGCAGCAGGGTGAGCACCGGTGCCCGGTGCGCGCCGGTGGCGTCCGCCCAGCGCACCACCGTGCCGTCGGAGTACGTTTGGAGCACCTCGAAGGTGAGCCGGTCGGCCTGCGGCAGCGGCCCCATGGACAGGGCCAGTCGAGCCGGACCGGGTGCCGCGTCCCTGACCCGGATCCAGGTCACCGCGGTGGTCACCGTGCTCACGCCGCTGGAGTGGATACCGGTCACCGGACGGTCCAGCGTGCGTGAACTGATCCGGGGCGCCCAGCCGGTGACCGACATCGGGTAGACCTCGGCCACCGGCGCGTCGGCTGGCAGCCGTACCTCGATCTGCCGGGTCGTGGCGCCGGCGCGCTCCTCAGGCACGGTGAACTCCAGCCGCACCGCGTCGCCCTGCCGGGCCTGCGTCGGGTTGGTCGTCACGTCCGCCGCGTACGCCGTGCCGGGCCAGGCCAGCATCCCGGCGGCGGCCAGGGCGGCCACGGCCCCGACCCGGCGCCGGCGGTCACCGCCGTGCGTCTTCGTCATCTCGTGTCCCCATCCGTGTCGACGCGGCCGGCACCGACTCCGGCCCCACCCGGTAGTTCGGCTCCGAGCGCCGAAAGGTTCAACTCGAGCTGTTGGTAGGGGGCCCTTGCTCTACCTCAGGCGTTAAGAAGGTGCCCTTCCTTTCCTCAGGTGGGGGGACCGATAGCATCGGCAGGAGCCGAGGATCGGCGTCGCTTTCCGTACTGCCTTGAGGAGTCACCGTGTCCGCACCCCGTACCCCCGCCGTGGCCGACCCCGTTGTCGTCGCCGCCGGGACCACGGCGGCCGACGCGGTGGCCGCGGCCGGACTGCCCGCGAACGGCCCCAAGGCGATCGTGGTGGTCCGCGACCCGCAGGGTCAGCTGCGCGACCTGGACTGGGCGCCGGCCGAGGAAACCGTCGTCGAGCCGGTCAGCCTGGACTCCCCGGACGGGTTGAACGTGCTGCGCCACTCCACCGCGCACGTCCTCGCCCAGGCGGTGCAGGACATCTTTCCCGAGGCCAAGCTGGGCATCGGCCCGCCGATCGAGAACGGCTTCTACTACGACTTCGACGTCGACAAGCCGTTCCAGCCCGACGACCTGAGCAAGCTCGAGAAGCGAATGCAGGAGATCGTCAAGTCCGGGCAGCGGTTCCGTCGCCGCCGCTTCGGCAGCCTGGACGAGGCCCGGGCCGAGCTGGCCGACGAGCCGTTCAAGCTGGAGCTGATCGAGGTCAAGGGCGAGGGCCTGGACACCGACGAGGTGATGGAGGTGGGCGGCGGCGAGCTGACCATCTACGACAACCTCGACGCAAAGGAGGACAAGGTCTGCTGGTCGGACCTGTGTCGTGGCCCGCACCTGCCGAACACCCGGCTGATCGGCGCGTTCAAGCTGATGCGTTCGGCCGCCGCGTACTGGCGCGGATCGGAGAGGAACCCGCAACTGCAGCGGGTGTACGGCACCGCCTGGCCGACCCGCGACGAGCTCAAGGCGTACCTCAAGCTGTTGGAGGAGGCCGCCCGGCGCGACCACCGCAAGCTCGGCGCGGACCTCGACCTGTTCAGCTTCCCCGACGAGATCGGCTCCGGCCTGGCGGTCTTCCACCCCAAGGGCGGCATCATCCGCCGGGAGATGGAGAACTACTCCCGCCAGCGCCACGAAGCCGCCGGGTACGAGTTCGTCAACACCCCGCACATCACCAAGGCGCAGCTCTTCCAGACCTCCGGGCACCTGCCGTACTACGCCGACACCATGTTCCCGCCCATGCAGCTCGAGGGCGCGGACTACTACCTCAAGGCGATGAACTGCCCGATGCACAACCTGATCTTCAGGGCGCGCGGGCGGTCGTACCGGGAGCTGCCGCTGCGGATGTTCGAGTTCGGCACGGTCTACCGCTACGAGAAGTCCGGCGTGGTGCACGGCCTGACCCGGGTGCGCGGGCTGACCCAGGACGACTCGCACATCTACTGCACCCGGGAGCAGATGGCCGGCGAGCTGTCCACGCTGCTCAGCTTCGTGCTGGACCTGCTGCGGGACTACGGACTGGACGACTTCTACCTGGAGCTGTCCACCCGCGACGACTCGCCGAAGTTCATCGGCGCGGACGAGGACTGGGCCGAGGCGACCGAGGCGCTGCGGACCGCCGCCGCGACCTCCGGGCTGGAGCTGGTGCCGGATCCGGGCGGCGCGGCGTTCTACGGGCCGAAGATCTCGGTGCAGGCCCGCGACGCGATCGGCCGGACCTGGCAGATGTCCACCATCCAGGTCGACTTCAACCAGCCGGAGCGGTTCGGGCTGGAGTACCAGGCGGCCGACGGCAGCCGGCAGCGACCCGTGATGATCCACCGGGCGCTGTTCGGCTCGATCGAGCGGTTCTTCGGGGTGCTCACCGAGCACTACGCGGGCGCCTTCCCGGCCTGGCTGGCCCCGGTGCAGGTGGTCGGCATCCCGATCCGCGAGGACCACACCGACTACCTGCACGGCTTCGTCGCGGCGCTGCGTGCCGAGGGGATCCGCGCCCAGGTGGACGCGGGTGACGACCGGATGCAGAAGAAGATTCGTACCGCGCAGCAGCAGAAAATCCCGTTCATGGTGATCGCGGGCGACGACGACGTGGCCGCCGGCACGGTGTCGTTCCGCTACCGGGACGGCTCCCAGCGCAACGGGGTGCCGATCGCCGAGGCCGTGACCCACGTCCTGGACGTGGTGTCCTCCCGCAGCAACATCGGCCCGTCCGCCCAGTCGTGACGTAGGTGCCCCCGCCGTGGTGCGGCGGGGGCACCGTGCGTCAGATCCCGCAGTTCGGCGCCGACCAGGTCCGGGTGGACTTGTGGGCGACGTGGGTGTGGTCGTTGTGCCCCGGGTAGCCGGGGCCGAGGATCTCGTTGAAGCCGTGGTTGCGGGCCTGCTGGGCGAGGCGGCACAGAGAGTGCGGTCCGGCGCCCAGGTCGGCGGCGTCGCCGTAGAGGTGCCGACTGGTCGACGACCCGCCGACGGCGTTGTTGCAGGCGTAGCTGCGGAACGCGCTGGTCACGATGATCTGCTGGTCGCCGAGCGCGTGTCGCATGGCCTGGAGCTTCCACATGGAGACCCGGGCGTTGAACTTGGCGGTGCTGGCCGACACCGCGCCGCCGGACCAGTCGCTGTTGCAGTCGTTGAACTCGGCGTAGCCGAAGTTGACCGGCGTGCAGTCGTCGTCCTGCAGGGCGTAGATCTTGTTGAAAGTCTGCGGGCCGGCGATGCCGTCGGCGGGCAGCCCGTACGCCTGCTGGAAGCGGGTCACCGCGGACCGGGTGCCGGGGCCGTACGCCCCGTCGATGGTGAGGACGGCGCCGTAGCCGGGGTAGCCGGCGACCCGGATCTGGAGCTGTCGGACGTCCTCGCCGGACATCCCCTCGGACAGCATGCGGCCCCAGGTGTAGCAGCCGTCGGCGTGTGCCGCCCCGGCGGTGAGGGTGACGCCGGTCATCGTGGTGGCGGCGGTCAGCGCGATCGCCGCGAAGAACCTGCCGAGCCGTCGGATCATCGAGCCTCCATCGTCAAATGGAAGTACATTAATGTATAGAATCTTCAGACCTGGGCCTCGATTCGTCAATAACCTCCAGTAACGCGATTCCCGGCGGCGGGCGTCGCGACCCGCCCCGGACGGGTCCGTAGGATCGGCCTGTGACAGGGGAGGCGCGGCACACGGACAGCGGCATGGCCGACGGTCTGGAGCGGCTCTGGACGCCGCACCGGATGACCTACATCTCCGGCGAGGACCGGCCCGAGGGGGGGTACGAGAAGCCCACGGGATGCCCGTTCTGCCTGGCTCCCGGGCTGCCACCCGAGCAGAGCCTGGTGGTGGCCCGCGGCGAGCACGTCTTCGCCGTGCTCAACCTCTACCCGTACAACCCCGGGCACCTGCTGGTCTGCCCGTACCGGCACGTCGCCGACTACACCGACCTGGACGGGCCGGAGACCGCCGAGCTGGCGGCGTACACCCAGACCGCCATGCGGGTGATCCGCAAGGTCAGCAACGCGCACGGCTTCAACCTGGGCATGAACCAGGGCGGCGTGGCCGGCGCGGGCATCGCCGCCCACCTGCACCAGCACGTGGTGCCGCGCTGGGGCGGCGACGCCAACTTCATGCCGGTGATCGGCCGTACCAAGGTGCTGCCGCAACTGCTCGGTGACACCCGCGACCTGCTCGCCCGCGCCTGGCCGTCCTGACCCCGGGAATCGTTGCGTTCCCGCCCGCCCGAGGTGGCACGATCGTTCGATGGCAGTCACGACACGATCGTTGGGTCGCAGCGGCATCGAGGTCAGCGCACTCGGCATGGGGTGCTGGGCGATCGGCGGTCCCTGGGCCGAGGGCGCGCAGCCGCTGGGCTGGGGCGCGGTCGACGACGGGGAGTCGGTGCGGGCCGTACGCCGGGCGCTCGACCTCGGTGTCACCCTCTTCGACACCGCCGACACCTACGGTGCCGGGCACTCCGAGCGGGTGCTCGGCCGGGCGCTCGCCGGCCGGCGCGACGAGGTCGTGATCGCCACCAAGTGGGGGTACACGTTCGACGAGGCCACTCGGCAGGCGACCGGCGAGGACTCGTCGCCGGCGTACCTGCGGCGGGCCGTGACCGCCTCGCTGCGCCGGCTGGACACCGACCGGATCGACCTCTACCAGCTGCACCTGGCCGATCTGCCGGTGCCCCGGGCCGAGGCCCTGATCGGCGCCTGCGAGGACCTGGTCACCGAGGGGCTGATCCGGGCGTACGGCTGGAGCACCGACCGCCCCGACCGGGCCGCCGCGTTCGGGCACGCCGCCGGCGGCGCCACCGCCGTGCAGCACACCCTGTCGGTGCTGCGCGACGCGCCGGATCTGCTCGCCGTCTGCGACAAGTACGACCTGGCCAGCGTCAACCGGGGGCCGCTGGCGATGGGCCTGCTCACCGGCAAGTACTCGGCCAGCTCGACGCTGCCCCGCGACGACGTACGGGGGCTCGCCCCGGGCTGGCTGGAGTGGTTCCGTGGCGGCCGGCCGGCCCCGGAGTGGCTGCGCCGCGTCGGGGCGGTGCGTGCCGCGCTCACCGCCGACGGGCGCACCCTCGCCCAGGGCGCGCTGGGCTGGATCTGGGCGCGCAGCGGCCGGACCATCCCGATTCCCGGCTGCCGCACTGTCGCCCAGGTGGAGGAGAACGCCGCCGCGCTGCACCGGGGCCCGCTCGCCCCGGACCAGTTCGCCGAGGTGGAACGCCAGCTCGCGGCACTGCGTACCGCCGCCCTGCGCGACGCCGACCGCCCCCACTGGCCCCGCCCCACGCACCCTCTCACCCACCCCTGACCCCGCTGCGCGCGACGCGGCGCGGGGCCGGGGGCGGGCGGGATCAGGGGGTCTGCTCCTTGCGGGCCTGGTCGGCCAGGTGGGCGGGCATGGGGTCGTGGCGGACGAACTGGCGGCGGAAGGTGCCGGTGCCGGCGGTCATCGAGCGCAGCTCGACGGCGTAACGCAGCAGCTCGGTGGCCGGCACCTCGGCGCGGACCAGGGTGCGCCCCTCCGCGTCCGGGTCCGCCTCGGTGCCAAGCACCCGGCCACGCCGGCTGGACAGGTCACCCATCACCGCGCCCACCGAGCCGTCCGGCACCCGGATGGTCACCTCGTCGATCGGCTCAAGCAGGGCCGGCTGGCCCCGCTCGGCGGCGTCGCGCAGGGCGAGGGCGCCGGCGGTCTGGAACGCCGCGTCGGAGGAGTCGACGCTGTGCGCCTTTCCGTCGACGAGCGTCACCCGCAGGTCCACCACCGGATGACCGGCGACCAGCCCGCGCTCCATCTGGGCGCGGACCCCCTTCTCCACCGACGGGATGTAGTTGTGCGGCACCGCGCCGCCGACCACCCGGTCGACGAACTCGAAGCCGGTGCCCCGGGGCAGCGGCTCCACCTCGATGTCGCAGACCGCGTACTGGCCGTGGCCGCCGGACTGCTTCACGTGGCGGCCGTGCCCCCGCGCCGGCACGGTCAGCGTCTCCCGCAGCGACACCCGGACCGGTTCGGTCTCCAGCTCGACCCCGCCGGCGCGCAGCCGGTCCAGCACCACGTCCGCGTGCGCCTCGCCCATGCACCAGAGCACCAGTTGGTGGGTCTCCGGGTTGCGCTCGAGCCGCAGGGTCGGGTCGCCGGCGACCAGCCGGCTCAGGTTGCGGGCCAGCGCGTCCTCGTCGGCCCGGCTCTTGGCCACGATCGCGACCGGCAGCAGCGGCTCGGGCATCTCCCACGGCGCGATGAGCAGGGGGTCGTCCTTGGCCGAGATGGTGTCACCGGTCTCCGCGCTGCCCGACTTGGTGATCGCGCAGATGTCGCCGGCCACGCAGTGCGTCACCTCCCGCAGGGTGGCGCCCAGCGGGGTGTAGATGTGCCCGACCCGCTCGTCGGCGTCGTGGTCGGGGTGCCCGCGCTCGGCCATGCCGTGCCCAGAGACGTGGATGGTCTGCTCGGGGCGCAGCGTGCCGGAGAAGACCCGGACCAGCGAGACCCGCCCGACGTGGCGGTCGACGGTGGTCTTGACGACCTCGGCGACCAGCGGCCCGTCCGGGTCGCAGCTCAGCGGCGGGCGCGGCGAGCCGTCCACCCCGGCCACCGCCGGCAGCTCGTGCTCCAGCGGAGACGGGAAGGCGGCGGTCAGCACCTCCAGCAGCGTGTCCAGCCCGACGCCGGTCTCGGCGCAGACCGGCACCACCGGGTAGAAGTGGCCCCGGGCGACGGCCTTCTCCAGGTCGTCGATCAGCACCTCGGTGCCGATCTCCTCGCCGTCGACGTAGCGGTCCATGAGCGACTCGTCCTCGCTCTCGGCGATGATCCCCTCGATCAGCTCGTTGCGGGACTCGGCGATGGCGGGCAGGTGCTCCGGGTCGGGCTCGCGCACGTCGGCGGGGAGCCCGGCGGTGTAGTCGAAGACCCGGCGGGTGATCAGGCCGAGCAGGCCGACGGTGGACACCCCGTCGTCGCCGAGCATCGGCAGGTAGAGCGGCATCACGTTGTCGCCGAAGACCCGCTGGCAGAGGGCCACCGCCTCGTCGAAGTCGGCGCGCGGCTGGTCCAGCCGGGTCACGGCGACCGCCCGGGGCATGTCGACGGCGGCGCACTCCTCCCACAGCGCGACGGTGGCGGCGTCCATCCCGCCGGCCGCGGAGACGACGAAGAGCGCCGCGTCGGCCGCCCGCAGGCCGGCGCGCAGCTCACCGACGAAGTCCGCGTAGCCGGGGGTGTCGAGCAGGTTGACCTTGATGCCGTCGTGCAGCAGTGGCGCGCAGGACAGGCTCACCGAGCGCTGCTGGCGTACGGCGGCGGGGTCGTGGTCGCAGACGGTGGTGCCGTCGGTGACGCTGCCCGCCCGGCCGATCGTGCCGGTGGCAGCGAGCAACGCCTCGACCAGCGTGGTCTTGCCCGCGCCGGAGTGCCCGACGAGCACCACGTTGCGAACCCGCTCGGGCTCGGTCACCACCGGCACGCCGCCGGTGACACCCTTCTCCTGACTCTTCTGCGCCATGGGGCGCACCTCCCTCAGCCGGTGGTTGGTGGCGGACCGCCGCGCGACGGGGTGCGGCCCGGGGCGAGTGCGCGGCGATATCCTCCGGTGGTCTGCTGCACAGCGGGAACGGGACGGGCTGGCGGGTGAGCTGGCTCACCTCCCCGGCTCGATCTCACACCCGTAACCCGGTAGGCACAAGCCTGCCCCGGGCGGGTCGGCGGACCGGCCGTATCGCCGGACCTGGGCGGACCGTTATCGTGGGACCGCCATGGCGAAGATCTTCCAAGTGTCGGTCCGAGCGGGGATGACCCGTGTCGTTGAGCCGATCGCGCGCGGCCTGCTCCGCGCCGGCGTGACCCCCAATGCCGTCACCGTCACCGGGACCCTCGGGGTGCTGGTCGGTGCGCTCGGCTTCGGTGCCCGCGGCCATCTGGTCGCGGGCGCGATAATCGTGACCTTCTTCGCGCTCACCGACCTGCTCGACGGGACGATGGCCCGGATGAGCGGCGGTTCCACCCGGTTCGGTGCCTTCCTCGACTCGAGCATGGACCGGGTCGCCGACAGCGCCGTCTTCGGCGCGGTCGCGTACTGGCTGGCCACGCGGGGCGACCACAGCGGGGTGGCCGCCGCGGTGCTCTGCCTGGCCGCCGGCGGGCTGGTCTCCTACGTGAAGGCCCGCGCCGAGGGGCTGGGCATGACCGCCAACGTGGGCATCGCCGAGCGCACCGAGCGGCTGCTCATCGTCGGGGTCGGCGGCGTGCTGACCGGCCTCGGTGTCCGACCGGCACTGGAGATCGCGCTGTGGCTGCTCGCCGCGGTGTCGATCTTCACGGTGGGGCAGCGGATGCTCCACGTGTACCGGCAGGCCCGCCAGCTCCAGCCGGACGGCCAGGCGTGAGCGACGCGCCGCACCGTCGGCACCGGGCGACGGACGGCCAGGCCCGGTGAACCTCACCGAGCTGGGCTTCGTCGCCGGCTGGCGGGTGCTCCGCGCGCTGCCCCGACCGGTGGTCGCGGCCGCGTTCCAGGCCGGCGCGGACCGCGCGCACCGGCGCGGCGGCGGGGGTACGGCCCGACTGCGCGCGAACCTGCGCCGGGTGGTCGGCCCCGAGCTGCCCGAGCCCGAGCTGGACGAGCTGGTGCGGCGCGGGCTGCGCTCGTACGCCCGGTACTGGATGGAGGTGTTCCGGCTGCCGGGGCTGAGCCGGGAGCAGATCCTGGCCGGGTTCCGGCTGGACGGCGCGGAGCTGCTCGCCGCCGACGTGGCCGCCGGTCGGGGCGCGGTGGTGGCGTTGCCGCACGCCGGCAACTGGGACGCCGCGGGCGCCTGGGTGGCGGCGACCGGCTGGCCGATCACCACGGTGGCCGAGCGGCTCACGGAGGGCGTCTACGAACGGTTCCTGGCCTTCCGTCAGGAGTTGGGCATGGAGATCCTGCCCAACCGCGGCGGGCCGCGGCCGGCGTTCGACGTGCTGGTGGACCGGCTGCGCGCCGGGGCGGTGGTGCCGCTGCTGGCCGACCGGGACCTCTCCGCCCGTGGTGTGGAGGTCGACTTCTTCGGCGCGAAGACCCGGATGCCGGCCGGGCCGGCGCTGCTCGCGCTGCACACCGGCGCGCCGCTCTACGTGGCCTCGATGTGGTACGAACCGGACGCGGCGTGCGCCGCGCTCGAAGGCCCGCTGCCGGTCCCCGGGCCCGAGGAGGGCCCACTGGACCAGCGGGTCCGGGCGCTGGCCCAGCGGATCGCCGACGGTCTGGCGGCGGGCATCGCCCGGCATCCGGAAGACTGGCACATGTTGCAGCGGATGTGGCTGGACCAGCGGGGCCCGGGGGGCGGCGGCACAGCGCCGCGTTCGCCGGCCGCCGGGCAGGCCTGAGGGGGAGGGCATCGGTGAGCGCGAGGAGTGCAGCGCAGCGGAGCCCCGCAGTCGCGAACAGAGGACGTTGACGTGCGCATCGGCATCGTGTGCCCGTACTCCTTCGACGTCCCCGGCGGCGTGCAGAACCACGTGATGGACCTGGCCGAGGCGCTGATCACCCTCGGCCATCAGGTCAGCGTGCTCGCCCCGGCCGACGAGGACTCCCCGTTGCCGGAGTACGTGGTGTCGGCGGGTCGGGCGGTGCCGCTGCCGTACAACGGCTCGGTGGCCCGGATCGCGTTCGGTCCGGTCTCCACCGCCCGGGTGCGGCGGTGGCTCACCAACGGCGAGTTCGACGTGCTGCACGTGCACGAACCGCTCACGCTGAGCCTGTCGCTGCTGGCGGTGCTCTCCGCCCGGGGCCCGGTGGTGGCCACCTTCCACACCGCGATGACCCGCTCCCGGGTGCTGGCCGCCGCGCAGGGCGTGCTGCAGATCGTGCTCGAGCGGATCACCGCCCGGATCGCGGTCAGCGCGCTGGCCCGCAAGGTGCAGGTCGAGCACATGGACGGCGGCGCGGTGGAGATCCCCAACGGGGTGGCGGTCGCCAAGTTCTCCGACGCCGAGCCGCTGCCCGGCTGGCCGGGGGAGTGCGGGCAGGGCACGGGCGGCACGCTGGGCTTCCTGGGCCGGTTCACCGAGGCGCGCAAGGGCTTCCCGGTGCTGCGCGACGCCTTCGTCGAACTGGCCGCCACCCGCCCCGGCCTGCGGCTGCTGGTCGCCGGCCCGGGTGACCCCGACGACCTGTACGACCAGTTTCCGCCCGCCCTTCGCGAGCAGGTGACCTTCCTGGGCCTGGTCAGCGAGGCGGACAAGGCGCGGATGCTGCGCAGCGTGCACCTGTACGTCGCGCCCAACACCGGCGGCGAGTCGTTCGGCATGATCCTGACCGAGGCGCTGGCGGCCGGCACCACCGTGGTGGCCAGCGACCTGGACGCGTTCCGCCGGGTGCTCGACGGCGGGCGGGCCGGGCGGCTGTTCCCCAACGGCGACCCGGTCGCGCTGCGCGCGGCGCTGGCCGACCTGCTCGACGACCCGGCCGGTCGGGCGTCGCTGAGCGCCTGCGGCGACCAGGTGGTGGCGAATTTCGACTGGCCCGTCGTTGCCCGCCGCGTCCTGGAGGTGTACGCAGCCGCCATCGAGGCGACGGACGGGCGGGTCATCGACCAGGAATGGGTGGGGCTGAGCTGAGCCGGGTGTGACGGATGGTGCGACCGTGACCTGGGTGACCAGCGCGGCCGTGCCCGGACGGACGGGAACGGAGCAGCACTACGATGCCGCACATGTGGTGGGTGGTGGTTGCGAGCGTGGTCGTGGGCCTGGTCACGGCGTACCTCATCTGGACCGCCGGCCGGGTCGAGCGGCTGCAGGCCCGCGCGGAGCTGGCCGCCCGCGCCCTCGACGCCCACCTGTTGCGCCGGGCCGCGGCGGCCGCGGTGCTGGCCGAGCGGCGCTTCGGCGTCGAGCTGTACGCGGCGGCCCGGATCGCTCTGGACGCCCACCCGGACGAGCGCGAGGCGGCCGAGAACGACCTGACGCGGCAGCTGCGCAGCGTGCGGCTGGACCCGGCCGACCCGGAGTGTGAGGCGGTCATCGCGGCGAGCCGTCGGCTGGCGCTGTCCCGGCAGGTGCACACCGATCTGGTTCGCGACGCCCGCTCGGCGCGTGGCCGGCCACTCGTGCGGCTGTTACGGATGGGACGGGGCCGGGAGTGGCCGCGCTACTTCGACATCGACGACCCCACCCTGAGCGCACCGGCGGACGTGCCGGCCGGCTGATCCGGGGCGCCCTCCGGTGCCGGTGACGGCGGCCACAACGCAGGCCACCGGGGGTCTGATTGGCTGTCGGTACGGCGCTGGACCCGCCGTAGCATCTCTGGTGCCACCCCCCCGCAGCACGTCCGAGGAGCGCTGACCCGTGTCCGAAACCACCGCCCCGAACACCGGTACCACCCCCGTCGTCGGCACCGCCCGTGTGAAGCGGGGCATGGCCGAGATGCTCAAGGGTGGCGTGATCATGGATGTGGTCAACGCCGAGCAGGCGAAGATCGCTGAGGACGCCGGCGCGGTCGCGGTGATGGCCCTGGAGCGGGTGCCCGCCGACATCCGCGCGCAGGGCGGGGTGTCCCGGATGAGCGACCCCGACATGATCGACGGGATCATCGACGCGGTCTCCATCCCGGTGATGGCCAAGGCGCGCATCGGCCACTTCGTGGAGGCGCAGATCCTGCAGTCCCTCGGTGTGGACTACGTCGACGAGTCCGAGGTGCTTACCCCGGCGGACTACGCCAACCACATCGACAAGTGGGCCTTCACGGTCCCCTTCGTCTGCGGTGCCACCAACCTGGGCGAGGCGCTGCGCCGGATCACCGAGGGCGCGGCCATGATCCGCTCCAAGGGCGAGGCCGGCACCGGTGACGTCTCCAACGCCACCACCCACATGCGCAAGATCCGCCAGGAGATCCGCCGGCTCTCGTCGCTGCCGGAGGATGAGCTGTACGTCGCCGCCAAGGAGCTGCAGGCGCCGTACGAGCTGGTCAAGGAGGTCGCGGTCAACGGCAAGCTGCCCGTGGTGCTGTTCACCGCCGGCGGCATCGCCACCCCGGCCGACGCCGCGATGATGATGCAGCTCGGCGCCGAGGGCGTCTTCGTCGGCTCCGGCATCTTCAAGGCCGGCAACCCGGCACAGCGCGCCGCCGCGATCGTCAAGGCCACCACCTTCCACGACGACCCGGACGTGCTGGCGAAGGTCTCCCGGGGGCTCGGCGAGGCGATGGTCGGCATCAACGTCGACGAGATCCCGCAGCCGCACCGCCTGGCCGAGCGCGGCTGGTGAGCGGAAGGAAGGGCACCTTGTTAACGCTTCCGGTAGAGCAGGGGCCCCCTGTTAACGTCGAGGCGCTGCGGTGACGGCGCCCGTGATCGGTGTGCTCGCGTTGCAGGGGGACGTCCGTGAGCACGTCGCGGCGCTGGCTGAGGCGGGCGCGGACGCCCGCCCGGTCCGCCGCCCCGAGGAGCTGGACGCGGTCGACGGGCTGGTCATCCCCGGCGGCGAGTCCACCACGATCAGCAAGCTGGCGGACATCTTCGAGCTGCGCGACCCGATCGACAAGCGGATCGCCGGCGGCATGCCCGTCTACGGATCCTGCGCCGGCATGATCATGCTGGCCACCGAGGTGCTGGACGGCCGACCCGACCAGCGGGGCTTCGCCGGCATCGAGATGACCGTGCGGCGCAACGCCTTTGGCCGTCAGGTCGACTCGTTCGAGGCGCCGGTGGAGATCACCGGGGTCGACGGTGGGCCGTTCCACGCGGTGTTCATCCGGGCTCCCTGGGTGGAGCGGGTCGGCCCGGGCGTTGAGGTGCTCGGCAGGGTGACCGAGGGCGCGGCGGCCGGGCGGATCGTGGCGGTGCGGCAGGGCAACCTGCTGGCCACCTCGTTCCATCCGGAGCTGACCGGTGACGCCCGGTTGCACGCGTACTTCGTGGAGCTGGTCCGCGCCGCCCGCTGAGGGCTCGAAC
Organism: Micromonospora sp. GCM10011542; assembly: GCF_042650685.1. Classification (NCBI taxonomy): domain Bacteria; kingdom Bacillati; phylum Actinomycetota; class Actinomycetes; order Micromonosporales; family Micromonosporaceae; genus Micromonospora; species Micromonospora sp. GCM10011542. The sequence goes on from NZ_JBHSBO010000025.1 coordinate 40,169, forward strand.
CACAGTCGTCGCGCGTCTCTTCGACGGCGGACGCGCGACGCGACCGCCTCAGCCGGCGACCGCGCGCAGCTGCCCCGGGCGGCGGCCGGCCAGCCGGTCCAGCGCGGCGGCCGTGGCGGCGTCGGAACCGCTGCGGATCGGCGTGGTCGTCGGCAGCACGCGCCCGGGCCGGCGCGGCGCGGCGGTCGCCCACTGGGTCACGGAGGTCGCCGGAGCGGCACGAGGCGGTCCGCGCCGGGAACGCCGTCGTCGAGGTGGTCGACCTCGCGGAGCACGCGTTGCCGCTGCTCGACGAGCCGGTGCCGGCGATGTTCGGCGACTACCGACAGCCGCACACCCGCCGCTGGTCCGCGGTGGTGGACGCCTGCGACGCGTTCGTCTTCGTCACCCCGGAGTACAACCACTCCATCCCGGCGGCGCTGAAGAACGGCATCGACTACCTGTACGCCGAGTGGGGCGGCAAGGTGGCCGGCGTGTTGAGCTACGGGATGGGCGGCGGCGGCCGGGCGGCGGACCACCTGCGGGTGATCCTCGCCGAGGTACGGACGGCGGTGGTGCCGACCGGGGTGTCCCTCGCGGTCTTCGCCGACTTCGACTTCACGGGGGAGGAGCCGGGCGATCCCACCGCGGCGGGCCGGCTCGCGCCGGGCGCGGGACGGGTCGAGGCGCTGTCGACGATGCTGACGGAAATCGTGACGTGGTCCCGGACGTTGCCTCCGGGGGACCGGGCGCTGGTGGGATCGTACGGGGACTGACCGGCCGCGCTTTCGTCCCGTCTGCCCGGTTCCGGGTGGGCGGGGCGGAGCCGCCACGCGCGGTGCATGACAGCGGCCCCGTGGACGTCGGTAGGATTGCCGAGATTCGGCAGGGCCATCTGCCCGCCACGGCTTCCACCAGAGCTGACCGGCACCTCCGCGTGCGCCGGCGGGAGCGGGGCGTGCGCGGTGCGGTCGATGCAGACGGCGGGTAGCAACGGAGGTAACAGATGTCCGGCCACTCAAAGTGGGCGACGACCAAGCACAAGAAGGCGGTCATCGACGCCAAGCGCGGCAAGATGTTCGCCAAGCTGATCAAGAACGTCGAGGTGGCCGCCCGGACCGGCGGCGGTGACCCGGCCGGTAACCCGACGCTCTACGACGCCATCCAGAAGGCCAAGAAGAGCTCGGTCCCCAACGACAACATCGACCGGGCGGTCAAGCGCGGCTCCGGCCTGGAGGCCGGCGGCGCCGACTGGCAGACGATCATGTACGAGGGGTACGGCCCGAACGGCGTGGCCATGCTCATCGAGTGCCTCACCGACAACCGCAACCGGGCGGCGACCGAGGTGCGCACCGCGCTGACCCGCAACGGCGGCTCGCTCGCCGACGCCGGTTCGGTGTCGTACCTGTTCACCCGCAAGGGCGTGGTGATCGTCCCCAAGGCTGGCACCAGCGAGGACGACGTGATGCTGGCCGTCCTCGACGCCGGCGCCGAGGAGGTCAACGACCTCGGTGAGGCGTACGAGGTGGTCTCCGAGCCGACCGACCTGGTCGCGGTCCGCACCGCGCTGCAGGACGCCGGCATCGAGTACGAGTCGGCCGAGTCCTCCCTCATCCCCAGCATGAACATCCCGCTGGACGAGGAGGGCGCGCGCAAGATCTTCAAGCTGATCGACGTCCTGGAGGACTGCGACGACGTGCAGAACGTCTACGCGAACTTCGACGTCTCCGACGACGTGATGGCCGCGGTCGACGCCTGACGACCCCAGTGCCGGTCCAGCGGTTCGCGCCGGGCGACGTCGTCGTCCGGCGCGAGGTCCTGCGTGGCGAGGTCTGGTTCGGCTGTCCGACGGTCTGGTGGGACCCGGAATGGGCGTCCTGGCAGCCGGACCCGGCCTGGCCGGTGCCCCGCCTGCCCGCCGACTGGGACGCGGTGCCGTCCGCGCGCTGACCTTGCCACGCCGGACGGCGGCGGGCGCCGGGCCCCGGGTGGGGCCACCGGCGCCCGCGCGGGCCGGGCCGCCGCTCAGCCGATCGTCTCGCGCTCGCGCCAGGCGGTACGCACCGAGGTGCGCCCGTTCGTGCGCAGCAGCGACCCCTCGTAGACCCGCGCGCCGCCCACCAGGAACGCCACGGCGGTGACCAGCAGCAGGGCCAGCGACACCAGGGGCTCCCAGCCGGCGGCGTCGCCGGTGAACAGCCGCAGCGGCATCGCCGTCGGCGCGGAGAACGGCAGGTAGGACAGCACCCGCATGGCTTCGGCGTTGTCGTTGAGGAAGATGACCGCGAAGAACGGCAGCATGACCGTGAGCTGCACCGGCATCGACACGCCCGCGATGTCCTCCTGCCGGTTGACCAGCGCGCCGGCCGCCGCCCACAGGGCCGCGACGAGGAGGAAGCCGAGCAGGAAGAACGGCAGGAACCAGCCGATCGCCGGCGCGAGCAGGGTGAGCAGATCTCCGGTGTCACCGAACCGCATGCCGACCACGGTCACCGCCGCGATCAGCGCGATCTGCCCGAGCGCCAGGATCGCCCCGGCCAGCACCTTGCCGGCCAGCAGCGCCCGGACCGGCACGGCGGCGACCAGGATCTCCACGATCCGGGTCTGCTTCTCCTCGGTCACGCTCTGCGCGATCTGCACACCGAAGGTCTGCGACGTCACGAAGAACACGAACGCGAAGGCGAACGGCACCAGGAAAGCCACCACCGGGTCGACCGCGTCCGGGTTGAGCAACCGCACCGCGGGCTGGCTGCTCAACGCCCGCACCACGTCGTCGGGGGCCTCGTCCATGGCCAGCACCGCTGGCCCGGCGACCACCGCGGCATCCACGTCGCCGTCGCGTACGGCCCGCTCGGCGGCGCCGTCGTCGGGTACCTCGCGTACCTCCAGGCCCGCCGCGCGCAGGGGGGCGGCGGCGTCGGCGGTCGCGGCCACGGTGGACGGCCCGCCGCTGAGCAGCGGCGGCAGGATGGTGCCGGCCGCGGCGATCAGCAGGAAGAACAGGGTGCCCACCAGGAACGTGCGGTCGCGCAGTTTGACCCGGATCTCGCGGGCTGCGACCAGCCGGGTGGCCTGAGTGGTGGTCACTGGGTCACCTCTCGGAAGATCTCGGTCAGCGAGGGGCTGACCGGGCGGAAGGAGCGCACCAGGCCGCGGGCCAGCGCGGCGTGCAGGATGGGCTGCTCGTCGGTGCCGGGCGGCAGGTCGAACACCGCCCGGGCGCCGTCGAGATCGACCAGGGTCACGTCGGGCTCGTCGCGCAGCCAGCCCGCGTCGGTCGCCACCACCAGCTCGAAGCGGGGCACGGTGTAGCTGGCGCGCAGCTGTTGGCGGCTGCCGGCGGCCCGGACCACGCCGTCGGCGATGATCACCAAGTCGTCGCAGAGCCGTTCCACCACGTCCAGCTGGTGGCTGGAGAAGAGCACCGGCACGCCGGCGGCGGCGCGCTCGCGGAGCACGGCGACGACGGTGTCCACGGCCAGCGGGTCCAGGCCGGAGAACGGCTCGTCGAGCACCAGCACCTCCGGGTCGTGCACCAGCGCGGCGGCGATCTGGGCCCGTTGCTGGTTGCCCAGCGACAGCGTCTCCAGCAGGTCGTCGCCGCGTTCGCCGAGACCGACCCGCTCCAGCAGTGTGTCGGTGGCGCGCCGGGCGGCCGCGGCGTCCATGCCGTGCAGCCGGCCCAGGTAGACCACCTGCTCCCGCGTGGTCATCTTGGGATAGAGCCCGCGCTCCTCCGGCATGTAGCCGAACCGCTGCCGGTGCTGCCGGGTCAGGGGTGCGCCGTCCCAGCTCACCGTGCCGGCGTCCGGGGCGAGCACACCGAGGATGATCCGCATGGTGGTGGTCTTGCCGGCGCCGTTGGCGCCCACGAAGCCGGTCATCCGCCCGGCGGCCACCTCGAAGGACACGTTCTTGAGCACCTGCCGGTCGCCGAAGCTGCGATCGACCCCGTCCAGGCGGAGCGTTCTGGTCACGGCGCACACGCTAGATCGAATTCGCCGGCCCGCCGTCCGCCCCGAGGATGAGCCGGCGGTCCTCCCCGCGACGGACGCGGTCACCCGCCCGGGCGAACCACCCCGTTCTCGTACGCGAAGACCACTGCCTGCACCCGGTCGCGCAGGCCGAGCTTCGCCAGTACCCGGCTGACGTGTGTCTTCACCGTCGCCTCGCCCAACCGCATGGTGGCGGCGATCTCGGCGTTGCTCGCCCCGCCGGCCAGCAGCACCAGCGTCTCGCATTCGCGGGGGGTCAGCTCGCGCAGCGCGGCGGCGGCGTCCGGGCCGCCGCCGGCGGCGCCGCCCGGGTTGCCGGGCCGGGCGAACGTGGCGATGACCCGTCGGGTGATCTCCGGCGCCAGCAGTGCGTCACCGCGCGCCAGCACCCGGATCGCCTCCCCCAGTTCCTCCGGGGTGCCATTCTTGAGCAGGAAGCCGCTGGCCCCGGCGCGCAGCGCGGCGAACAGGTAGTCGTCGCGGTCGAAGGTGGTGAGGATCAGCACCGCCGGTGCGTCCGGGCCCGCGCCGACGATCCGGCGGGTGGCCTCCAGCCCGTCCATGCCGGGCATCTCGACGTCCATCAGCACCACCTCGGGCCGGATGGCCCGGGTCATCTCGACCGCCCGCGCGCCGTCGGCGGCCTCGCCGACCACCTCGATGTCGTCCTCCACCTCGAGGATGACCCGGAAACCGGTCCGCACCAGATGCTGGTCGTCGGCGAGCAGTACCCGGATGGACCGCCCGGAGCCCACCACCGTGGACCCGACTGGCGCGGCGCTCATGCCGACCGCTCCCCGCCGGCCACGACCGCCACCGGCGCCACGTCCGGGGCGGGCAGCGGCAGCCGGGCCCGGACCCGCCAGCCGCCATCCGGGCGCGGGCCGGCCTGCAGCACGCCGTCGTGGGCGGCGACCCGCTCTCGCATGCCGATCAGGCCGAGGCCGTCGGCATTGGGCGGACCGGCGCCGCGTCCGTCGTCGCTCACGTCCAGCTCGACCTCCCGTGCCAGGTAGCGGATCCGCACGTCCAGTAGGTCGGCCCCGGCGTGCTTGAGCGTGTTGGTCACCGCCTCCTGCACCACCCGGTACGCGGTCTGCGAGAGCGAACCGGGCAGCGGGGCCGGATCGCCGTACACCCCGAGGGTGGCTCTGATCCCGGCGGCCCGCGCGCGCTCGACGAGCTCGTCGATGTGTTCGACCGCCCCGGGGGCGGGCGGCGCGGCCTCGGCGTCGTCGCCACCGGAGGTGCGTAGCACGCCGAGCATCCGGCGCAGCTCGTCGATGGCGCTGCGGGCGGTCTGCTCGATGGCGGCCAGCGCGGTGCGGGCCTTGACCGGGTCGCGGTCCCAGACCCGGCGGCAGGCGGCCGCCTGCACCCCCATCACCGACACGTGGTGGGCGACCACGTCGTGCAGCTCCCGGGCGATCCGGACCCGTTCCCCGACCACCGCCCGCTGCCGGGCCTCGGCCTGCGACCGGCGCAGCTCCGCGGCCTGGGCGCGCAGCTCGTGCTCGCGCCGGGCGGCCACCCAGGCGGTCTCCCCGAAGAAGTACGCGAACCCGAAGAACAGCCCGTTGACCAGCACGCCGCTGATCAGCGTGGCGAGCACCGGCGGCACCGGCCCCACCGCGGCGGCGAAGGCGTCGGCCGGGGTGTGGTCGATGGTCCACGCGTAGTAGATCCCCATCCAGGTGAACATGGTGGTGATCACGCCAAGCCGCAGCCGCCGTGCCGATCGGCGGTCCGGCCCCCACGCGCCGACCGTGTAGAGGGCGCAGAACAGGGCCCCGGAGGAGAGCTGCGTCTCCGGGGCCGAGCGGGCCTGGGCGGCGATGAACGCCACCGAGACGACCAGCAGGGTGGCGGCCGGCCAGCGGCGCCGCCAGACCAGCGGCAGGGTCACCGCGACGGTCCAGAGCAGCTGCTCCGGCCCAGACGGTGGGGGACCGAGCAGAAATGCCCCGGTGCTGCGGGCCAGGGTGAGGCTGACCAGCGCCAGGGCGGTCACCGCGAGCCCGGTCCAGACGTCGATCCGGCGCTGCTCCGGCGTCGGATCGGGGCGGCGCCATCCTTCCCGCTGGGCCATCGTCATCCCGGGAACGATGCCACGCCGCCCGTGGCGGTGGCTCGCCAGGCGGCCGGTCGGCGACCACCACGGCGGACGGCGGCCCGGCGCGGGGTACGCGCCGGGCCGCCGTGTCGCGGTGCCGCTCAGGCCGTCTGGCGGCGGGTCTTGACGAGGGTGTCGATCAGGTCCCAGACGAGCACCACGACGGCGCTGACCGCGATGATGGCGCCGACGGTGTCCCTGTTGCCCGTGTCGCGCAGCCAGGTCAGCGGCTCGGCCAGGGCGGGGTTGAGCAGCCGGTCGGTGGTGGCCAGCCAGATCAGCGGCACCGCGAATGCCGCGTTGAGCAGGGCCTTCCCCGCGAACAACGGCCAGGTCCAGTGCCCGACGCGGTACTTGACCAGCTCGAACACCACTCCGGCGAGGAGCACCGCGATGAGCACGGGCAGCCAGGACGACCAGAGCGCCGGGTCGATCAGCGGCAGGTGGTCGCCGGCGTCGTCGCGGATCCAGGACCGGTAGTGCTGGAAGGGCAGGTACGCGATGGTCAGCAGCAGCATCGCCACCGACGCGATGGTGTCGGCGAGCGAGACGTCGCGGTGCACGGGGGCGTCGGGCAGTTGCTCGACGGTCCAGTCGGGCACGTCGACGTGGGGTTGGACGCGCTCGATGATGGCGAAGACCAGGGTGACCCAGAAGGCGATCTGCACGGCCACCTGGAGAGCCGTGGCGATCCCCGTGCCGATGGCACCGAAGCCCTTGCCGCCGGCGGCGTCGATCACGGCGACCACCGTGCCGACGATCGCCGGTACGAAGCTGAGCAGCAGGATGAGCAGTCGCTGCCAGATCAGGTAGTAGGTGGGGCCGATGAGGTGCAGTTGGCGGTCGGCGTACCGGGCGGCCAGGCGTGCCGGGTCGCCCAGCTCGGTGAGCACGTCGCGTTCGGCCGCGCTGGCATCCTGGCCGCCGCCGGTCCGGTCGTCGATCATGTCCTCGATGGAGGCGCGCAGCTCGGTGGCGAGCTCCTCGCGGCGTTGCGTCGGCACCGAGCGCAGGGTCGCGGCGAGATAGCGGTCGGTCAGGGTGTTCATCGGTCCACTCCTTCGATCAGCCCGGTGACGGAGGTCTGCACGGCGGCGAGGTCGTCGAGCAGTAGATCCAGCACCGACTCGCCCTCGTCGCTGGTCCGGTAGAACTTGCGGGGCCGGCTCTCCTCGGTGTTCCACTCGCTGGTCAGCAGGCCCTGGTCCTCTAGGCGGCGCAGCAGCGGGTAGAGCGTGTTGGCGTCCACCGGGAAGCCGTGGCCGGTGAGCCGTTGCAGCAGGGCGTAGCCGTAGTCGGGTCGGCGCAGCGCGACGAGGCTGGCCACCACGACGGTGCCCCGCCGCAGCTCCTGCAGGTGCGTCCGTAGAACGTCCTCGCTAACCATGTGTCACACCATAGTGTGTGGCACACAGCATTGTCTAGCGGTACATCATCGTGTCCGCCCGGGCGGTGCGGTCGGTTTCCGGACGACGTGCGGGGCGCCCGGTGGACACCGGACGCCCCGCACGGTCGGACGAGGGTCAGCAGGACGGGCGCTGGCGGAAGTTCCGCTCCACGAAGTCGGCCGGCCCGACCTGGAAGTAGCCCACGCCGGCGCGGATCGGGTGCCCGGTGAACAGCTCGACCCGCGACCCCACGCGCACCAGGTACGCCTCGGCGTCCCCCGCGTCGTTGCGGATCAGGGCACCCCGGGGGCCGTAGATCTCCTCCAGCTCGGCGAAAGACATGCCGACCGAGGCCCCGGCGGGGGAGCGGGGCGGCACCGTCGCCGTACCGACCTCCACGAGCAGTCCGTCCCGGAAGGCCAGCAGAATCACGCCGGCCCACGAACCGGTGGCGCCGGCGTGCACCACACCACCGCAGCCCGGGGCGACCCAGTCGATGCGCCCGGCCGCGGAGAGCGCCGCCAGGCTGGTGCCGATTCGGTACGCGCCGGCGCCGCCGACGCTGAGCACCGACGGGTGACGGTGCCCGGCGGCGGGTTCGGCCCCGGTGATCGACCCGGAGGACGCCGGGGCGGGGGCGGTCACGGCGGCCGCGACCGGGCTGGCGACGGTGACCGGGGCGAGCGCGCTGAGCGCCAGCGCCGCGGTGGTGATCAGGATGGCGGGACGGTTCATGGTGGGCTCCTTCGTGAGTGGTCCTGCCCTGTTGGTCGCCGGGATGGTGCCCGTGGTTCGTCGGGATTCCGACCCGCCCGGCGGGCGGTCTACTGTCGAGTCGTACGGCAACCGACGGGGTTGGCCGGGGGTGACGCGGTGACCGCTCCCGTACGCATCGGGCCCTACCGCATCGAGCGGCTGCTGGGCGTCGGTTCGTTCGCCATGGTGTGGCTGGGCCACGACAGCACGCTCGACGCACACGTCGCGATCAAGGTGCTGGCCGAGAACTGGAGTCACGACCTGCGGGTGCGGGAACGCTTCCGTGACGAGGCGCGGTTGCTACGCCGGTTGGACCACGAGCGGCTGGTCCGGGTGCACGCCGTCGGTGAGCTGCCCGACGGCCGGCCGTACGCCGTGCTGGCCTGGGCGGACGGGGGCAGCCTGCGGGACCGCCTGGCCGCCGGTCCGATCGCCGTGCCGACCGCGCTGCGCCTGCTCGGTGAGATCTGCGCCGGCGTCGCCGTGCTGCACCGGCACGGCGTTGTGCACCGCGATCTCACTCCGGGCAACATCCTGTTCCGCTCCGCCGGCGCGGACACCGGCGCCGAACGGGTGCTGATCGCCGATCTCGGTCTGGCCAAGGCGCTCGCGGCGGCCTCCGGGCTGACCGCCCGGGCGGGCACGCCCGGTTACATGGCGCCGGAGCAGGACGACCCCGGCGCCGTCGTCGACACCCGCGCCGACGTGTTCGGGCTGGGACGGCTCGGCATCCGACTGCTGGCCACCGATCCCGTCCGCCCCCGGTCCGCCGGCGTCGACCCGAAGCGTCTCGACACCGCGGTCCGGTTGCGCGACGGCGTGCCGCCGGGGGTGGCGGCGGTGCTCGCTCGGGCCACCGCGCGCCGCCCGGCCGACCGTTATCCAGACGCCGCGGCCTTCCACGCCGCGCTGGGCCGGGCCGTCAGCCCGGCCCAGCATCCGCGTCCTCCCCGCCCGGCGACCCGCCGCCCACACCGGGCCCGGGTGGCCGGGGTGGCCGTGGTGGCGCTCACCGCGCTCACCGCGCTCGGTGCGGCCGGTGCCGAGACCGGCGGCACCGGAGCCGGGTGGCTGGCCGGCGGCGGAACACACGCCAGCGGCCCGCTCACCGTGGCGTTGCCGGCCGGCTGGTCGGCGACCGGAGCGACCTGGGCCGGTCAGTACGGCGTCGACGGCGCAGCCGAACCGGCGCTGGTGATGTCGCCGCAGCCCCGCCAGTGGGCCGCGGACCCCCGGCTGCCCGGTGCGTTCGTCGGCCTCTCCGCCAGTACGGCGGCGCGCACCACCCCGGCCGGGTTCCTCGCCGAGCGCCCGCACGCGGACTGCGCGTCGGCGCCGGCGCGCAGCACGCGGCAGGCGGGCGTGGAGTGGACGGTGGTGGCGTACCGCTGCGACCGGGGCCGGCCGTTGATCGTCGAGTCGGCCGGGTTGGTGCCGGGCCGCGCCGCCCTGGTGTACGTCCAGATCGCCCCACCGGCGGACGGCGGACCCGACTTCGTCGACACGCTGCTCGCCGGGGTGCGGGTTCGCTAGCGGACCACCACCGTGATGGCGTGCCTCCGGTCCTCCTGCGGAATCGTGACGACGACGGTGCCGGCACGGACGAAACGGATGTCCACCACTCCGGCCTCGTACTGCTGGGAGACCAGCTCCGGGCGGTCGACGGTGACCAGGCCGGGCCCGATGCCCTGGATCCGCAGTACCGCTCCGGTGGCGAAGCAGAGCGATGTGAGCAGCTCCAGTTCGGTCTCGGCGAGGGGCAGGTCGTAACGGACGGCACCCTGGCAGGCCGTGGTCGGCCCGGTCGGCGATGGGGTCGGTCGAGGCGGCGTACCCCGGGTCCTGCTCGGTGCGGGCGGCACGGGGACCGGACGCCCGGTGGTCGGCGGCACGCGGGACGGCGCGGCGGTGGCGGTGGCGCTGGGGGTCGCGGCCGGGGTCGAGGTCGAGCCGGACGGGCCCGGGGGCTGGACGGGCAACGGCGACACCGCGTCGGCGCCGCAGGCGGCGACCGCGACGGTCAGGGTCACGGCGGCGGCCATCCTGGTGACGAACCGGCGGGCTGAGGTGTGGTGCATGGCGGGCTCCTTCTCGGGATTGTGGTGTTGTCCCGTTGGTCACCACCGCCGCCGGTCCGGTTCGCGGTCGGCGTTCGTTCAGCCCGAATCGTCACCGAGTCGTTGTCGGACCTGCTTGCGGGCCAGGTGCAGCCGGGACTTCACCGTGCCCTCGGGCACGTCGAGCAGCGCGGCGATCTCGGGGTAGCTCAACCCGAGCACGTCGCGGAGGGCCACCACCTCGGCCAGGTCGGGGCGGACCGCGTCGAAGGCGTCGAGCAGGTCGAGGCGGGTGCCGGCGACCACGCTGGTCCGTCGCGGATCGGGCCGGTCGGGCAGCGGCACGCCGCCGGCCTCCAGCCGCCAGCGGCGCCGCAGGGTGCGGTACGTCGACCGGGCGCGGTTGGCGGTCAGCCGGTACAGCCAGGTGCGGAACGCGGCCCGCCCCTCGAACCGGGTGATTCCCCGGGCCAGCGCCAGTAGCGCGTCCTGGCAGGCCTCCTCGGCGTCCTCCCGGTTGGGCAGGAAGCGGGCGCACAGCCGTAGCACCTCCGGGCGCACCGTGACGAGCAGAGCGTCCAGCGCCCCCGGCTCGCCGTGTGCGGCGGACCGGGCCAGGGCGTCGAGGTCGTCTGCGGAAGGCATGCCGGTGTCCAATGCTCGCCGGTGCCGATGTGGGGAGCCTACGGCCGGCGTCGGTCGAGCGGCGTGGTCCAGTCCGGCACCCGACTCGCACCGTTCGGCGAGACGTCGGACACCCGGCACGAGGTCGGTCCGCGCGGCTCTCGCGGCCCCTGATCGAATCTCGGTAGGGTAGGCCGTCTGACCTGAACCAACCCATGATCCGACCCGGGGGGGCGCTCTGCATGGGCGATTCGTTCGCGCATCTGCACGTGCACACGGAGTACTCGATGCTCGACGGGGCGGCCCGGCTCAAGGACCTGTTCGCCGAGGCCAACCGGCTCGGCATGCCGGCGGTGGCGATCACCGACCACGGCAACATGCACGGCGCGAACGACTTTTACAAGCAGGCGATGGCCGCCGGGATCACCCCGATCCTGGGCGTCGAGGCGTACGTGGCGCCGGAGTCGCGCTACCACAAGGCCCGGGTCAAGTGGGGCCGGCCGGAGCAGAAGAGCGACGACGTCTCGGGTAACGGCGCGATCACCCACAAGACCATGTGGGCGAAGAACGCCACCGGTCTGAAGAACCTGTTCACGCTGAACTCGCGCGCCTCCATGGAGGGCCACTACGTCAAGTGGCCCCGGATGGACATGGAGCTGATCGCCGAGCACGCCGAGGGCATCATGGCCACCACTGGCTGCCCGTCCGGCGCGGTGCAGACCCGGCTGCGGCTGGGCCAGTTCGACGAGGCCCTCAAGGTCGCCGCCAGCTACCAGGACATCTTCGGCAAGGACAACTACTTCCTGGAGATCATGGACCACGGCCTCTCCATCGAGCGCCGGGTCCGCGACGGGCTGACCGAGATCGCCCGCAAGCTCGACATCCCGCCGGTGGTCACCAACGACTCGCACTACACCCACGAGGCCCAGGCCACGGCGCACGACGTGCTGCTCTGCGTACAGACCGGCAGCAACATCGACGACCCCAACCGGTTCCGGTTCGAGGGTGGCGGCTACTTCATCAAGTCCGCCGACCAGATGCGCGCCGTCGACTCCTCCGAGCTGTGGCAGCAGGGCTGCCGCAACACCCTGCTGGTGGCCGAGAAGGTCGACCCGACCGGGATGTTCGAGTTCCACAACCTGATGCCGCGCTTCCCGGTCCCGGAGGGGGAGACCGAGGAGTCCTGGTTCCGCAAGGAGACCTTCGCCGGGCTGGCCCGCCGCTACCCGAACGGCATCCCGGAGGGGCACGTCGTCCAGGCGGAGTACGAGCTGGGCGTCATCAACCAGATGGGCTTCCCGTCGTACTTCCTCGTGGTCGCCGACTTCATCCAGTGGGCCAAGAGTCAGGGCATCGCGGTGGGTCCGGGCCGGGGCTCGGCCGCCGGCTCGCTGGTGGCGTACGCGCTGGGCATCACCGACCTGGACCCGATCCCGCACGGTCTGATCTTCGAGCGGTTCCTCAACCCCGAGCGGGTCTCGATGCCGGATGTCGACATCGACTTCGACGAGCGTCGGCGCGGCGAGGTGATCAAGTACGTCACCGACAAGTGGGGTGAGGACAAGGTCGCCCAGATCGCCACCTTCGGCACGATCAAGGCGAAGGCCGCGATCAAGGACTCGGCCCGGGTGCTCGGTTACCCGTACGCGGTGGGCGACCGGATCACCAAGGCCATGCCGCCGGCCGTGATGGGCAAGGACATCCCGCTCACCGGCATCTTCGACTCTAAGCACCCGCGCTACGCCGAGGCCGGTGAGATCCGTGGCCTCTACGAGTCGGACCCGGACGTCCGCAAGGTCATCGACACCGCCAAGGGCATCGAGGGGCTGATCCGGCAGACCGGTGTGCACGCCGCCGGCGTCATCATGTCCGCCGAGCCGATCATTGAGCACATCCCGCTCATGCGCCGGGACGCCGACGGGGCGATCATCACCCAGTTCGACTACCCGACGTGCGAGTCGCTCGGGCTGTTGAAGATGGACTTCCTCGGCCTGCGCAACCTCACGATCATCGATGATGCGGTCAAGAACATCGAGCTCAACCACGGCATGAAGCTCGACCTGCTGGCCCTACCGCTGGACGATCCGGCCGCGTACGAGCTGCTCGCCCGGGGTGACACCCTCGGCGTGTTCCAGCTCGACGGTGGGCCGATGCGCTCGCTGCTGCGGATGATGAAGCCGGACAACTTCGAGGACATCTCCGCCGTCCTGGCGCTGTACCGGCCCGGCCCGATGGGTGTCGACTCGCACACCAACTACGCGCTGCGCAAGAACGGCCTCCAGGAGATCACCCCGATCCACCCGGAGCTGGAGGAGCCGCTGCGGGAGATCCTGGAGCCGACCTACGGCCTGATCGTCTACCAGGAGCAGGTGCAGCGCGCCGCGCAGATCCTCGCCGGTTACACCCTCGGCCAGGCGGACCTGCTGCGCCGGGCGATGGGCAAGAAGAAGAAGGAGATCCTCGACAAGGAGTTCATCCCGTTCCGGGACGGCTGCCGCGAGCGCGGCTACTCCGACGAGGCGATCCAGGCGGTGTGGGACGTCCTCGTCCCGTTCGCCGGCTACGCCTTCAACAAGGCGCACTCAGCCGCGTACGGGCTGGTCTCCTACTGGACGGCGTACCTCAAGGCGCACTACCCGGCCGAGTACATGGCGGGGCTGCTCACCTCGGTCGGTGACGACAAGGACAAGATGGCGCTCTACCTGTCCGAGTGCCGCCGGATGCGGATCCAGGTGCTGCCCCCGGACGTGAACACCTCGGCCGGGCCGTTCACCCCCGTCGGCAGGGACATCCGGTTCGGCCTGGCCGCGGTGCGCAACGTCGGCGCGAACGTGGTCGCCTCGATCATGCGGTGCCGCGAGGAGAAGGGCGACTACGTCGACTTCTACGACTTCCTGTCCAAGGTGGACGCGGTGGTCTGCAACAAGAAGACCATCGAATCGCTGATCAAGGCGGGGGCCTTCGACTCGCTCGGGCACCCGCGCAAGGGCCTGCTCGCGGTGCACGCCGACGCCATCGACGCGTACGCCGACGTCAAGCGCAAGGAGGCCGTCGGCCAGTACGACCTCTTCGGTGCCGGCTTCGGCGACGCCGACACCGGCAGCACCACGGTGATGCCGGTGATCGGCGACAGCGAGTGGGAGAAGCGCGACAAGCTGGCCTTCGAGCGCGAGATGCTCGGCCTGTACGTCTCCGACCACCCGCTGTTCGGCCTGGAACACGTTCTGGGCGCGGCGGCGGACACCACCATCGCCTCGCTCGCCGAGGAGGGCGCGGTGTCCGACGGTGCCGTGGTCACACTCGCCGGCATCCTCTCCGGTGTGCAGCGCCGGGTCACCAAGCAGGGCCGGGCCTGGGCCTCGGCCACGCTGGAGGACCTGGCCGGCGGGGTGGAGACGCTCTTCTTCCCCAACACCTACGAGGTGATCGGTCAGTACATCGCCGAGGACGCCATCGTGGTGGTCAAGGGGCGGGTGGACCGCCGCGACGACACCCCGCGGATCATGGCGATGGACATGTCCATGCCGGACGTCAGCACCAGCGCCACCAACAAGCCGGTGACCCTCACCATCCCGGTGCACCGGTGCACGCCGCCGCTGGTGGAACGGCTCAAGGAGACCCTGGTCCTGCACCCCGGCGACACCGAGGTGCACGTCAAGCTGCTCAACGGCGGCAAGACCACCACCCTGCGGCTGGGTCCGTTCCGGGTGGCGGCCACCACCGCGCTGATGGGCGACCTGAAAAGCGTCCTCGGCCCGGCCAACGTGAGCTGACCGGGCCGGGGCCCGGCCGGAGTGCGTCCCGGCCGGGCCACGGACGGCCGTGGGCTCAGTCCCGGTCCGGTGCCGCGATCTCCCGCAGCCGGCCGTCGGCCAGCCGCAGCCAGCGCCGCACCCCGATCTCGGCGAGGAACCGTTCGTCGTGGCTGACCACCACGAACGCGCCCTGGTACGCCGCCAGCGCGCTCTCCAACTGGGCGACGCTGACCAGGTCCAGGTTGTTGGTCGGCTCGTCGAGCAGCAGCAGTTGCGGCGCCGGTTCGGCGCAGAGCACGCAGGCCAGGGTGGCGCGCAGCCGCTCGCCGCCGGAGAGCACACGCACCGGCAACTGCACCCGGGCGCCCCGGAACAGGAAGCGGGCGAGCAGGTTCATCCGCTGCGCATCGGGCAGCCCGGGCGCGTACGACGCGAAGTTCTCCGCCACCGTGCGGTCCAGGTCGAGCAGGTCCAGGCGCTGCGACAGGTACGCGATCCGGCCGTCGGCCCGCTTGATCTCGCCGCCGGCCGGTTCCAGGTCGCCGGTGACCAGCCGCAGCAGCGTGGACTTGCCGGCACCGTTCGGCCCGGTCAGCGCGATCCGCTCCGGCCCCCGGATCACCAGGTCGGCCCCGTCGCCCGCGAACAGCTCCCGGTCGTCGAAGCGGACCCGCAGCGCCTGTCCGGAGAAGACCGTCCGACCGGCCGGGACGTTGGTCCCGGGCAGGTCCACGACGATCCGGTCCTCCTCGCGCAGCGCCCGGCCGGCCTCGTCGAGCCGGGCCCTGGCCTGGCTGAACCGTGCGGAGTGCGTCTCCTCCGACCGCCCGGCGGACTCCTGGGCGCTGCGCTTCAGCCCGCCGGCGACGATCCTGGCCAGGCCGGCGTTCTTCAGGTTGCGGGAGGCGTTGCTGGCCCGGCGGTCGGCCCGCTCACGGGCCTGCTGCAGCTCTCGCTTCTCCCGCTTGACCTCCTGCTCGGCGTTGCGGACGTTGCTCTCGGCCACCTCTCGCGCCGCCCGCACCGCCTCCTCGTAAGCGGCGTAGTTGCCCCCGTACCAGCGGATCTCGCCCCGCTCCAGCTCGGCGATGCGGTCCATCCGGTCCAGCAGCGCCCGGTCGTGGCTGACCAGCAGCAGACAGCCGGTCCACTGCTCCAACACGTCGTAGAGCTTCTGCCGCGCGTCAAGATCCAGGTTGTTGGTCGGCTCGTCGAGCAGCAGCACGTCGGGGCGGCGCAGCAACTGCGCCGCCAGGCCGAGGGAGATCACCTGGCCGCCGCTGAGCGTGTGCAGGGGCCGATCCAGCGACAGCTCGCCGAGGCCCAGGCGGTCCAGCTCGGCCCGGCTGCGCTCCTCGATGTCCCATTCGTCGCCGATCGTGGTGAAGTGCTCCTCGCTGGCGTCGCCGGCCTCGATGGCGTGCAGCGCCGTGAGCTGCGGCGCGACGCCCAGCACCTCGGCGACGGTCAGGTCACCGGCCAGCGGCAGGGTCTGCGGGAGGTAGCCGAGCACCCCGTCGACGGTGACGCTGCCGGCGGTGGGCCGCAGCTCCCCGGCGATCAGCCGCAGCAGAGTGCTCTTGCCGGCGCCGTTAGGGGCGACCAGGCCGGTACGGCCGCCGGGCACGGTGAAGGACAGCTCCGTGAAGACCGGGGTGTCGTCCGGCCAGGAGAAGGACAGGTTCGAACAGACGATGAACGCATCGGACATGCGAAAAACCTCGAATGGGGTGTGGGCGCGCCGGAGCCCCCCGACGAACGGGGACCGGTGGAACGACGGCATGGCCACGGCGGCTGCGCAGGTGCGCGCCGAACGGTGGCCTGAGACATCCGGTATCACCCGGAGATGTCGTCGTCACCCGCCATGTCTGGTCTCCCTCGTCACCCGCTGACACCCAACGCCAACGAGTCTAACAACGGATCTTCCGCCCGCCACCGCGTTAAGGGTGTATAGGTGAGGCTAAACTTTTCCTCGTGAACCGCCACGTCGTTGGGCGATCAGGACGACAACTGATGTCCCCGACTGGCTGCGGTCGCTACGGCAGGCTGACCCGGCGACGTACCGCTCTGTCAACGTAGCGATCGACATGCTCGCGGAGATCGGTCCGGGTCTGGGGCGTCACATGGTGGACACACTCAGGAATTCCGCGTACGAGGGCTGGGCTTGCCTTCGAGAGGAAACGGAGGGAGGGCTGATGAGCGACTTCCATGACTGGGACGACATCCGGGCCGAGCTGCACGACGGGGACGACGAAGCGCTCGACGCGGAACGTGCCAGAACCGAGGCGTGGATCAGCGCTTTCCATCTTGCCGAGGAGCGGAAGCGGCTGGGCCTGACCCAGCGGCAGGTGGCTGAGTTGATGGGTGTCACGCCCGGCCGAGTCAGCCAGATCGAGAACGGCGATCTGGAGGCCAACGAGGTGGCCACGCTGAGCCGGTACGCACGAGCACTCGGCGCCCGTATGCGGATCATCTTCGACTACGGGGGCGACCTCCGGCAGATAGCCTGATGCGCCCGGCGTGACGACGGGCTGCCCGAGGCGGATCGCAGGAACGTCGGGCAGTCAACTGCGGGCCGGCGGTGTCGGATTCAGCGCTTACGATGGCCGCCATGGCGACGACGATCAATTACGTCACTGGCCAACTGACGAGCCTCGCCGGCGTTCCCTCGTCCGCACTGGAGCGTCTTCCCGGCGATCCTGTCGACATCTGCCGCCTCGCGGCAGGCCTGGTCATCCAGCCCAGTGATGCCAAGGGCCTGTCCCTGCCTGCCGAACGGTTCGCCGAGAACCAGCTTCGCCCGGTCGGCAGGCTCATCGACGCGGTGCTCGCCCTGGACCCGACCCCGCTGGACGTCGCGCGCGAGCCCGACCGCCGAGTGATCGGCACCTGCCGTCACTTCGCGGTGCTGAGCTGCGCGCTGTTGCGCTACCGCGGTGTCGCCGCCCGTGCGCGCTGTGGCTTCGCCACCTACTTTCAGCCGGGGCGAGGTGTGGACCACTGGATCACCGAGTACTGGCACGACAACGACGGTCGCTGGGCGCGCGTCGACCCGGAAATCCTGGGCGGCTCGGTGCTGGTGCGGGCCGAAGACCTCGCGGCCGGAGACTTCCTCACCGGCGGTGAGGCGTGGACTGCTTTCCGAGCTGGTCACCTGGATGCTGCGCACTTCGGTGTGTACGGGACCGGGAACTGGGGCCCGGCCGAGATCCGGGGCAACGCGATCCGGGACCTTGCCGCGCTGAACAAGGTCGAGATGCTTCCGTGGGATGAGTGGGGACGGATGGGCGAGTCCTACCGGGGTGAGACCGGCGCCGACTACGACGGACTCATCGACATGGTCGCTGCCACCTGCGCCAGCGACGCCCCCACGGCAGTCGCTGACCTCTATGCATCCGCGGACCTGCAGGTGCCGACGGAACTCATCGCCTGATCCTGGCAACCAGCGCCGGTCACGTCCGCCGGTACTCGACCTCGGGGCGCCCGGGTGTGCCGTAGCGGGGGCTGCGCACCGCACGCTCGATGGTCAACAGGTACTCCAGGTAGCGGCGGGCCGTCACCCGGGAGATGCCGGTGCGCTGGCTCACCTCGGTCGCGGACAGCCCGCTGTCGGCCTCGGACCGGTCGGCGAGGGCGGAGAGCACCCGATGCAGGGTCTGCACGTCCAGCCCTTTGGGCAGGGTGTGCGGGGCGGCGCCGCGCAGGGTGGCGAACATCCGGTCCACCTCGTGCTGGGCGGCCACCTCACCGTCGGCGAGCGCCTGCCGGCGGTAGTCGGCGTAGCGTTCCAGCTTGTCGCGGAAGGCGGCGAAGGTGAACGGTTTGAGCAGGTAGTGGGTCACCCCGAGCGAGACGGCGGTACGGACCACCGCCAGGTCCCGGGCCGAGGTCACCGCGAGCACGTCGACGCTGCTGCCCGCCGCCCGCAACGCCCGACAGACGTCCAGGCCGTGCACGTCGGGCAGCCGGAAGTCGAGCAGCACCAGGTCGATGTCCGTGCCGCCGCGCTGGCGCAGCGCCGCCATCGCCTCCCGGCCGGTGTGCGCCACCCCGGCCACCACGAAACCCGGCACCCGTTCGGTGTACGCCGTGTGCGCCTCGGCCAGCAGCGGCTCGTCCTCGACCACCAGCACCCGGATGTCGCTCATCGGGCCGCGCCCCGTACCGGCAGCCGGACGGTGAACAGGCTTCCGCCGTCGTCCGAACGCTCCACCTGGTAGCCGCCCCCGTGCCGACGGACCACCTGCCCGACCAGCGCCAGGCCGAGGCCACGTCCGGCGCTCTTGGTGGACCAGCCGCGCCGGAACGCGTCGCTCACCCGGGCCGGGTCCAGCCCGGGGCCGTTGTCGCCGACCCGGATCACCAGCTCGTCGTCCACGGTGCCGACGAAGACCCGGACCCGGCGGGGCGGTGCGTTGCCGGCGACCGCCTCCAGCGCGTTGTCCACCAGGTTGCCCACGACGGTGAGCAGGTCCCCGCTGGGCAAGGGGCTGTCGTCGAGCCGGCACTGCGGGTCGATCACCAGGTCCACGCCGCGCTCGCCGGCCCGCGCCGACTTGCCCAGCAGCAGGGCGGCCAGCGCCGGCTCGGTCACCGCGCCGACCACCCGGTCGGTGAGCTGTTGCGCCGCCGCCAGGTCGCGGGTGGCGAGGCGCACGGCCTCGTCGGTACGGCCCAGCTCCACCAGGGTCAGCACGGTGTGCAGCCGGTTCGCCGACTCGTGGGTCTGCGCCTGCAACGCCTCGGTCAGCGCGCGGACCGAATCCAACTCGCTGGCGAGCGTGCGCAGCTCGGTCTGGTCGCGCAGGGTGAGCACGGTGCCGAGGGTGACCCCCTCGAAGCGGGTCGTGCGCTGGTTGGCGACCAGCACCCGATCGCCGGCCAGCACGGGCTCGTCGCGGGCGTCGCGGGCCGACGTGAGCAGCTCGGCCACCGCGGGCGGAAGGTCGATCCCGGCCACCGGCCGGTCGGTGAGCACCGTGTCCGCGTCGAGCCCGAGCAGCCGGCGGCCCTCGTCGTTGACCAGGGCCACCCGACGGTCGGTGGTCAGCACCAGCAGGCCCTCCCGCACCGAGTGCAGCACCGCGTCGTAGTACTCGTACATCCGGGTCATCTGGGCCGGCCCCAGGCCGTGCGTCTGGCGGCGTAGCCGGCGGCTGAGCAGCCACGAGCCGGTGGCGGCGAGCGCGAGCGCCGGCGCGGCGACGCCGAGCAGCACCGGCCACTGGCCGAGCAGCTCACGGTCGATCGCCTCGGTGGTGATGCCGACCGAGACCAGGCCGACGATGCGCTCCCCGTCGTACACCGGCACCACCGCGCGCACCGACTCGCCGAGCGTGCCCACGTTGGTGGTGGTGAAGGGCCGGCCGGCCAGGGCCGGCGCGATGTCGCCGACGAACGGCTGGCCGATCCGCTCGGGGTGCGGGTGTGAGTAGCGGGTCCGGTCGGGCGCCATCACCACCACGAAATCGGTGCCGGTCGCCAGGCGGGTCGACTCCGCGTACGGCTGGAGGGCGGCGCTGGGGTCGGCGGTGCGCAGCGCAGCGCGGACGTCGGGGGAGCGGGCGACGGTCTGCGCGACCGCCAGCACCTCCTCCTGCGCCGCGTGCCGGGAGTCGCTGCGCGCCAGCCAGATGGCACCCGTGGCGCCGGCCAGGACCAGCAGTGTCACCACCACCGCCTGGAGGGCGAACAGCTGCCCCGCGATGCTCCACTGCCGCCGGGCCACGTTTCCCCTCCTCGTCCGTGCCGTCGTCGCCGGCGACGCGTCGCCCATGCTCCGCCGGGATGAACAGAATGACCGCAAGGCTGCCAAGCGGTGAGACCCACTTCACATTGTCGACATGGACACCACCACAGCCACCACCACACCGAGCCGGCCGGTCCGCCCGGACCGTACCCGCTACCTCTACCTGGCGGTCATCGCGGCCGTCCTGGCCGGCGTCGTGGTCGGCCTCGTCGCCCCCGAGGTCGGCAAGGAGCTCAAGCCACTCGGCACCGGTTTCGTCAACCTGATCAAGATGATGATCAGCCCGGTCATCTTCTGCACCATCGTGCTCGGCGTCGGCTCGGTCCGGCAGGCGGCGAAGGTCGGCAAGGTCGGTGGCCTGGCGCTGGGCTACTTCCTGGTGATGTCGACCGTCGCGCTCGCCATCGGTCTCGTGGTCGGCAACCTCATCCACCCCGGCTCGGGCCTGAACCTGGGCCAGGACCTCGCCGGCGCGGGCAAGGCCGCCGCCGGGGACGAGGCCGGCGGGACGGTCGACTTCCTGCTCGGGGTCATCCCGACCACTCTCTTCTCCGCGCTGACCGAGGGGGAGGTGCTGCAGACGCTGCTGGTCGCGTTGCTGGTGGGCTTCGCCGTACAGGCCCTCGGCCGGCGCGGCGAGCCGGTGCTCAACGCCGTGGGCCTGGTCCAGCGCGTGGTCTTCAAGGTGCTCGCCATGATCATGTGGCTGGCCCCGATCGGCGCGTTCGGCGCCATCGCCGCCGTGGTCGGCGCGACCGGCGTGGACGCGCTCAAGAGCCTCGCGCAGATCATGCTCGGCTTCTACGCCACCTGTCTGATCTTCGTGCTCGTGGTGCTGGGCGCCCTGCTGTGGTTCGTGGCCCGGATCTCGATCTTCTCGCTGCTGCGCTATCTCGGCCGGGAGTTCCTGCTGATCCTGTCCACCTCGTCGTCGGAGTCGGCGCTGCCGCGCCTGATCGCGAAGATGGAGCACTTCGGGGTTAGCAAGCCGGTCGTCGGAATCACGGTGCCGACCGGGTACTCGTTCAACCTCGACGGCACGGCCATCTACCTGACCATGGCGGCGCTGTTCATCGCCGACGCCCTCGGCAAGCCGCTGTCGATCGGCGAGCAGGTCTCGCTGCTGCTGTTCATGATCATCGCGTCGAAGGGCGCCGCGGGCGTGACCGGCGCCGGGCTGGCCACGCTCGCCGGTGGGCTCCAGTCGCACCGACCGGACCTGGTGGACGGGGTCGGCCTGATCGTGGGCATCGACCGCTTCATGTCCGAGGCGCGGGCGCTCACCAACTTCGCCGGCAACGCGGTCGCCACCGTGCTGGTCGGAACGTGGACGGGGGAGTTCGACCGGGACCGGGCCGGTCGGGTGCTGCGCGGCGACGACCCGTTCGACGAGGCCACCATGCTCGACGAGCACGACGAGGACGAGTCCGCGAAGGGACGGCCTGCCGACGAGTCGACCGCTGCGGCCGGCGTACCGGCCTGAGGGCGGGGGTCGCGGAACCACCCGGCTCCGCGTGGGCCGAGCCCGGACGCCACCTCCATCGGCGATGCTGCCGGTGGAGGTGGCGCCGTGGCTTCGACGCCAGTGTGGGACCGGCCGGGACCGGGCGGAACCTCAGTCCCAGCTGTCAATCTTGATGTCGTGGGGGTGCGGCGCGCCCTTGCCGGTCTCGATCAGCGACTTCAGGCTCAGCAGGTAGACCGCCCACTTGGTGCTGCAGTGGTGCATGAAGTCCACCGGCTCCTTCCAGCCCCGGTGGCTGAAGAGCACGACGGCGTGGTCGTCGACCTGAGCGAGGCGCCAGTCCACCTGCGTGCCGATCCACTCGTCGGGTCCGTCGACGACCTCCCACAGCACGCGCCTGCCGCGGTCGAGCTCGAGGACCTTCATGTCGAATCCGCCGGCTGCGAACCGGAACTGGAGCACGCCGCCGAGGCCGTCGCCGACGCTGCGCGTGTCGGTCGTCCACCAGCCGGCCAGTCCCTCGACAGTGGTCAGGGCCGTGTAGACCTCGGCCGTGGACGACGGGATTCCCACTTTGTGCAGGATGTCCACCATCTTCGATCCTTCTCTCCGGTGTCGGTTCTCGGATGACCTTCTGACGTCACTGCTGAGTGGCGCGCTGGTCCTTCGTTCGCTGGACAGCCTCGGCGATCCGCTTGATGCGCCGGAGCCGGGCGTCCCACGCCGCTCCGACCGAGGACAGTTGCCCGACCGCCCGGGCGAGCTGTGCCTCGTCCACGCGGTACCGTCGCTCGCGCCCGGCGGCGGTGGAGCGCACCAGACCGACGCGGTCGAGCACGCCGAGGTGTTTCGCGATGGCCTGCCGTGTCACGGGCAACCGTTCACTGAGGCTGGTGGCCGTACCGTCGCCGTCGGCCAGGAGCAGATCGAGCATCCGTCGGCGGGTCGGGTCGCCGACCGCGGACCACAGGTCGTCGTCGACGGCGGCGGTCATCGGATCGACACCAGCCGTGCGAGGTACGCCCCAAGCCGGGGGACGAAGGTGTCCCAGCCGGCGACGTGGTCGCGGTACAGCTCCTCCAGCTTCGCGGCCTCCCATCCCATCTCCCGGAAGCCGGTCTCGGTGAGCCGGATCCTGGTGCCGGTGCCCGACGGGGTGAGCTCGAAGGTGACCAGCAGCGATGTGGCGGGGTCGTCGACCCGGCCCTCTGGATGACACCAGCGGAACGAGAAGAGTCGGGGAGGCTCGGCGGTGACCACGACCATCGGGACGACCTGCGCCCGGTCGCCCCAGACCAGCTCGCCGACCGCGCCGGGAGTCGCCTCGAAGTCGGCGTCGTCGGTCCACCATTCGGAGATGTGCTCGGGGCTGCTGACCACCTCGAAGACCACCTCCGGTGCGGCGTCGACGTGGATCTCCCGTTCGATGCTCCCGTACTCCATGCTCCACCCCTTGACTTGCAACCATTGGTTGCAAGTCACGCTAGCCGGCCGTTCGTCGTTGCGCAACCATTGGTTGCTTAATGATGGCGTGGCGCTCAGGCGAACGGTGCCCGACGTGCTTGACGAGCGCGGTTGCTCCCGGCTGACCCGTCCTGGGATGCTTCGCGCATGTCCCTCCTCCCCGCGACGTTCGCCGAGGACGTCATCGGCCAGCCGGCCAAGGCCCAGTTCGAGGCGTTCCTCGACGAGCATCGGCGCGCTTTGAACGCCTGCCTGGACGGGTTGACCGAGGAGCAGGCCCGCCGCTCGTTGGTGCCCTCCCGGACCACGCTGCTCGGGCTGGTGAAGCACGCGACCTTCGTGGAGAAGGTCTGGTTCGACGAAGCCGTCACCTGTCGGCCGCGCGCGGAGATCGGCATCCCCGCGACGCCCGACGAGTCGTTCATCCTCGACGACGGCGACACCATCGCCACCGTCCAGCGAGCGCACGCCGAGGCCTGCGAGGCGGCGCGCCGTGCGACGTCGTCACTCGGCCTGGACGACCTGCTGCACGGCAACCGGCGCGGCCCACTCCCGCTGCGCTGGGTGTACCTGCACATGCTGCGTGAGCTGGCGCAGCACTGCGGGCACGCGGACATCCTGCGCGAGCAGCTTCTGAGCGAGTAGCGCGCCGCAGGTCCGCACCTGCTGCGGTCGTTGAACGTCCGTCCGATGGTGGAGCCGTCGAGCGCGGTGCCGCCTCGCGCCGCAGAGGCAACCGATCGAAGCCGACGTTACAGTCGGTGACATCTGGGCGGCCGTTGACGCACCAAATGACGAAGTCAGTTCGCCATTGTGGGCTTCCGTTCAGCGCTCGGTCAGAGCATTCACGGTCTCCTCGGACAGCTGCCGATCGCTGTACAGCAGTCGAATCGCCGAAGCGTCGGGATTCCCCGCGTCGGCACCGCGCCAGGTCAGCCTGAGCCCGGTACGCTCGACTGCGCGCCGAGACCGTTCGTTGCCCTCGAGTACGTGAGCGGTCATCGGCAGGTCGGCGCGCAGAGACCGCGCTGCGGTCGTTGCTGCTGCGCTGATCTCTTGTGCATAGCCCTGTCCCCAGAACTGGGGGCGAAGGCGGAAGCCGAGATTCCACGCGACGCCGTAGCGGATGAAGCACCCCCCTATGCCAACGAAGGTGCTGTCCGCACTGTAAGCAGTCCACATACCCAAGCCGTCACGGCGCCAAGCCGCACGCCAGTTATCGACCATTCTGTTGGTCTGCCCAATTGAGTCGTGGCGAGTCAACGGGTCGGGCCCCCACACTCGTGGGTCGGCGTACAGCTCGAACAGTTCCGGTAGGTCTTCTCGATTCGGCTCTCGCAGGACCAAGCGGTCAGTTGCAACGGCATCAGCTGCGATCTCGGGACCGGACACGCGCCCATGGTGGGCGGAGCAACGGAACATTTCAAGCCATATACCGGACCCGTCCGGGGCTTGCTTCACTTATCCCCAGTTGCGGCCAACTCTCGTGCCGCTGTCAGGGCGCCGGCCGCTGGTCGGCTCGTCACCGTCCGTGCCGCGGTCTGCGTGGCTACGGCATCCGGAACTGGCCGATGACCGGATGCGGGGGATTCAACCGGACGGAAGTGCCGAGCAGCGATGGATCTACGGGCCGCTCGGCGATGCGGTTGTCCGTGCCTCGTCGCGACGAGGCAGCCGGTCAGGCTCAGGCAGGGAACGAAGCAATGCCGGCAGGGCGCCAAACACGAGGGGAAGGCCGCCCAGCTCGCTGATCTCGACCCATGCGATGTCGTCATGCTCCTCAGGTGCACGGTTGGTGGGAGAGCCGACCCAGTCTCTGATTTGCCAGACGCCCACGTGGACGGCGTCCTCGCCACTGCCGCCATGCAGGTCACCCAACCGTGACGAGGACTCCGCCACAATGTGAACCCCCAGCTCCTCGTGCATCTCACGCGCGAGGGCTTGTAGTTCCGACTCACCCGCTTCGACGTGCCCCCCGGGCAGATCCCAGAGATCCGGGTATGCCCGGCGGGTCGGGCTGCGGTGTACCAGCAGGACCGCGCCGTTCTCCACGAGTGCACCGCAGACGACAACATGCATGACGGGATTGGAGCACAGGGGTAGGACAAGCTCGCTCCAGCCAGAGGGCACGCGCAGACATCCGGCTCTGCCGCCGTGCGTGCGCGCCGACTGTTGGATCGTTCGTCACCGCCCGCAACTGGCCTTCGTAGGCGTGAGCACCCTACTTGCCGTTCCTCGGGTCGCGCCCTCGTCGGACCGTAACCTAGGCTGCGTCGTCATGGACGAGTCGCGCGGGTCAGGAGTCCTCCGTCATCAGCCGCTGCATGACGGGTTCGTACCGACGCAAGGGCCGCAGCCGGCCTTCGCCGACGCGATCGACCGACACATCGAGGAACACTTCGGGACTGTCGAGTTCGTCTACCACGAGATCGCCTCGCACCTGGTCGGTGTGCATGTCTATGTCGTGGCACCGACCGAGGAACGCCCGTACCGGACGCTCATCACTTCTGGGATGAGTGAGCTGCCGATGACGGTCCCGGAGGGCCATGACATCAGCCCGTACGCCGAACTGATGCTCAGCCTGCCGGCGGATTGGCCGCTGACTGAGGTAGCCGGGCTCGACGACGCATCCGGGTGGCCACTGCGGATCCTCAAGCAGGTTGCTCGGCTGCCGCATGAGTACGGAACCTGGATCGGTGAGTGGCATTCTGTGCCGAACGGCGATCCCGCACAGCCGTACGCCACCGGCACTCCGTTCGCCGGAGTCGTCGTCACGCCAATGCTGCGTGTGCCGCCCGAGGCCCGGACGATCGAGGTCGGCGAGGGCATCCGGATCGCGTTGCTCGCGCTGATTCCTCTGCACCCGGATGAGATCGCGGTCAAAGTCGAACGCGGCACCAACGCACTCATCGATGTGCTCGATCGTAATCGCGTCACCGAACTGTTGGATCCGCTTCGTCCCTCTTACGCCTGACAGCTCGACCGTGCGCGCTGGCGCCATCGACGCGGAACTGATGCTGGGGCGGGCGTTGCCAGGACCAAGGAGTATCTCACCACCGTATGCACGAGGAAGCCCGAGAGATCCTCGATGTGATCACGTGGGTGGAGGAGGCGTACGACCCCGGACACTACGCAGCTTTCCTCGACAGGTACTACCGAGCTGGGTCCCACTCAGCACATCTTGGCCAGGGCTTCATGCCAGAACCTTCGGCTGCTCCTACGGTGCCGCCTCTCGATGCCATGTCTCGGCGAGGAGGGCGTAGGTGTATCCGTCCACCCAGCCCAGTTCGGCGTGCCAGGAATCGCCGACGCCGTGCTGCTCACGACGCATGCCGACCTTTTCGAGGATTCGCACCGAGGCGAGGTTGTCCGCGAAGCAGCCGGCGGTGATTCTCCGAATGCCCAGCCGGTCGAATGCGTGCGCCACCACCGCGGTGACCGCCTCGGTCGCGTAGCCATTTCCGCCGTAGGCTGGATCGAAGATGTAGCCGAGCTGGGCCTCGGTCCGTGGTGGCATGCCGGGTTGACCCATGCCGTCGACGACGCTGAGCGAGACGGTTCCGATCACCACGCCGTCGAGCGTGGCCGCCATGCTGTGGTCGTCCGGGTCTGCGGCCGCGCGTCGCCATGCCGCGCGGAAGGATGCAGGGTCGACCTGCGTGCGGAGTAGCCAGCGCGTGACCTGAGGCAGATTGCGGTACTCCAGGATCCGGTCGACGTCCTCGTCCCGCACTGGGCGAAGCTCGAGGCGTTCAGTGCGTACGGTGGTGTTCTCCATGAGGCGGGACGCTAGTGGACGCACCCCGGCGAGACGCCCGAATATCGGTCCGCCGGCCCGACATGACGCACTATCTGGTGGTCCCCGCCCCGTGTCCTCGGCAGCACCGGGCGCACGCTCATGCCGCTGTCCGACCCGCCCGCCGGGAGTCCGCACCTATGGTCACATCTCGAAGAGCTCAGTGCGTGCCTGCTACGGCTACTGACGGCGGCGGCTCGCGTGGATACGGTCGTGGTTGTCGATGTTCCCCGACCACCCGAGGAGTGATCGTATGCCACCCTCCCCGTCCCGGCTCTTCGCGCAGATAGCGACGGCCGAGCGGCCCGCCGACACCGCAGTGGTCATGCGGCGTGCGGTGGTGCTCGGTGGCAGCATCGCGGGACTGATGGCGGCTCGGGTGTTGAGTGACCACGCCGACGAGGTGCTGATCATCGAGCGGGATCCGTCCGACGTGGACAACGGGCCCCGGCCCGGTGTACCCCAGGGCAGTCAGGTGCACGCGCTGCTGCCCGCCGGCCAGGTTCAGCTGGAACGGTGGTTTCCCGGCATCGTCGACGAGGCGCACGCGCTCGGCGCCCCGCCGCCGCCGGCGGACGAGAGCGCCGCGAAGATCTTCGTGAACGGCGTACTCGGGTTGCCGCCGGCACCATCCGGCACCGGCCCGACGCTGATCACCACGCGACCGTTCCTGGAGGCGCTGGTCCGGCGGCGGACCCTCGCCGTCGACAACATCCGGATGGCGTACGGCCGGGCGGACGGCCTGGTCTTCGCCGACCGGCGGGTCACCGGCGCGCGGTACGTGCCCGAGGGCGGTGGTGAGCCCGTGGTCGAACCGGCTGACCTGGTGGTCGACGCGATGGGACGCTCCAGCCGGCTGAGCGACTGGCTGGCCGACAACGGGTGGCCCCGCCCGCCGATGCAACGGATGCCGATCAAACTCAACTACGCGACCGCGCTCTTCCGCCAGGACGAAAAGGTCAGCGACGCCTGGGTCGTGGTCTACCACACGATGGCCGGCAAGGGCCGGACCGCCCGGATCGGCGGCATCAACTCGGTCGAGGGGGACCGCTGGATGATGCTGGTCGCCGGCTACGACGGGGACCGGCCCAGCCGCGACGTCGGCGACTTCACCGCCCGCTGCCGCGAGCACTACCCGCAGCAGTTCGGGGACATCGCCGAACACGGCGAGATGCTCGGCGGCGTGGTCACCTACCACCAGGCCGACAGTCGGCGCCGGGACTTCCACAAGCTGGACCGGCTGCCCGCCGGACTGGTCGCCGCCGGAGACGCGATCGCGTCCTTCAACCCGGTGTACGGCCAGGGCATGACCTCCGCGATGCTGCACGCCTCCTGCCTGTCGGCGTACCTGCGCTCGCACCCGAAGCCGCACGCGGAGCCGGCGCGGGCCTACTTCGAACGGGCCCGGGTGGTCGTCGATGCCGCCTGGCAGATCTCCACCTCCGCCGACATCGAGCTTCCCCACGTCGACGGGCCCTACCCGCCCGGTTACCGGGTCACCAAGTGGTTCGGTGACCTGCTCTTCCGGACCTCGCTGACCGATCCGGTGCTCAGCGCCCGACTGGGCCGGGTCACCACCATGCTCGACCACCCGGCGGCGCTGAGCCAGCCCGGCATCCTGCTCCGGGCGCTGCGGCTCGGCCTGTTCCGGCGCCGCCCCGCCACCGGACCGGCGAGCGTCCTCGGGCAGCCCTGACATCGTTCGGACCGGTCAGGAATCGAGAAGCCGGATCAGCGAGCCGCGCCTAGCCTGATCGTCACGGACATCGGCGATCAGCCCGGTCATGCCTCCCGTGACCCCGCGGGCAACCTGGCCCGCATCCGCAGTTCCGCTGAGCCGTACGGTCGACGAGAGGACATTTCCATGTGTCACCCCTCATGGGGGCGCGCGCTGGCCGCGGCGCAGCGCCTCAACGAATTCGCGCGGCTGCGCCGTGTGCGCGACCGGATCGACCGGGAGTACGCACGGCCGCTGGACGTCGAGGCGCTCGCCCGGGGCGCCAACATGTCGGCCGGGCACCTGAGCGCTCGGTTCCGGTTGGCCTACGGCATGTCTCCGTACGCGTACCTACTGGCGCGGCGTACCGAGCGGGCGATGGCGTTGCTGCGTCGCGGTGATCTCAGGGTGGGCCCTGCCGAGGCCGGGCTTCGCACGACATGACTGGAGGAAGCATGACGATCGCGCCGCCGCGGGGGCTCGAGGAGAGGCTGCGGGACACCCGCGCGAGGCTGGCGAGCGACATCGATCTCTGGGTCGCCACGTCGGGCTCGCCGGACGGGGTCCACCTCATTCCGCTCTCGTACCTCTGGGACGGCACCGCGTTCCTCATCTCGACGCCGCGTACCTCGGTCACCGGCCGCAACCTGCTCAGGGACGGCCGGGTGCGACTGAGCCTGGGGCCGACGCGAGACGTGGTCGTCGTCGACGGCACGGCCGAGGCGGTGGACATCGCCGACCTCGGTCCGGCGGCGGTCGCCGCCCTCGCGACCAGGACCGGTTTCGACCCGAGCGAGCTCGACGAGCCCTACCAGTACTTCCTGATCCGGCCGCGACGCATCCAGGCCTGGCGGGAGGCGAACGAGTTGCGGGGACGCGTCCTCATGCGCGACGGCCGCTGGCTCGGCTGACCGCCGCACGGGCACCCAGCGGTGCGCGCCGCAGGCCGCCGGTCGCCGATTGGCCGTGCCCGTCGGGCGCCGCCCCGCCTAGCGTCGGTGGCGTGGACATCGAGCAGGCACAGCAGTTGTGGAAGCCGGAGCCCGGCTGGTTGAACACCGCCTCCTACGGCTTGCCGCCCGAGCCGGCCTGGACGGTATTGCAGGAGGCGCTGGCCGACTGGCGGACCGGGAGCAGTTCGTGGGAGGGCTGGGGGCGGTCCGTGGAGCGCGCGAGGGCCGCGTTCGCCGGTCTGGTCGGCGTACCGGCCGGGGACGTGGCGGTCGGCGCGACCGTGTCCCAGCTCCTCGCACCGGTGGCGGCGGCTCTCCCGGCGGGCGCGACCGTGGTGGTCCCCGAGGTCGAGTTCACCTCGAACCTGTTTCCCTGGCTGGTTCAGGAGCAGCGCGGGGTCCGGGTCCGCACGGTGCCGCTGGCCGGGCTGGTCGACGCGATCGACGCCGACACCGACCTTGTCGCGTTCAGCCTGGTGCAGTCCGCCGACGGCGCGGTCGCCGCGTACGACGAGATCGTGGCCGCGGCCCGGGCGCACGGTGCGCTGGTGGCGGTGGACGCGACCCAGGCGTGCGGTTGGCTGCCGCTCGACGGGAGCCGGGCCGACGTGGTGGTGGTGGCCGGGTACAAGTGGCTGATGGGCCCGCGCGGCTGCGCGTACGCCTACCTGGCGCCGGAGCTGCGCGAGCGGCTGCGCCCGGACGCGGCCGGCTGGTACGCGGGCGCCGACCCGCACGCCTCCTACTACGGCCCGCCGCTGCGGCTGGCCGACGATGCCCGCCGGTTCGACATCTCGCCGGCCTGGTTCAGCTGGGTCGGCGCGGCACCCGCCCTGGAGCTGGTCGCCGAGATCGGCGTGCCGGCGATCCGGGCGCACGACGTGGCCCTGGCCAACCGGTTCCTGGTCGGGCTGGGCCGGCCGCCGGGGGCGAGCGCTATCGTCGCCGTCGACGTGCCCGACGCCGAGCAGCGGCTGGAGCGGGCCGGTATCCGGGCGGCGGTGCGCGCCGGCCGGGTCCGGGCCTCCTTCCACGTCTACTCCACCGACGCCGACGTGGACGCCGCCCTGACGGCGCTCACCGGCTGAGCCCGCGCGGTTGGCCGGGTGGGCGACGGACACCCGTCGCCCACCCGGGCGCCCGGCTCACCGGGCAGCCAACTCCTCGACCCGAGCCGCCGGCTCCTCGACCCGCGCGATCGGCTCGGGGCGGCCCATCTGAGGCGTGCCGTGCCGGCCGGACCAGAGCACCCGGGCGACGATCCCCGGCGCGAAGAGCCCGGGCGGCGGCGTCATCAGGTTCGCGACGCTCAGGAAGCGGCGCCCGACGGCGGGGTGCCGCGCCGCGGCGGCGTGCAGCCGGGTGACGTACCCGTTGAGGAAGCGGGTCCGGCGGCTGCGCGGCCCGACGATCGTGGGGTGGCGCAGGTCGGCGCCGACGGCCATGTCCCACGGCACGTCCACCACCTTCGCCGCACCCGCGAAGAAGCGGCGGGGCAGCTCCCGCCGGCCCTCCCGCAGGCAGTCGCGCAGCACCATGGCCTCCACCGCGGCCACCGTCATGCCCTGCCCGTAGGCCGGGTTGAAGCTGCACATCGCGTCGGCGACGGCGATGAAGCCCTCCGGCAGGCGGGCGAGGTGCTCGTAGCGGCGGCGCACGCTGGTGGGCAGCCGCATCCGCCGGGGCGGGCCGAGCGGCTCCGCCCGGCTCAGCAGCGCGTGCAGCTCCGGGGCGGGCAGCCGGCCGGCGAACGCGAGGTAACCCTCCGGGTCCGTCGGCGGGGCCTGGTCCGGGCCGACGCCGAGCAGGGTGACCATCCACCGGTCGCCCTCCGCCGCGATGGCCACCCCGCCGTACGGCCCGGCCGGCGACGGGCTGCTGATGAACGCGGACCAGTTGGTCTCGCCGGCGGTACGGCGGTAGTCGCGCGAGACGTACACCGTGCGGGGGTCCACCCGGTCCTCGACGGGCGGCTGGTAGCCCAGTTCGGCGAGCCAGGTGGGGCCGCGGTTGCCGCGGCCGGTCGCGTCCACGACCAGGTCGGCGTCGTGGCGCTCCTCCGGGCCGCCCCGGGGCAGGATCCGCGCGCCGGTGACCGTCTCGCCGTCGGTGTCGGCGAGCAGACCCAGCGCCTCGCACCGGTCGCGCAGCTCCACGTTGGGCAGTGCCCGGACCAGGTCCCGGACGTACGCCTCCAGGGCGCGCCGGCTGACGCAGAGCCCCTCCAGCCCGGAGGTGACCCGCGGGATCCGGTGGCCGTCGTTGACCCAGAGGCAGTCCCGCTGGATGTCGATGGCGACGGCGCCCTGGGCGGTCAGGTCGTCGGTCAGGCCGGGGAAGAGCTCCTCCAGGACCTGGCGGCCCCGCGCGAGCAGACCGTGCGAGTGCCCGCTCTGCGGCACACCCTTGCGGTCGGCGGCCTCCGCCGGCAGGTCGTCGCGATCGAAGACGGTCACCTTGGCGTACGACTCGCTGAGCACCCGCGCGGCGAGCAGGCCGCCGATGCTGCCGCCGAGGACGATCGCCTGCCCGGTCTGACTGGTGGTGGACACGGTTGACTCCGTTTCGTTCGAATGGATGTCAACAGTGAGCGGCATGGCGTTGCTTCGGCGAAAGCGAATTGGCGGACGGCTAGCTGACAGTGAATTTCCGGTCAGCCGTGCCGTCCGTTCCGATCTGTCGGGCGGTTGACTTCCCTGCCGTAAAACCACTGCTCAAGGGCTTGCCCAGAGGTCACCGAGCGGCATGGTGACCGATGTCTCAGTCGTTTACCGGTCACTGTTCTTCGGCCGTGGGCTCGCCGAAAGGACGACGATTCGACCTGGCCGATCGGGCAGGAGCCAGCGACCATTGGACCGGCGCGCCGCAACCCGAGGGCCGTGCGGGGCGCGTCGGCTCAGGCGAGATGGCCGCCGATCTTCGTGTACCCGCGCAGCAGGTCCCGCGCGATGATCAGTCGCTGCATCTCGTCGGTGCCCTCGAAGATCCGGTAGAGCCGCACCTGCCGGTACCAGCGCTCGATCGGCAACTCCCGGGTGTAGCCCATGCCACCGTGGATCTGGAGCACCCGGTCCACGACCCGGTTGACCATGCCCGCGCCGTAGAGCTTGCCCATCGAGGAGGCGTGCCGCGGGTCCATGCCCTGGTCGACCGTCCACGCCGACTTCAGGACCAGCCAGCGGGCCGCCTCCAGCTCGGTCTCCGAGTCGGCGATCATCCACTGGATGGCCTGGTTGGCGCCGATCTTCGTGCCGAAGGTCTCGCGGGTGTTGGCGTGGTCGATGGCCATCTGCAACGCCCGCTCGGCGATGCCGATGGCGTGCGACGGGATGGTGTAGCGGCCCTTGCCGATCCACTCCATGCCCAGCGCGAAGCCCTGCCCGATCTCGCCGAGGATGTTGCGGTGCGGCACCCGTACGCCGTCGAAGATCAGCGACGCGGGCCCGCCCTCGCCCATGGTCTGGATGAACTCCGAGCGCCAGCCCATCGCCCGGTCCACCAGGAACGCGGTCGCCCCGCCGTTGCGGGCGCCCTTCTCCCGGTCGGTCACCGCCACCACGATGGCGAAGTCGGCGTCGTTGCCGCCGGTGATGAAGGTCTTCTCGCCGTCGAGGATCCAGTCGTCGCCGTCGCGGCGCGCGGACAGCCGGATGTTCGCCGCGTCCGAGCCGGCGCCCGGCTCGGTGATCGCGAAGCAGGATCGCCGCTCGCCCTCGATGGTCGGGATCAGGAACTCCCGCTTCTGCTCCTCGGTGGCGTGGAAGAGGATGTTGTCCGCCTCCCCGCCGAAGCGGAACGGCACGAAGCTGCGGCCCAGCTCGGTCCAGATCAGCGACTGGAGCACGGCCGGCAGGTTCATGCCGCCGTACTCCTCCGGGGTGGCCAGGCCCCAGAAGCCGAACTTGCGCGCCTTGAGTTGCAGCTCGCGCAGCTCGGAGTGGTCCAGGCCCGGCTGGTGGGCCCGCTCGCGGCGCAGCACCTCCTGCTCCAGCGGCAGCACCTCGCGGGTGATGAAGGAGCGGACGGTGTCGCGGACCGCCCGCTCCTCGTCGGTCAGCGAAAAGTCCACGGTGGTCCTCCTGGCGTCGGCGCTGCCCCTTAAACTAGCGGCGCAAGTTTCGCCGCGTCCAGACCCGCGAGGAGCACCGTGCCCCGACCCCGCGAGCCCCGGCTGAGCCGGCAGCGCATCGTCGACGCCGCCACGGCGGTGATCGACGCCGAGGGGCTTTCGGCGCTCTCCACCCGCCGCCTCGCCACCGAACTGGGGGTGCAGGGGCCTTCGCTCTACAACCACTTCGCCACCAAGGACGAGATCCTCGACGCGGTGGCCGACGCCGTCACCGCCACCGTGGACACCAGCGCCTTCGCCGGGCGGGACTGGTGGGCCGCGCTGCACGCCTGGGCCTGGTCCTACCGCCGGGCGCTCACCGCGCATCCGAACATCGTGCCGTGGCTGGCCCAGGGCCCGCGCCGCCGGCCGGCCGCCCTCGCCATGGCCGACGCCGTCTACGGCGGGCTGGTCCGGGCCGGCTGGCCGCCGGCGCGGGCCACCCACATCGGGGCGGCGCTGCGCTACTTCGTCGCCGGGTCGGCGCTCGGCTCGTTCGCCCGCGGTTTCGTCGAGGACCCCGAGCTCTACGCCGCCCACTATCCGCACCTGCGCCAGGCCCACCGGCTCGCCGAGCACCAGCAGAGCGTGGACGAGGGCGCCTTCGCCCTCGGCCTGGACGCCCTCCTGCACGGCCTGGCCGCCGAGTACGAAC
Source organism: Micromonospora sp. GCM10011542 (assembly GCF_042650685.1). Classification (NCBI taxonomy): domain Bacteria; kingdom Bacillati; phylum Actinomycetota; class Actinomycetes; order Micromonosporales; family Micromonosporaceae; genus Micromonospora; species Micromonospora sp. GCM10011542. The sequence goes on from NZ_JBHSBO010000025.1 coordinate 74,743, forward strand.
GCAGCGTCGGCCCACTCGCCCCGGTCGCACCCACCGGGTAGCGTCGAAACTCCCAGCGCTAGTTTCCGCTCACCCCCGAAGGGACGACATGGACGCCGCCGCCCCGCCGACCGAGCTGCTGCCCGCCGCGCTGCGCGTCCGGCGCCACCTGCACCTCGCCGGCGGGTGGACCGAGCCCTCCGACGGCGACGTGATCCCGGTGGAGAGCCCGACCACCGGGGAGATCATCGGGCAGGTGCCGGCCGGCACCCCGGCAGACGTCTACCGGGCCGTCGCCGCCGCCCGCGCCGCCTTCCCCGGCTGGGCGGCCACCGCCCCCGCCGAGCGCGCCGCACACCTCGACCGGCTGCACACCGCGCTCGCCGCCCGCGCCGACGAGGTGGCCCGCACCATCGCCCTGGAGCTGGGCGCCCCGCTGAAGCTCGCGACCCGGGTGCAGACCGGGCTGCCGCTGACCGTGCTGCGCGACCACGTGGCGCTGGCCGCCCAGCCGCCGGCCGAGGAGATCATCGGCAACTCCCTCGTCGTCCGCGAGCCCGTCGGCGTGGTCGGCGCGATCACCCCGTGGAACTATCCGCTGCACCAGGTGGTGGCGAAGCTCGCCCCCGCGCTGGCGGCCGGCTGCACGGTGGTGCTCAAGCCCAGCGAGCTGACCCCGCTGACCGCGTACCTGCTCTTCGACGCGGTCACCGAGGCCGGCCTGCCGCCGGGGGTGCTCAACCTGGTGCCCGGCACGGGCGCGGTGGCCGGCGCGTCACTCGCCGCGCACCCCGACGTCGACCTGGTCTCCTTCACCGGCTCCACGGCCACGGGCCGACGGATCGCGCACCTCGCCGCCGACCGGATCGCCCGGGTCGCGCTGGAGCTCGGCGGCAAGTCCGCCAACCTGATCCTCGCCGACGCCGACCTGGGTGCCGCGGTCAAGGTCGGCGTCGGCAACGCCCTGCTCAACTCCGGCCAGACCTGCACCGCCTGGACCCGGATGCTGGTGCACCGTGACCGGTACGACGAGGCGCTCGACCTGGTCGCCACGGCGGTGGCCGGCTACCGCCTCGGCGACCCCCTCGACCCGGCCACCCGGCTCGGCCCGCTGGTGTCCGCCGCCCAGGCCGAGCGGGTCCGCGGCCACGTCGAGCGGGCCCTCGCCGACGGCGCCCGGCTGGTCGTCGGCGGCCCGGACACCCCGGTGCCAGCGCGCGGCCATTTCGTCGCCCCGACCGTCTTCGCCGACGTGCGACCCGACAGCGCCCTCGCGCAGGAGGAGGTCTTCGGCCCGGTGCTCGCCGTCATCCCGTTCGCCGACACCGACGAGGCGGTCGCCATCGCCAACAATTCCCGCTACGGCCTGGCCGGCGCGGTCTGGTCCGCCGACACCGACGCGGCCCTCGCGGTGGCCCGACGGCTGCGCACCGGCGCGGTGGACATCAACGGCGCGCCGTTCAACCCGCTCGCCCCGTTCGGCGGCTACAAGCAGTCCGGCCTCGGCCGGGAGCTGGGCGTACACGGAATCGCCGAGTTCTGCGAGCTCAAGGCGATCCAGCGATGAGCGAGCCAGCCCCCGCCGCGCCGGTCACCGTCCGCGCGCTGGTCGCGCGCGCGTCCGGCGCCGACCTGCGGGTCGAGCGGGTACGCCTGCCCGCGCCCGGCCCCGGCGAGCTGCGGGTGACGATCCGGGCCGCCGGTGTCTGCCATTCCGACCTGTCCATGGTGAACGGCACCCTCGCCGCGCGGTTCCCGCTGGTGCTCGGGCACGAGGCGACCGGGGTGGTGGCCGAGACCGGCGCGGGTTGCCGGTTGCCGGTCGGCACCCCGGTGGTGCTCAACTGGGCGCCGGCCTGCCGGGCCTGCTGGTGGTGCCGGCACGGCGAGCCGTGGCTGTGCGCCGCCACCACCGCGCCGACCGTGGCGCGCGGCAAGACCGACGATGGCACCCCGCTGCACCTCACCCTCGGCCTCGGCGCGCTCGCCGAGGCGGTGGTGGTGCCCGAGAGCGCCGTCATACCGGTCCCCGCCGGGCTACCCCCGGAGCAGGCCGCCCTGCTGGGCTGCGCGGTGCTCACCGGCACTGGCGCGGTCCGCAACACCGCCCGCGTCGCTCCCGGCGAGTCCGTCGCGGTGATCGGCCTCGGCGGGGTCGGGCTCGCCGTGCTCACCGCCGCCCGCCGGGCCGGCGCCACGACGATCCTCGCCGTCGACGTCGCCGAGGCGAAGCGGGACCTGGCGCTCGCCGCCGGCGCCACCGACTTCCTGCTCTCCGACGACCGGCTCTCCAAGGAGGTACGGGCGCGCACCGAGGGCCGGGGCGCCGACCACGCCTTCGAGTGCGTCGGCCGCGCCGCCACCATCCGGGCGGCCTGGCGGCTGACCCGGCGCGGGGGAGCGGTGACCGTGGTCGGCATGGGCGCCAAGGACGACATGGTCAGCATCGGCGCACTGGACATCTTCCACTCCGCCCGTACGCTGCGCTCCTCGGTGTACGGCTCCTCCGACCCCGACCGGGAGGTGCCCGAGCTGGCCGAGGCCGCCCTCGACGGCACGCTGGACCTGGCGCCGCTGGTCAGCGGGGTGGTCACCCTCGACGAGGCGCCGGCCGCGTTCGACCGACTGGCCCGCGGCGAGGGCGCCCGCTGGGTGGTCGCCCCGGACTGAGCGGGAAAACCCGGCGCTGCATCCTCCCGGCGGGCGGCTCGCGGTGACCTCGTCTGAAAGCTCGAAGGGCGGCCGGGGCTGTCGTCGGCCGGGAGGCTGACAGGCTAGTTTGCTCGGATGAGTCTCCTGGATGACGTCGCGAGGCGTGACGGCTGGCAATGCTGGGTGTGCGACGAGCCGGTCGACGCCGACATGTCGGTGAACGACCCGCGTGGCCCCAGCGTCGACAGCCGTACCGCCGACCGGAAGGCCAAGGTCACCGAGCGACTCGCGCACCGCGCCTGCAACACCCGCAAGGGCGCGGTCAAGGTGGTCATCGCCTGGCCGGACCGTCTGCACGTGGTGGAGCCCGCGCCGCTGATCACCGTTGCCGAGCGACTCGAGCGCAAGGGTGGCCGCGAGCTGGTCGCCCGCTGTCCGAGCAGGAAGGACGCCCAGGAGGCGGCGGACTGGCTGGTTGACCGGTTCTCCCGGCTGGTACCCGGGCTGCCGGTGACCGCAAGCGTCGACGCAGGCGGCGGCCAGTTCCTCGTCGCCCTGGCCAGCGGCCGACGCTGACCGGTGGTCCTGGTCGGTGAGCCGCCTCGAAGTCCGGGTCGAGGCGGTCGGCCAGACAGGAGACGGCCTGCCGGTCAATCCCCTTGCCCCGTACGAGAGCCGGTCCGTACGGTTGCGCCGTGGCGGCGGATCTTTTCGATGCGACAGCGATGTACGACGAGGACTATCTGCACTTCTTCGCCGCGTCCGGGGCCGACGCACCGACGCACGGGCCCGTCGTGGGTACGGCGTATCCCGGTCGGTCGGCCGCCGCCGATCTCGTCTGGCGGTTGCTGGACCTGGAACCCGGCATGTCGGTGCTCGATCTGGCCTGTGGTCACGGCGTGCTGGCGAACGCCTTGGCCGCTCGAGGTTGCCGAGTCACCGGCCTGGACTCGTCGGCGGTGTTCCTGGAGCGCGCTCGAGCCGACGCGGCGGCCATGGCCGCCGACGTCGAGTACGTCTGCGGCGACATGCGAGACCTGACATGGTCAAGCAGGTTCGATCGGGTGGTCAACTGGACAACCGCGTTCGGATACTTCGACGATCTCACCAACCGAGCCGTATTGGCGGAGATCGCCGGAGTCCTACGGCCCGGTGGGCGTTTAGCCATGGACCTTGACAATCTGGCGAAGTTTCTCATGTCGTACACCGCATCCCGGATCACCGCGACCCGCGACAACAGCGACATGCTCGTCGACCGTCACCACCTTGATCCGGTGACCGGGCGCATCGAAGTGGAACGCACAGTGGTCCGCGACGGCAACGCCCGCACGCTCGCGTTCGTCAAACGGTTGTTCGCCTTCCCTGAACTGCGGGACTGGTGCGTTGCGGCCGGATTCGTCGACGTTCTGGGTACGGCGAGGATGGTCGCCCGCTGAGCATCGACCACAATCGGATGGTTGTGGTCGCCGATCTGCCGTAGCTCTCGGCCGCTCCGCAGCAAGGGACTCTTCGCCAGCCACCATCTGGCTGACCTAACCCCACGCCCGAGCAGGGGTTCGATCCCTTCGACTATCACCAGCCCAGCGATATCTCCTCGACGACGACTGGACCCCTGGTCAACAAATCCGACCAAGAGCCGCTCGCGCGCCTGCGGACACCCAGCACACCCACGACGCCGTGCTGCGAGCCCAGCGTCTGCCCACACCCGGCGATGCCAGCGACGCCCGCCGGCGACCCACTCCGCCACCGACCTCAATGCCCCTTCGAGCTCTTGGGGTGACCAGAGTCGGCATCCACCGTCCGCTGCCACCTCGACCTCGGCCCGCGTCCACCGACGAGCAGTGGGTCGGCCCGCTCAGCGGGATCCTGCCCGGCTGCACGCCCACGGGTTAGCTGGCCGGATCAGCACCGGCAGGATCGGGTGCGCTCATCGGCAGGAGCGCGGTCAGCGGCAGAAGCGTGTGTCTCGATTAGCGAGGCAGGCGCAGCGCTGACTCGGATGCGATGACGCCGAGGTTGAGCAGGTTGCGCGAGTGGTGATCACCACGGCACGCGGGTTCCGTCCCAGGAGAGGAATTCGCCGGTGGGGCCGTCGTCGGGCAGCAGTGCCAGTTGGACCGCGCCAGCTGCGGCTTCGGCCGGGTCTCCGCCGCTGGCGGCGGCGGTCACGTTGAGATTGGTTTTGCGTAGCCCGGGCGCGAGGGCGTTCACCTTGAAGCCGTCGCCGGCGAGCGCCTGGGCGTAGAAGACTGTCAGCGCGTTCAGTGCGGTCTTGGACGATCGGTATGCGGCGAGTGAGCCCGTCGCGGGGAACTGCGGCTGCGGGCCGGTACTCCAGCCCAGTGATCCGGTGCCGCTGGAGAGGTTCACGATCCGGGGCCGGGCGGAGCGGCGCAACGCGGGCAGGAAAGCGTTGGTGACCGCCACGACCCCGAACACGTTCGTTTCGTAGGTGCGGCGGAAGGCGTCAACGTCGGTCTCGGTCACCGGGTTCAGGTCGACCGAAATGCCGGCGTTGTTGACCAGGATGTCCAGGTTTTCGACTTGACGGGCGGCGTCGGCGACGCTCTGGCCGTCGGTGACGTCGAGGGTGAGTAGTCGAGCGTTGCCACCGATCTCGTCGACAGCCCGCTGTCCCCGCTCCGGGTCGCGAGAGCCGAGGTAGACGATCAGCCCGGCGGCCGCGAGCTGCCGCGCGATTTCCTTGCCGATGCCTTGGTTGGCGCCGGTGACCAGTGCCGTGGAATCGTTCATGGTGTTCATGCTGCAACGATGCCGGCGGCGACCGAGCCGATCCAGGGATAACCGATACCTGGCTCTGGAGGGGGGTGGATCATGGCGGGACAGGAGTTGGCGTGGTTCCTTCGGCAGCGGCGGGAAGACCTACGCCCCGCCGATGTCGGCCTGCCCGCCGGTCCGCGCCGTCGTACCCCCGGCCTGCGCCGTGAGGAAGTCGCCCAGCTGGCCCACATGTCCGTCGACTACTACGCCCGACTCGAACAGGCCCGGGGCCCCCATCCGTCGCCGCGGATTCTGGACTCCCTCGCCGACGCGCTGCGGGTCTCCCCAGCCGAGCGGATCCATCTGTTCCGGCTGGCCGGGGCGACTCCGGCACCACCCGTCGGGCCGGTACGCCAGGTCCGCCCGCATATGGTCAACCTGCTGCGCCGCATCCCCGAGGCGGCGGCCGTCGTCACCGACGCCAGCTACGACGTGATCGCCTTCAATCCGCTCGCCGACGCCCTGCTGGGTAACCTCAGGCAGGAGCCCAACCTGGCCCGCCGACGGTTCCTGGGCCTCGACAGCTACGAAAGCTCCAGCGCCGAAGAATTCGGTCACATCGCGGTGGCGCGGCTGCGCGCCGCCGCCGACCGTTACCCCCGCGACGAGCGCCTCGCCCGCCTCCTGACCGGACTGCGCGCCGCCAGCACCGAGTTCACCGAGATCTGGAACACCAACCCGGTACGAGCCCCTAGCCACCGGATCAAGACCATCACCCATCCACAGCTCGGCCCGCTGCGCCTCAACTGCGACGTGCTCACCATCCCCGACGACCAGCAAGTCGTCTTCATCACCGCCGACCACGGCACCCCCACCGCCCGCGCCTTACGCCACCTGGGCGCTGTCGGCTGACGAAACCCTTCATACACCGAGTCGACAAAGCCACCCGCTCTGTCAGCGGCGGTACAGCGAAGGGCCTTGGAGTCGCCGGACCGCCGGCCACGAGCCGCGTGAATCTGTAAGCCACAGCGTCCGCACATCGGCAGAGTTGGACGTTGCAGCGGCGCGACCAGCGGCATGGGTGATTTGCCCGCGTGTCGTTTCGACCGGTCGAGTCTCGTCAGCTGCCTTGTGCTCCTCGGACCGGCCTGCCAAGATCCGCGGATGGATCTCGTAGAGGTAGCAGAGATCGCGCCGGGTGAGTACTCCTTGTCGTTGGAGGCAGGGACCACCGACGTGGATGACATGATCTCCGAGCTTGGCCACGAGCCCAACGGTTACTTCTGGGAAGGGATCGTCGAACTGCTCGTCACGACCGAGGCCCCCACCCTTGAAGGCCGCTTCCTGCCGGATCCAGAGGGCGGCGCCTTCTACGCCACCAGCAACGACCGCCGGGCGCTCGAAGATTTAGCTGTCCTGCTCCGTGCGGTCGCGGTCGACGGGAATCGTCTGCGGCAGCTCATGGAGTTCGCCCAGACCAGTGGCTTCGAATTCGACGACTGAACCGCCGCTACGCTCGCACTACCCGGTGCACTGTCATCGACAGCAGTCAGTAGGGGCGATAGACGAACAGCGCCCAGAGAAGTGGAGCGGCGGCCAACGGCGCCACGGATAAGGCGAGGATCCGCATCCAGGGCGGCAGGCTAGCCCTGAAGGCCACGACAGCGGCCACCGTGGCGTAGCCGCCCGCCAGCAACGCGGTCGGAAGCACGGCCAATGGCTCGGGCCCGCAGTCCGACTTATCCTGCACGAACGGGGGCGCGCAGGCCTCGGACGGAGCCATGGACACGACAAGTTCAAGGCCCGACAGGCACATGATCGGCAGTAGCGGGATCGCCAACAGCGCGAGTGCGACGGTTGCGCCGACGCTGGTGCGACCCTGTGGCGTCGCCCCGCGCTCGTGCTCTCCGCCCGTGCTCCTGCGGTCGGTCATCGTCATCCCCCGTGATGCCTGGGCTATTTTCTTGTCACGCCGGACCATTGCGATCCAACCTCGACGCCTGCCGTCACAGCGCGGTCAACATGACACGGAAGTTGAGTAACGACAACCAGGGATCGACGCTGTCCAACGCGCGATCAGCGGCATCACCGGATGCCCAATCGCCGGTAGCCGGATCCTCGACCATCGATGCCACGATGGCGCTCTGAGGCTGCACCATGTCGGCGATGCCCGCCACAGGCGGACGCACTGTCATCGGCATGAAAGTGCGTCAACTGGCGGGAGCGACGCCGTCTGCCGGTACACGCCTCTCAGTGACGCGCCACTGGCTCGGCGCATGGCATGTCAGTCTTCGCGGACGTACGCCACCGCGATCTCGGATCGCACCGTCCAGCCGAGGGCGCGGTAGAGGCGGCGCCCGTCCTCGGTCGCGACGAGGATGCCGGTACCCAGCTCGTTGCGCGCGGCATGGTCGCTCAGTGCCCGCATGACGGTGGTGCCCAGGCCTCGGCGCCGGTGCTTCGGCGAGGTTTCCACCTGGTCGATGACACCGCACTCGCCGGCAGGTGCCAGGCGTCCGGAGGCCGCCGGGGCGCCGGTAGCGTCAACGACTGTCGCGACGACGACCTCGCCGTCTGTCCTAACTCGGGTCTCGTAGGGCCCGGGGGCGTCGGCGGAGCCCGCGGTGAACGGGGCGGTCATCAGGTAGCCGCTGCTCTCCATGGTCCAGCTTGCGGACAGAGCACCACACAGATCGGCGGCGCTACCGCTGACTTTGATCCAGGTTCCGGGTGTGGTGACCTGCCGGGCGAGGGCCTCGAGCTGGTCGGTGTCCCAGGTGTGCAGCACGTACCGGACCCGGTGGCCGGGTATGTCCACATCGGCTCGGAAGCCACCCGGGACGTCGACGGGAACGGGCACACCACGGGAGACGGCCCAGCCCTGCCCCCACGCCATGACCAGTTCGGGCAGGGTGATCTGGGCACTGCGGGTATGTGTCGGAGACGTTCGCGCGGTACCGAGGAGCGCCGGGGTGTTCGATTCGTCGATCATCGCCGGCATTATTGCAAATCTTGTGCAACAAGGCTGCGGAGGTGTCGGGCGGTGCGGCGGGAGCCGGCCCGCCCGCTACGGGCGGGCCGGCTTCCCGTCACTTGCCGGTGACGATGCCCGGGTTGATGCAGAGCCCCGGGTTGGCGCCGTTCTTCTCGGCGATCTCCAGGCAGCGGGTCACCTTGTCGACCTTCGCGTTGGTCTCGGTGATCTGCTTGGAGATCTCGGCGTTCTTCCGGTCCTGTTCCAGGTTGCGGGTCTGCGCGAGCTTGTCCTGGAAGGCCCGGATGTTGGTCTCGGTCTTCTCGTCGTGGTTCACGCGGGTGATCGTCACCGACAGGACGTCGATGTCGGCGGCGAGCCGGGTCTCCGCGCTGGCCTTGATGGTGTCGGCGAACGGCTTCAGGTCGACGTTCAGGTCGCCGGTCTTCGCGTCGATCTTCTCCAGCGGGTTGTACGCGGCGAAGGCGTCGTTGACGGCGCTGTCGAGCTGCACACCCACCCGCTGACCCCGGAAGCTGCCGAAGTCGCCCTTGTAGTCCATGAACTGCTTCGGCGCGTTCTCCGGCTTGACCTGCCACTCCACCAGAACCTCGACGCAGGCGTCGGCGAGCGTGCCGGTCCGCACCCGTACGCAGTTGTCGCCGCCGATGTGGTCGTACTTCTGCCGGCCGGCGTCCCACTCGCCGACCTTCTGCCAGGGGGCGACCCACTTGAGACCGGAGCCGGTGACCTCGCCGGTGGGCTTGCCGAAGCTCGTGACGATGCCGACCGAGCGGATGGGCACGGAGTGGGCGCTGGAGGCGACTCCGATCAGCAGCGCGCCGACGAGGCAGCCGAGCGCCGTGAGGGTGGCGGTCCGCTTCGCCGCCCTGGCCGGGACGATGAGTGCCAGGACGGCGCATACCACCAGCGCCACCGCCAGGATGATCGCCAGGGTGAAGCCGAAGGGCATGGGATCGGACCTTTCGCTGGGCTGTGTGGATCATCAACCTAGGCGGCCCGGTCAAGCCGGCCCCAGCGGTGACGGTGGGCCGGCCACATGGCGCGGGGGTGGCACGGTGTGGCCGGTCCGGTGCACGGCGACACGACGGGTCCCCGGCGGGACGCGGGATGGCGTCCACACACGTCCCGGGCCGGGCGAATATGGAGCCGATCGACATGGCTCGACCCGCGCGGCCGGCCGTAGGTTTCCTCCACGCGACGGCCCTGTGACCACGGTCACCGATCTGACCGTCGCCGTGAACCTGCGGAGGATGAGGCGATGGCCGGGCAAGCGCTCCTGTCGGCCCGTGGGCTGACCCGCGACTTCCGGGGCTTCCGCGCCGTGGACGGCGTCGACCTCGACGTCGCGCCGGAGAGCGTGCACGCGCTGGTCGGCCCGAACGGCGCCGGCAAGACCACCCTGTTCAACCTGCTCACCGGCTTCCTGAAGCCGAGCGGCGGGCGGATCGAGCTGGCGGGCCGGGACGTCACCGGCCTGCCGCCGGAGCAGGTGGCCCGGCTCGGCGTGGCCCGCTCGTTCCAGATCACCAGCCTCTTTCCGCAACTCTCCGCCCGCGAGCACGTCGAGCTGGCGTTGCAGTCCTCCAGCGGGCTGGGCTGGCGGTTCTGGCGCTCGGCGAAGCTGATGCGCCGCTACACCGACCGGGCCGACGAGCTGTTGGCCATGGTCGGGCTGACCGAGCTGGCCGAGGCTCCGGCCGAGGCGCTGGCGTACGGGCGCAAGCGGGCCTTGGAGCTGGCCATCGCTCTGGCGCTCGATCCGAAGGTGCTGCTGCTGGACGAGCCGACCGCCGGGATGGGCCTCGAAGACGTGGACCGGACCGTGGAGCTGATCGCCCGGGTCCGTACCGGCCGGACCGTGGTGATGGTCGAGCACAACATGAGCGTGGTCGGCCGGCTCGCCGACACCGTCACCGTGCTCCAGGCCGGGAAGGTCCTCGTCGAGGGCCCGTACGAGCAGGTTCGCGCGGACGAGCGCGTGATCACCGCCTACCTGGGAGCCGCTGATGCTGCGCATTGAGAACCTGTCCGCCTGGTACGGCGAGGCGCAGGTGCTGCGCGACGTCAGCCTCGACGTGGCCGCCGGCGAGGTGGTCACCCTGGTCGGCCGCAACGGCGCCGGCAAGTCCACCCTGCTGCGGTGCGTGATGGGGCTGCACCCGGGCCAGCGCGGCACGGTCGAACTGGACGGACGCGACGTCGGGAAGCTGCCGGCACACCGGCGGGCCCGGCTCGGGCTGGGCTGGGTCCCGGACGACCGGGGCAGCTACGCCACGCTGACCGTCACCGAGAACCTCACCCTGCCGCCCACGGTCGGCCCCGACCCGTGGTCGCTGCAGCGGGTGTACGACGCGTTCCCCGCCCTGTACGAGCGACGCGACTCCGCGGCCACGATGCTCTCCGGCGGCGAGCAGCAGATGCTCGCCCTGGCTCGGGTGCTGCGGATGGGCGCCCGGCTGCTGCTCTGCGACGAGCCCACCGAGGGGCTCTCGCCGCTGCTGGTGCAGCAGGTCGGTGACCTGCTGCGGGAGGCCAAGAAGCACGGGGTGACCGTGCTGCTGGTCGAGCAGAACCTGCACTTCGCCACCGGCGTCGCCGACCGGCACTACCTGCTGGCCGAGGGACGCATCGCGGAGGCGATGGATAACTCGGAGGTGCGCTCGCGGGAACGGGAGCTGCTGGCGTACCTCGGGATCTGAATTTTCCGACGACGACCCGCGCGACCGCGCGGGGTGGAGGGATGGGCATGCGGAGGACGGTGGGTGTGGCCGCGGCTTCGGCCGCGGTGGTGCTGGTCGCCGGCTGTGGCGGCGGCGGACCGGCGTCGGGCGGCGAGGAGAAGCTGACCGGCGACAAGATCGTGCTGGGCGTGCTCAACGACCAGTCCGGGGCGTACTCGGAGTTGTCCGGCAAGAACTCGGTCAAGGCCGTGGAGCTGGCCATCGCCGACTTCAAGGCGAAGTACGGCGACAAGGCGGTGACCAAGGACATCACCGTGGAGACCGCCGACCACCAGAACAAGCCGGACGTGGCCAACTCCAAGGCCCAGGAGATGTACGACCGCAAGGGTGTCGACCTGATCCTGGACGTGCCGACCTCGTCGGCGGCGCTCAAGGTGGCCGACGTGGCCAAGGAGAAGAAGAAGCTCTACTTCAACATCGGGGCGGCGACCACCGACCTGACCGGCAAGAGCTGCAACAAGTACACCTTCCACTACGCCTACGACACCTACATGCTGGCCAACGGCACCGGGAAGACCACCACCGAGCAGATCGGCAAGAACTGGTACATCCTGTACCCGAACTACGCCTTCGGTCAGGACATGGAGAAGAGCTTCTCCACCGCCATCGCGGCGGCCGGCGGCAAGGTCGTCGGCAAGGACGGCGCGCCGTTCCCGAACACCAGCGGCGACTTCTCCACGTTCCTGCTCAAGGCGCCGACGCTGAACCCGAAGCCGGACGTGCTGGGCACCATGCAGGCCGGCGCGGAGCTGGTCAACGTGGTGAAGCAGTACAACGAGTTCAAGCTGCGGGAGAAGGGCGTCGGTCTGGCCGTCGGCCTGATGTTCCTCACCGACATCCACTCGCTCACCCCGGCCGCGCTGGCCGGCACCACCTACACCGACGCCTGGTACTGGAACTTCGACGCCAAGAACCGGGAGTTCGCCGACCGGTTCAACAAGGAGACCGGCACCCGGCCGACGTTCGCGCACGCGGCCAACTACTCCGCCGCCACGCAGTACCTGGAGGCGGTGCAGGCCGCCGGCACCGACGACGCGGACACCGTCGTCAAGGGCCTGGAGGGTAAGAGCGTCGAGGACGTCTTCCTGCGCAACGGCAAGATCCGCGCCGAGGACCACCGGGTGGTGCACGACGCGTACCTGGCCCAGGTGAAGCCGCAGTCCGAGGTGGCCGAGCCGTGGGACTACGTCAAGGTGCTCAAGACGATCCCCGCGGCGGAGGCGTTCCGCGCGCCCTCGCCGGACTGCAAGCTATGAGTGGATTTGCCCAGAACACGTTCAACGGGTTGGTGAGCGGGGCGTTCTACGCCCTGCTCGCCCTCGGGCTCGCGGTCATCTTCGGCATGCTGCGGGTGGTCAACTTCGCCCACGGCGCGTTCTACATGCTCGGCGCGTTCGGCGCGTACGTGCTGCTCACCGAGGCGGGCGTGCCGTTCTGGGCGGCGCTGGTGATCATGCCGGTGGGGCTGGGCCTGCTCGGCATGGCGCTGGAGCGCGCTGTGATCCACCGGCTCACCAAGCTCGACCCGCTCTACAACTTCCTGCTCACCTTCGGGCTCACGCTGATCCTGCAGGACCTGGTTAAGCTGCGCTACGGCGTGCAGTCCAGCCCGTACGCCACCCCGGCCGGGCTGCAGGGCTCGGTGAACTTCGGGCTGTTCGACTTCCCGACGTACCGGGTGTTCATCCTGGGCTTCGCGGTGCTCGTCTGCGTCGCGGTGTGGTGGGTGCTCAGCCGGACCCGGATCGGCATGGTGGTCCGGGCCGCCACCGAACGGCCCGAGCTGACCCGGGCGTTCGGCATCGACGTCGGCCGCTGGGTGACCCCGGTCTTCGGCTTCGGCATCGCGCTGGCCGGCCTGGCCGGCGTGCTGGCCGCCCCGATGCGGGCGGTCAATCCGCTGATGGGCGCCGATCTGATCATCGTGGTGTTCGCGGTGGTGGTGATCGGCGGGCTGGGCTCGATCTTCGGCTCGGTGGCCGCCGGCTTCGGCATCGGCCTGATCCAGGCCTGGGGCGAGGCGTACCTGTCCGCCTTCCCGATCGTGTCGCAGACGATCGTCTTCATCGTGATGGCCGTCGTCCTGCTCTGGCGCCCGTCCGGGCTGTTCGGCCGTGAGGAGGCACCCGCATGACCAGCACCGTGGACACCCCGGCCGACGCGGCCCGCCCGGCGCCGCCGTCCGGGCTGGCCGCCGTGGCCCGCGCGCCCGGCTGGGTGCGCTACGCGCTGCTCGCCGTCGGGCTGCTCGTCGCCGTGTGGCTGCCCAACGGGCTCTATCCGGCGGTGGCGGTGGACATCCTGTGCTGGGCGCTGTTCGCCGTCGCGGTGGACCTGCTGCTCGGCTTCACCGGGCTGATGTCCTTCGGGCACGCCGCCTTCTGGGGCACCTCGGCGTACGTCACCGGGCTGGTGGCCATCCACCTCGGCCTGCCGTTTCCGCTCGCCGTGCTGGCCGGGGCGCTCGCCGCGGCCGTGCTGGCGGTGCCGATCGGCTACCTGGCGGTGAAGCGGACCGGCATCTACTTCGCCATGGTGACCCTGGCGTTCGCGCAGATGGTCTACTACGTGGCCAACGAGTGGCGCTCGGTGACCCGGGGTGAGAACGGCCTGCAGGGGGTGCCCCGCGAACTGTTCGGCGCCGACCTCACCGACGATTACTACTTCTACTACGCCATCCTGCCGATCGTGGTGCTCGGCCTGGCCGCCGCCTGGCGGATCGTGCACTCGCCGTTCGGTCGGGTGCTGGTCGGCATCCGGGACAATCCGGCCCGGGCCCGGGCGCTCGGCTACCCGGTGCACCGCTACAAGCTCACCGCCTTCGTGCTCTCCGGGTTCATCGCCGGTCTGGGCGGCGGGCTGTTCGCGGTCGGCCACCGGTTCGTCTCGCTGGACGTGCTGCACTGGACCACCTCCGGCAAGGCCGTCATCGTGGTGGTGCTCGGCGGGATCGGCACGCTCTGGGGCGGGGTGCTCGGCGCCGGCATCGTGGTCCGGCTGGAGGACTGGCTGTCGTTCTCCGGATTCGAGGCGATCGGCCTGGTCACCGGCGGCATCTTCGTCCTGGTCGTGGTGCTGTTCCGGCGCGGCGTCTGGGGCAGCGCCGCCGCGCTGGCCCGACGGATGGCGGCCCGCCGCAGGTAATTTCCGCGCTGCCGCATCCGCGGCGCGCCGCTCCGGCGAACCCCCTGGTAGAGAACACCTACCCGGGGGTACGTCTGGTGCTGACCGATCCGATGCCGGCCGATGCCGTCCAGACCGCGCACAAGCGCGTCTCGCTCGCGGCCGAGGACCTGGACGGCAATCGCGTCGCCGCGATCGTCGTGGAACTGGCCGGCGGCTGGGGGGTGCCGGCGCTCTGGGAGCAGGTGTGTCGGCCGCTGCTGTCCGGGCTGGCCGGGCACACCGCCACCGAGATCGCGGTCGAGCACGCCCTCAGCGAGGGCATCCGGGTCGGACTGGACGTGTTCCGTCGCGAGCCGGGCCGCTCGCTGCCCACCGGCGGGGTGCTGCTGGCCGGCGTCGAGCAGGAGTCGCACTGCCTGGGCCTGCACGCGCTCGCCGCCGCGCTGCGCGAGCGGGGCCGCGGGAGCCTGCATCTCGGCCCCGCGCTGCCCTGGGCCGCGCTGACCAGCGCGGTGTACCGGGCCCGTCCGCACACCGTGGTGCTCTGGTCGCAGACGCCGGTCACCGGGCACGCGTACCGGCTGGTGCGCTTCGCCCGTGACTTCCCGCTGCTGCGGGTGTACGCCGCCGGGCCGGGCTGGATCGAGCCGCTCAGCGCCCCGGCCCGCCACCTCGACACGCTTCCGGCCGCCGTCGCCGCCTGCCAGGCCGATCCGACCCCGCGCTGACGTCGGCGCCTCCTCGCCACGGCGCCCCGGCGTGACGGCCGCCACATACGATACGGATCGGTTCCGTATCGTAAATGCCAGCCGTAGGCTGGCGGTAGTTACGAGTCTGACCCGTATCGTATTGCGCCGCGGGTGAACCGGGGGGAGAACCGGGCATGGAACTGCACGAGAACACCGGACACGCGAGGAGGTGGGCGATCCTGGGGGTGCTGGTGATCAGCCTTCTCGTGGTCGTCCTGGACAACACCATCCTCAACGTCGCCCTGCGCACCCTGGCCGACCCGGTGCACGGCCTCGGCGCCAGCCAGGGTGAGCTGGAGTGGTCCATCAACTCCTACACGCTGGTCTTCGCCGGCCTGCTGTTCACCTTCGGGGTGCTCGGTGACCGCGCCGGCCGCAAGCGCTTCCTGATGATCGGCCTGGTGCTGTTCGGGCTGGCGTCGCTGCTCTCGGCGTACGCGCAGAGCCCGGCCCAGCTCATCGCGGCCCGCGCGCTGATGGGGGTCGGCGGCGCGGCCATCATGCCGGTGACCCTCTCGATCATCTCCAACGTCTTCGACCCGCGCGAGCGCGGCAAGGCCATCGGCGTTTGGGCCGGTGCCGTCGGCCTCGCGGTGGCGATCGGCCCGATCCTCGGCGGCGCCCTGCTGGAGCACTACTGGTGGGGCTCGGTCTTCCTGATCAATGTGCCCGTGGTGGTGGCCGGCGTGGTCCTGGTCGCGCTGCTGGTGCCCGAGTCGCGTGACCCGCGGCCCGGTCGGGTCGACCTGCTCGGCGTGCTGCTCTCCGTGGTCGGCCTGGTCGCCCTCTCCTACGGCATCATCGACGGCGGCGAGCACGGCTTCGACCGGCCGGTGGCCTGGGGCTCGATCCTGGCCGGCCTGGCGGTGCTGACCTGGTTCGTGCAGCACGAGCGGCGCAGCGACCACCCGTCGCTGGACGTCCGGCTGTTCCGGGTGCCGCGCTTCGCCGCGCCGGTGGCCATCGTCGGCCTGGTCTTCTTCGCCGCGATGGGCGTGATGTTCTTCAGCTCGTTCTACCTGCAACTGGTGCGGGGCTACAGCCCCCTGCAGACCGGCCTGCTGTTCCTGCCCTTCGCCGGCGCCCAGCTGATCTTCGCGCCGCGCAGCGCCGCGATGGTCCGCCGCTACGGCGGCAAGGCGGTCGCCACGGTCGGGCTGACGCTGACCGTGGTGGCGCTCGCCGCGTTCGCCTTCGTCGACGCGTCCACCCCGATCTGGATCGTGCTGGTCGTCTTCTTCCTCCAGGGCACCGGGATGGCCAACATCATGCCGCCGGCCACTGAGTCGATCATGTCGGCGCTGCCCCGCGAGAAGGCCGGCGTGGGCTCCGCGGTGAGCAACACGATCCGCCAGGTCGCCGGCGCGCTCGGCGTGGCGGTGCTCGGCTCGGTGCTCTCCGCGGTCTACCGCGCCGACGTGGAGGAGGCGTTGAGCGGCCTGCCCGCCCAGGCCCGCGACGCGGCCAACGAGTCGATCTCCGGCGCGTACGCGGCGGCCGCGCAGGTCGGGCCGGCGGCGCCGCGCCTGATCGCGGCGGCCAACGACGCCTTCGTCACCGCCATGCACACGGCCGCCGCGCTCTCCGCGGTGGTCGCGGCGCTCGGCATTCTGGTGGTGCTGCGCTGGATGCCGGGCCGGGCAGCCACCGCCGCCGCCCCGGTGACTCCGGTCGCCGAGCCGGAGTTGGCCGAGACGGCATAGGTTCGGGGACAATGTCCGACATGATGCCCGCCGCCGACGCTCCGCGGTCGCCTGGGCGACCGCGGAGCGTCCGCGCCGACGAGGCGATCATCGAAGCCACCCTCGACCTGCTCGCCGAGGGCAGCACGGTCGAGGCGCTCTCGATCGAGGCCATCGCCGCCCGCGCCGGGGTCGGCAAGGCCACCATCTACCGCCGCTGGGCGGGCAAGGACGCGTTGCTGCTGGACGCGCTGCGCCGGCTCAAGGGCATCCTGCCGCAGCCCGAGGGGCACTCCGTCCGGGACGACCTGGTGCTGCTCGTCGGGGCGATCGGCAAGAACATCGACCCGCGGGCGGAGAAGATCATGCCCTGCCTGGTGCCCGAGGTGAACCGCAGCCCGGACCACTTCCGGCTCTACCAGAACATCATCGCCCCGCGCAGACAGCTGATGCGCGAGGTGCTGCGGCGCGGCATCAGCGAGGGGGTGCTCCGGGCCGACCTGGACGTGGAGGTGACCATGGCGCTGCTCACCGGGCCGATGCTGATCCAGCGGGTGCTGCAGTGGAACCCGGAGCTGGACGAGCGGACCCTGCCGGAGCAGGTCGTCGACGCCGTGCTGGAGGGCGTCCGCGCCCGCTGACCGTTCGGCCCGTGCGGCGCGGTCGCCCCGGTGGGCGGCCGTGTCCGCCCGGGGGTCTTCAGCCGGCCGGGGTACGCAGGCGGTGCAGCCGCAGCGCCAACTGCACCTCCAGCGCCCGCTCCGGCTTCTGCCAGTCCGCGCCGAGCAGCTGCCCGACCCGCTCCAGCCGCTGGGTCACCGTGTTGACGTGCACGTGCAGCTGCTCAGCGGCACGGGCCAGGCTGCCGCCCACCCCGAAGTACGCCTCCAACGTCTTGACCAGCGCCGTGCCGCGCCGGGCGTCGTAGTCGACCACCGGCCCGACAGTGGTGGTGAGGAACCGGGCCACGTCCTGGTCGCCCCGGTCGCCGACCGTGCCCAGCAGCAGCCCGACGAAGCCCAGCTCCGCCGTGCTCGCGCCCTGCCCGGCCCGGCCCAGCGCGCCGAGCGCGGTGAGGCACCGGTCGGCCTCACGGAACGTGGTGGCCAACGACGTCGGCCCGGTCGACGGGCCACTCGCCCCGGCGGTCACCGGTCGGCCGGTCACCCGGGACAGGTCCCGGGCCACCGCGCGGGCGCTGCCGCCGGCGTCGCGCCCGGGCAGCATGAGCACCACCCGGCCGTCGCGTGCCGCCGCCAACCCACCCCGGGTCGAGGCGTACGTGGTGGCCCAGGAGAGCACGCGCTGCCGGGCCGAGCCGGTGGCGGCGATCGCGTCGTCGCCGACCGCCACCAGCACGTGCGGCGCGTCCAGGTCCACCCCGAGCCGGCGGGCCCGGTCGCGCAGCGCGTCGGCGTCGCGCAACGGCCGGGCGATCAGGTCGTCGAGCAGCTCGCCGCGAACCCGTCCCTCCGCCTCGGCGACGGTGCGGCGGAACAGCAGCAGCAGCGCGGTCACCAGCGCCGCCCGCTCCAGGATCCGCTGGTCGGCGTCGACCAGCTCGTCGTCGGGGCGCAGCACCAGCGCGCCCAGGTTCTCCGCGCCGGCGACCACCGCGGCGTACCAGAGCGGCCCCCGGCGCACGCTGCGTCCCTCGGTACGCGACGCGGCCACCGCCTCCACGATGTCCGCCCGTTCCGGCTCGTCGATCTCGCCCACCCGGGCCAGCAGCCGCCCCTCGGCGTCCAGCGCCAGCAGCGCGCCGCCCAGCACCTCGGTCACCGCGGCGGCCACGTCCTCCACCCCGCCGCCACGCAGCACCAGCGCGGTCATCCGGTCGTGCGCCGCGGCGGCCCGCTCCACCGAGCTGCTGTGCGCCCGGATGGTGGTGTTCGCCGTCGACAGCTCCTCCAGCGCCGAGCGGGTCTCCGCCAGCAGCCGGGCCGTGTCGATCGCCACCGCGGCGTGCGCCGCCAGGGAGACCAGCAGCGCCACCTCCTCGCGGACGAACGGCCGGGCCGAGCGGTTCGCCGCGTAGAGCACCCCGATCGAGGTGGAGCCGAGCCGCAGCGGCACCCCGAGGATGGCCACCAGCCCCTCCTCGCCCACCCCGGCGTCGATCTCGCCGGTGTGGTGGAAACGCTCGTCCTCCGGGTAGTTGGCGGTGACGTACGGGGCGCCCGACTGGGCCACCAGGCCGCCCAGGCCGGCGCCCATCGGCAGCCGCAACCGCTGGAAACGGGCCGAAACCGAGCCGTCGGTGACCCGCATGTAGGTGTCGCCGCGCTCGTCGTCGTTGAGCGTCATGTAGGCCACGTCGGCGCCGAGCAGGTTGCGGGCCCGGTGCACGATCGCGCGCAGCACGTCGTCCAGGTCGCGTAGCCCGGCCAGGTCGCTGACCGTGTCGTACAGGCCGGAGAGCTCGGTCTCCCGGCGCCGCCGGCGCTCCAGCAGCGCGCGCACCCGTAGCGCCACGGTCTTCGCCTGCTCCAGCTCGGCCAGCCGGTCCGCGGGCAGCCCGGCGGCGCGCGCGGCCACCAGCGGCCCCTCGAACTCCACCGTCGCGGCCTCGCGCGCGAGCAGTTCCAGGAACTCCACCGGCGACGACATGGTCGACATTGTGCTCGGGCCCACTAGTTGGCCGTCCAGCCCCCGTCGAGCGCGATCGACGCGCCCGTGATGAACGCCGCCGGCGGCGAGCAGAGGTACGCCAGCAGTTCGGCCACCTCCTCCGGCTCGATCAGGCGCTTGATCGCCGCCCGGGCCAGCATGATCTTCTCGATCACCTCGGCCTCGTCGATGCCGTGGCTGGCCGCCTGGTCGGCGATCTGGCTCTCCACCAGCGCGGTGCGTACGTACGCCGGGTTGATGCAGTTGGCGGTGACCCCGTGCGCGGCACCCTCCAGCGCCACGACCTTCGACAGGCCCTCCAGGGCGTGCTTGGCCGAGACGTACGCCGCCTTGTACGGCGAGGCGCGCACCCCGTGCACCGAGGAGATGTTGACGATCCGGCCCCAGCCCCTCGCATACATGTGCGGCAGCGCCCGGCGGATGATCAGAAACGGTGCCTCGACCATCACCCGCTGGATGTACTCGAACCGCTCGACGGGGAACTCCGGCAGCGGCGCGACGTGCTGGAGCCCGGCGTTGTTCACCACGATGTCGACGTCCACGTCGAGCGCGTCCAGCGCCGCAGCGTCGGCCAGGTCCACCCCCTCGGCGCGACCGCCGGCCTCGGCGGCCACCACCTTGGCCGCGTCGAGGTCGCGGTCCACCACGAGCACCTTGGCGCCGGCCGCGCCCAGCCGCAGCGCGCAGGCCCGGCCGATGCCGCTGCCGCCCCCGGTGACCAGGGCGGTACGACCAGCGAGGTCGACGTGTACGACGTGGGGGACCGCCACGGGTTCTGCCGTCATGGCGCAAGAAGTTACGAGCTGTGTGGCCCGGGGCACATGGGCCCGCGACACATACTCGCCCCCCGTCCTGTGTGGCCCCCGCCGAGCGGTCCCCGTGCGCGTCGGCGCGCACCACCACCATGATCGACAGGGGCGGGCGTGTCTCGTGAGGCTCGTGGGAGCGGGGGCAGTAGGGTGTCGAACACACGTACTGCTGACGGTCGGGGAGGGGGCGGCGTGCGGGTGCTCGGTGTCGACCCGGGGCTGACCCGGTGCGGGGTGGGCGTGGTCGAAGGCGTGCCCGGCCGGCCCTGCACCCTGATCGCCTACTACGTCGTCTACACCGACCCGGCCGACGAACTGCCGCTGCGACTGCTGCACCTGGACCGCTCGCTCACCGAACTGGTCGCCAAGCACGAGCCCGAGAGCGTCGCCGTCGAGCGGGTGTTCAGCCAGCACAACGTGCGCACGGTGATGGGCACCGCGCAGGCCAGCGGCATCGCTGTGCTGGCCGGGGCGCGCGCCGGGCTGCCGGTGCAGACGTACACCCCGAGCGAGGTGAAGGCGGCGGTGACCGGCTCCGGTCAGGCCGACAAGGCGCAGATGACCGCCATGGTGACCCGGCTGCTGCGGCTGGCCGAGCCGCCGAAACCGGCCGATGCCGCCGACGCGCTCGCCCTGGCCATCTGCCACGTGTGGCGCGGCGGCACCCGCTCCAAGCTGGCCGCCGCGGCCGACCGGGTACGACGAGGAGGAACACGATGATCGCCAGCGTGCGCGGCACCGTGACCGCGACGGGTCCGGACCAGGCCGTGATCGAGGTCGGCGGGGTCGGCCTGGCGGTGCACTGCGCCCCCGGGACGATCGCGGAGCTGCGGGTCGGGCAGCCGGCGCGGCTGGCCACCAGCCTGGTGGTCCGGGAGGACTCGCTGACCCTCTACGGTTTCGCCGACGACGACGCCAAGGCGCTGTTCGAGCTGTTGCAGACCGCGAGCGGGGTCGGCCCGCGGCTGGCCCAGGCGGTGCTGGCCGTGCACACCCCGGACGCCGTGCGCAAGGCGATCGCCAACGCCGACATCGCCGCGCTGACCCGGGTGCCGGGCATCGGCAAGAAGGGCGCCGAGCGCCTGGTGCTGGAGCTGCGCGACCGGATCGGCCCGGTGTCCATCGGCGCCGACGGCGCGGGCGGGGTGACCCGCGGCGCCTGGCCCGAGCAGGTCCGCCAGGCGCTGGTCGGGCTGGGCTGGACGGCCGGGCAGGCCGACCAGGCGGTGGCCGCGGTGGCCGAGACGGTCGACGGCGAGACCCCGCCGGTGCCGGTCCTGCTCAAGCAGGCCATCCGCCTGCTGGGCCGCACACGATGAGCGCGAGGACGCGCATTCCGGGGCGGCTCGCCTGGGATGCGGCCGAGCCGGAATGCGCGCCGGAGCCGGGTTTGCCAGCCCCGCAGTCGCGAATGAAGAGGGCACAGTGAGTGACTCCGACGCGCTGGTCTCGGCGTACGTCGCCGACGCGGAGCGGGACGCGGAGGCCACCGTCCGGCCGAAGCGGCTCGCCGAGTTCATCGCCCAGCATCGCGTCCGTGACCAGCTCGACCTGCTGCTGCAGGGCGCCATGCGACGTGGTTCCCCGCCGGACCACATCCTCCTGTCCGGGCCGCCCGGCCTCGGTAAGACCACCCTGGCCAACATCGTGGCGGCCGAGTTGGGGGCCGGCATCCGGGTGACCAGTGGCCCGGCGATCGAGCGCTCCGGCGATCTGGCGGCCATCCTAACCAGCCTCGCCGAGGGCGACGTGCTCTTCATCGACGAGATCCACCGGATCGCCAAGCCGGCCGAGGAGCTGCTCTACAGCGCGATGGAGGACTTCCGGGTCGACGTGGTGGTCGGCAAGGGGCCCGGCGCCACCGCCATCCCGCTGGACGTGGAGCCGTTCACCCTGGTCGGCGCGACCACCCGGTCGGGCCTGCTGACCGGGCCGATGCGGGACCGCTTCGGCTTCGTGGCGCACCTGGACTTCTACGCCCCGGCCGACCTGGAGGCGCTGCTGCACCGTTCGGCGCGGATCCTCGGTGTGCCGATCACCGACGAGGGGGCGGTGGAGATCGCCGGCCGGTCGCGGGGCACGCCCCGGATCGCCAACCGGCTGCTGCGCCGGGTCCGTGACTTCGCCGAGGTGCGCGCAGAGGGTGTGGTCAACCTGGAGACCGCCCGCGCCGCGCTGACCGTGTACGACGTGGACGCGCTCGGCCTGGACCGGCTGGACCGGGCGGTGCTGACCGCCCTGGTCGACTCGTTCCGGGGTGGGCCGGTCGGGCTCTCCACCCTCGCCGTGGCGGTGGGGGAGCAGCCGGACACCGTCGAGGAGGTCTGCGAGCCGTTCCTGGTGCGGGCCGGTCTGCTGGCGCGTACCCCGCGCGGGCGGGTGGCGACCGAGGCTGCCTGGCGGCACCTGGGGCGTACGCCACCCAATGGTACATTTGGTGCGGATGCCCCTCCCGTGCCCGATCTGTTCTCCCTGGACACCGATCAGCCGTGATGTGAACGTGATCTGTGCCGCTACCGGTGTTCCCAGGTGCAGGGATTAGACTCGCCGCGGTCTGTACAGGACGTGAGAATCCGCCTCCGCTCCGGCACTCCCGGTGCCGGACAGGTGGCCAATGGGAAGGTCAGTAACCGTGCTCTACGCAGCAGCGGGTGGTGGGGGAGCGGGCAGCTTCACACCGATCCTCATGATCGCCCTGCTCTTCGGCGTCATGTACTTCATGATGATCCGCCCCCAGCAGAAGCGCCGCCGCGAGTCGGAGGCGATGCAGTCCAACCTCGGCCCCGGCGACGAGGTGGTCACCATCGGTGGCCTCTACGGCACGGTCACCGGCATCGAGGACGACACCGTCCTGCTGGAGGTCGCCCCGGGCGTGCAGACCCGGTACGCCCGACCGGCGATCGCCCGCGTGGTGACCCGGGCCGAGTTGCCGGCCGAGCCGGTCAGCGAGGACGCCGACACCGTCAAGGAGTGATGCTCCCCGACGGGACGGGGCCGGCGTACGGCCGGCGCTCCGGCCCGCGGGGCCGCCCCGCGCCCGACGGGGCAGCGGACGCGACGTGAAAACTGGATAGTTGGGTCGACGCCGGGCGTCGCCACGTACCCGTGAGCATCCGGCGCCCCGCGTCGGTGCGTCGCGGGCCGCCGTGCCGGCCCGGCGCCGACCCAGGTCAGACCCGTCGGCCGGGACCCGGCCCGACACCCGCCGCCGCTGCACCAGCGGCGCGACCGTACAGGGAGACAGGACAGCCGTGGCACCACCTCAGGGACAGATGCGCCCCGGACGGCAACTGGCCGTGCTCGGGTTCATCTTCGTCGTCCTCTATCTTTTGGTGTTCTTCTCGGGCGGCGCCAAGGGCAGCTTCCAGGACCGGCTCGAGCCCAAGCTCGGCCTGGACCTCGTCGGCGGCACCCGGCTGACGCTGGAGGCGACCAACACCGTCGATGGCAAGCCCCCGACGGCCGAGAACCTCGAGGAGGCCCGCCAGATCATCGAGAGCCGGGTCAACGCGTTCGGCGTGGCCGAGGCCGAGGTGGTCACCGAGGGCAACCGGAACATCGTCATCTCCCTGCCCGGTGAGAACCGCGATCTCACCGACGTGGGCAGCGCGGCCGAGCTGCGCTTCCGCAAGGTGCTCAAGGCGGCCGACGGCAGCGGAGCGGTGGCTCCGCCCGCCGCGGCGCCGGCTCCGACCGGCAGCGCCACCCCGGCCCCGTCCGGCAGCGCGTCGCCGAAGCCGTCGGCCAGCGCGTCGGTGAAGCCGTCCGGCAGCGCGTCGCCGAAGGTGACCAGCTCGCCTAGCGGCGGCCAGGGCGGGATGGCCCCGGCGCCCAGCGCCAGCGCCACCCCGACTCCGTCGGCCTCCGCGAGCGCCGCCGCCCCGTCGGCCTCCGCGAGCGCCGCCGCCCCGTCGGCGAGCCCCAGCGCCGAGCCGGTGCCGGCCAGCGTCGAGGAGCAGCGCAAGGCCGTCGAGCAGAAGGTCGGCGCACCCGCGTGGCAGGCCGCCAGCGGGCTGAAGGCCCCGGCCGACCTGGCCAGCGACCCGTCGCTGGCCGACAAGCTCAAGCCGTTCGGCACGCTGTCGCCGCGCGAGGTGGCCGTGCTGCCGGCGACGATGCAGTTCAACGTGCCGACCATCGGCTGCGCCCAGCTCGACAAGCGTCCGCCCGCGTCGATCTCCGACCCGAAGCAGCAGGTGGTCTCCTGCGAGGACGGCGCCTCCAAGAACCTGCTCGACCAGGCCAAGGTGCTCGGCACCGACGTGGACGACGCCGACGCGGTGCTCGACCAGACCAACTCCTGGGTGGTCAGCCTCGACTTCACCGGTGACGGCCAGGGCAAGTGGACCGCCCTGACCCGTGAGGCCTTCAACAACGAGGGTCAGGCCTGCGACGCCACCGCGCTCGGTCAGGACGGCAAGTGCCGCGTGGCTGTCGTGCTGGACAACGAGATCGTCTCCTCCCCGGAGATCCAGGGCGTGCTGACCGGCAACTCCCAGATCACCGGCAACTTCACCCAGAAGGACGCCAGCGCGCTCGCCGGCCAGCTCCGCTACGGCGCGCTGCCGGTGACCTTCGAGCCCCAGGAGCAGCAGAACGTCACCGCCACCCTGGGCGCCAGCCACCTGCGGGCGGGTCTGCTCGCGGCCGGCATCGGCATGCTGCTGGTCATCATCTACGCGTTCTTCTACTACCGGCTGCTCGGCTCGGTGATCTTCCTGAGCCTGATCCTCTCCGCGCTGCTGGTCTTCGGCGCGCTGGTGGTGCTGGGCCGGCAGATCGGCTTCACGCTCACCCTCGCCGGCATCGCCGGTATGATCGTCTCGCTCGGCGTGGCGGCGGACTCGTTCGTCATCTACTTCGAGCGGCTCAAGGACGAGATCCGGGAGGGCCGCAGCCCACGTAGCGCGGTGCCCCGAGCCTGGATCCGCGCCCGCCGGACGATCATCTCGGCGAACGCGATCACGCTGCTCTCCGCCGTGGTGCTCTACGTGGTCTCGGTCGGCACGGTGAAGGGCTTCGCGTTCGCCCTGGGCCTGGCCACCGTGCTGGACCTGGTGGTGGTCTTCCTCTTCCGGCACCCGATCATGACGATGTTCGCCCGCACGCGGGCGTTCCTCTCCCCGCGGGTCAGCGGTCTGGGCCGGGCGCTTCCGGCCCGCACCCAGCAGGCACCGTCCCGCAACCCGCGCGCCAAGGAGGCCTGACATGGCTGAGAATGGTCTGGCGAGCCGCCTCTACAACGGTGAGGCCGGTCTCAACATCATCGGCCGGCGCAAGCTGTGGTTCAGCGTCGCCGGCGCGCTGATCCTGGTCGCGATCCTCAGCTTCGCGCTGCGCGGCTTCCAACTCGGCATCGAGTTCGCCGGTGGCAACTCGTTCCAGGTGCCGGCCAGCGTCGGCACCCTGGACGACGCCGAGCGGCAGGTCGACGCGGCGCTGGCCGCCAAGAACACCGGCGTCGAGGTGGTCACCGCCCAGAAGGTCGGCGGCCCCGGCGGCGACTACTACGAGATGCGCACCGGTCAGCTCAGCGCCGAGCAGGCCAACGCGGTCAAGAGCGACGTCGCCCAGCGGTTCGACATCAACGCCAACCAGATCAGCGGCAACCAGGTCAGCGAGGCGTGGGGCAGCCAGGTCACCGACCGCGCGCTGCTCGGTCTGATCATCTTCATCGCGCTGGTGATGGTCTACCTGATCCTGCGCTTCGAGTGGCGGATGGCGGTCGCGGCCGTCTCGTCGCTGTTCATGAACCTGATCCTCACCGCCGGCATCTACTCGCTTGTCGGCTTCGAGGTCACCCCGTCGACGATCATCGGCTTCCTCACCATCCTGGGCTTCGCGCTCTACGACGTGGTGGTGGTCTTCGACAAGGTGCAGGAGAACACCCGCGGCATCACCGCCAACAACAACCAGACGTACGGCGAGGCGGCCAACCTGGCCATCAACCAGAGCCTCATGCGGTCGCTGAACACCTCGGTGGTCGCCCTGCTCCCGGTGGGCGGTCTGCTCTTCATCGGCGCCGGCCTGCTCGGCGCCGGCACGCTGAAGGACCTCGGTCTGGTGCTCTTCGTCGGTATGGCGGTGGCGTTCCTGACCTCCATCCTGGTGGCCACGCCGCTGCTGGTGCTGCTGAAGAACTACGACCCGCGCATCCAGGCGCACAACAAGCGGGTGCTCGCCCGCCGGGGCGCGGTGGCCCGCGGCGAGATCCCCGCCAAGGGCGCAGCCCGCCCGGCCCAGGCCGGCGAGGACGCCGACGCCCCGCTCGACCCGGAGGCCGCCGCGCTGGCCGGCGCCGCTCCCAAGGTCGGCGCCCGCCCGGTGGGCAAGCGGCCCACCGGCGCCCGGGGCGGACGCCCCGGTGGCGGCGGCAACCGGCCGGGCGGCGCCAAGCGGCGCTGACCGACACCCGGGGCGACCCGGGAGGAAACGCCCCGACGGCGTCCGGCATGCTGTGCGAGCAGCAAGCCGGACGCCGTCGTCCGTGTGAGCAGCGAGCCGACGCCGTCGTCGTGAAGGGAAACACCACTGCCGTGACGGAGACCCACAGCAACGGGGCGCGCGGGGACAGCGGGCCACAGACCGCCCAACTGGTGGCCAGCCGGGTGCTGGACGTGCCCGACTTCCCCAAGCCCGGTGTCCTGTTCAAGGACCTCATGCCGCTCTTCGCCGACGGCGAGGCGTTCCGCGAGGTCATCGACGGGATCATCGCGTACCACGGGCCGGGGTCCTTCGACGCCGTGGTGGGCATCGAGGCGCGCGGGTTCGTCATCGCGGCGGCCGTCGCGTACGCCACCGGAGTGGGTGTGGTGCCGGTGCGCAAGGCCGGCAAGCTGCCCCGACCGGCCTACTCGGCCACCTACGCGCTGGAGTACGGCGAGGCCACCCTCGAACTGCACGAGGACGCCTTCACCGCCGGGCACCGGGTGCTGGTGGTCGACGACGTGCTGGCCACCGGTGGCACCGCCGAGGCCACGCTCGACCTGGTCGAGCGCGCCGGCGGGACCGTCACCGGCTTCACCGTGCTGCTGGAGTTGGGTTTCCTGGGCGGGCGCGAGCGGCTGTCCCCGCGTCCGGTGCATGCCCTCCTGACCGTTTGACCGCCGACCCGTCGGGCCCACCCCGCGCCGACCGTCCGGCGGAGCGGCAGGGGACCGTCCGTGCGGGTAGCATTGCCCTTTGCTGACGCCGGCGGTACCCCCGTCCGGCGGCAGGAGACCAGGCGGGCCGACGTACGGCCGGCTTTTTCCGGCGAGCGGTGAGGAGGCCGGTGTCCCACGATGTCGTCCCTCCGGCGGAGGGCACGGTGCACCCGACAGGCGACGCGGACGGCTCGGTGACCGAGCGGAGCGCTGACGCGAAGGCCCGGGTAACGGACGCCGGCAACGGTTCCGGCCCGGCCGAGATCATCCGCTCCGGTGCGACCCCGACGACCGGCGGCGCGCCCGTGGCGGAGGCGCTGCCCGGTGCCGACGGGGTCGTGGTCCCGTTCCCGACCGACGGCTCGACCGACCCGTTGCCCAGCGGCGGCTTCGGGCTGTCCAACGCGCCCACCGGCCGCCGGGTGCGGGCCCGGCTCGCCCGGTTCAACGCGCCCTGGCAGACCTCGCAGGTCAGCGAGGTCCTGGAGCCGCTCATCGCGAGCCACCGGGACAACCACCCCAAGGCCGACGCGCGGCTGCTCCAGCGCGCCTTCGACACCGCCGCCCGGTGGCACTCCGGGCAGTACCGCAAGTCCGGCGACCCGTACATCACCCACCCGCTCGCGGTCGCCACCATCCTGGGCAACCTGGGGATGGACACCACCACCCTGGTCGCGGCGCTGCTGCACGACACCATCGAGGACACCGAGTACACCCTCGACGCGATGCGCGCCGACTTCGGTGGCGAGGTGGCCCTGCTGGTCGACGGCGTCACCAAGCTCGACAAGGTCAAGCTGGGCGACGCGGCCAAGGCCGAGACGATCCGCAAGATGGTCGTGGCCATGGCCAAGGACCCGCGGGTGCTGGTGATCAAGCTGGCCGACCGGCTGCACAACATGCGCACGCTGACCTTCCTCCCGCGCCCCAAGCAGGAGCAGAAGGCCAAGGAGACGCTGGAGATCCTGGCCCCGCTGGCGCATCGGCTGGGTATGAACACGATCAAGTGGGAGCTGGAGGATCTGTCCTTCGGCACGCTGTTCCCGAAGCGCTACGAGGAGATCAACCGGCTGATCGGGGAGCACCAGCCGCAGCGCGAGGCGCTGCTGCGCCAGGTGACCCAGAAGGTGCAGACCGACCTCAAGGCCGCCAAGATCAAGGCCGAGACCACCGGTCGGCCGAAGCACCTCTACTCGATCTACCAGAAGATGATCGTGCGGGGTCGCGACTTCAACGACATCTACGACCTGGTCGGCGTGCGGATCCTGGTCGACACCGTGCGCGACTGCTACGCGGCGCTGGGCGTGATCCACGCCAACTGGCAGCCGGTGCCGGGCCGGTTCAAGGACTACATCGCCATGCCCAAGTTCAACATGTACCAGTCGTTGCACACGACGGTCATCGGGCCCACCGGCAAGCCGGTGGAGATGCAGATCCGCACCTACGCGATGCACCGCACCGCGGAGTTCGGCATCGCCGCGCACTGGAAGTACAAGGAGCACAAGGGCACCCAGATCGTCGGCCCGCCGGCGCACATCGACGAGATGACCTGGCTGCGGCAGTTGCTGGACTGGCAGCGCGAGGCGGCGGACCCGAGCGAGTTCCTCGACGCCCTGCGCTTCGACCTGTCCAGCCAGGAGGTGTACGTCTTCACCCCGAAGGGTGACGTCATCCCCCTGCCGACCGGGTCGACGCCGGTGGACTTCGCGTACGCGGTGCACACCGAGGTGGGGCACAAGTGCATCGGGGCGCGGGTCAACGGCAAGTTGGTGCCGTTGGAGTCGACGCTGTCCAACGGCGACGTGATCGAGATCTTCACGTCGAAGTCCGACACCGCCGGCCCCACACAGGACTGGCTGGGCTTCGTCAAGAGCCCCCGGGCCCGCACCAAGATCCGGCAGTACTTCAACAAGGAGCGCCGCGAGGAGGCGATCGAGGCCGGCAAGGACGCGATCGTCAAGGCGATGCGCAAGCAGGGCATGCCGTTGCAGCGGATGCTCACCTCCGACGCGCTGATGTCGATCGCGCGGGACCTGCACCTGGCCGACGTGGCGTCGCTGTACGCGGCGGTCGGCGACAGCCAGGTCTCGGCCCAGTCGGTGGTGCAGAAGCTGATGGCCGCGTACGGCGGCGAGGAGGGCGCGGCGGAGGACATCGCCGAGACCGCCGTCGCCACCCGGCCGCCGCGCAGCCGGCAGAGCAGCAGCGACCCCGGCGTGGTGGTCCGTGGCGTCAGCGACGTCTGGATCAAGCTGGCTCGCTGCTGCACCCCGGTGCCACCGGATTCGGTCTTCGGCTTCGTCACCCGCTCCGGCGGGGTCAGTGTGCACCGCGACGACTGCGCCAACGCCGAGGACCTGCGGGCGCAGCCCGAGCGGGTGGTCGAGGTGAGCTGGAAGCTGACCTCCGCCTCGACGTTCCTGGTCGCCATCCAGGTGGAGGCACTGGACCGGCACAAGCTGCTGGCCGACGTCACCCGGGTGCTCTCCGACGAGCGGGTCAACATCCTGTCGGCCACCGTGACCACCACCCGGGACCGGGTGGCGGTCAGCCGGTTCAGCTTCGAGATGGCCGACCCGAAGCACCTGGGCCACCTGCTGGCCACCGTCCGCAAGGTCGACGGCGTCTTCGACGCCTACCGGGTCACCTCCGGCGCCTGACGCGTACCCCGCACACGACAGCGCCCGCCGGCTCAGCCGGCGGGCGCTTCGTCGTGCGTGTGGGCGTCAGCCCTGCGGCGCGCTCATCGTGAGGTCCTTGATGATGACCTCCTTCTTGGGGTGGCCGCCGCCGGCCTGCTGGGCGAACGCCCCGTCGTCGCCGGCCTTGGCCACGTCCTTGACGATGTCCAGGCCACCGGTGACGGTGCCCAGCACGGTGTACGCGGCGTCCAGCGGCGAGTCGCCGTAGACGATGAAGAACTGGCTGCCCGTGCTGCCCGGCTGGCCCGAGTTGGCCATCGCGATGACACCCTCCGGGTACGGCGGACGCTTGTCGGTGGGCAGGTTCTCCTCGGGCAGCTTGTACGACGGGCCGCCGGTGCCGTCGGTGTCCCGCCAGCCCTTGCCGGTCGCGCTCGGGTCGCCGCACTGGAGCACCTTGATGCCCTCGGTTACCAGCCGGTGGCACTTGGTGTTGTCGAAGAAGTTCTTCTCGGCGAGGTGGGTGAAGCTGCCCGCGGTGCACGGCACCAGCGACCGGTCGACCTTGGCGGTGATCGGACCCAGGTTCGTGTCGATCGTCAAGGTCTGCACGCCGGTGCCGGACTGCTGGTTGCTGGGCGCCCCGACGTCCTTGATCTGCTTGGTGCGCTGGTCGGCGGGGAGCTGGTTGTAGACGCACTCGGCCGCGCCGGGGGCCGCGGCGTCGGTGCCGGCCTTCTTGTCGTCACCGCCCAGGCTCATTGCCAGCCACACGGTGCCGGCGACCACGAG
The DNA here is from genome assembly GCF_042650685.1 of Micromonospora sp. GCM10011542. Classification (NCBI taxonomy): domain Bacteria; kingdom Bacillati; phylum Actinomycetota; class Actinomycetes; order Micromonosporales; family Micromonosporaceae; genus Micromonospora; species Micromonospora sp. GCM10011542. The sequence goes on from NZ_JBHSBO010000025.1 coordinate 105,407, forward strand.
CACCAGCGCGGCGCCCGCTCCGATGATCGCCTGGGTCTGCCGGCGCTTACGGGCCCTGGCCGCGCGCTCGGCCATCTCCTTCTCGAGTCGGGCGCGTGCCGCCGCGCGCTGCCGCTCTCTGGTGGACGTCACGCCTGGATCCTCCTGGACTGTCTGCTTCGGGTGCCGCTGGGTGGGGTGGGGCGACCGGTCAGCCGGCGCTCGGGCTGCTGGCCGGAGCGCCGGAGGCCGACGGCGACGGTGTCGCGGCGGTGGCCGGCGCACCGACGGTGAGGCTCTGGATCAGCACGTCGGTCTTGGGCTTGACCTTGGCTCCCGTCCCATTGTCCACGGTCGGGAGGGCACCGATCTTCTCCACCACGTCCAGACCGCCGGTGACCCGCCCGATGACCGAATACTTCGGGTCGGCGGTGGTGAAGTCCTTGAAGAAGATCAGGAACTGGCTGCCGTTGGCACCCGGCGGGTTGGCGATCATCGCCACGGTCCCCTTCGGGTACGTGGGCGGCTGGCCGGGCGCCGGGCTGGCCGACGGGGACGGCGAGGGGGCGGTCGGGATGTTCTCGTCGTAGAACGAGTAGGCCGGCCCGCCGAGGCCGGTGCCGCTGGGATCGCCGCAGCGCAGCGCGCCCTCGGCGGTGATCTCGTGGCACTTGGTGTTGTCGTAGAACGACTTGCCGGCGAGGTGGGCGATGCTCGCCGCGGCGCACGGGGCGGAGGCCAGGTCCAGCTGGGCGGTGATCGGCGCGCCCTGGTTGGTGGTCACGGTCATCGCCCGGGTGCCCTCGGTGGGCAGCCCGGTGGTCTCCGGGGTGCCGACGTCCTTGAGGTTGGTGTTGGCCGTCGCGTCCTGCGGCGTCCAGAGGCAGACGTCCTCCGCGGCCGTGTTCTTCTTCGGGTCGGAGTCGAAGGCGCCCAGCGCCCAGGCCGAGCCGACGACGATCAGCGCGAGGACCACGACGGCGCCCACACCGGCCTGGATCTGCCGACGGCGCCGGGCGGCGGCGGCCCGGCGGGCCAACTGCCGGTCGAGCTTGGCCCGCGCGAGTTTGCGCTGCCGGTCCCTGCTGGAAGCCACGCGTGCTCCCCTTTCCTCTGCCTGGTCGTCGCGGGGGGCCGGGCGGCCCGGCCCGGTGGGCGGCACGTGCGCCGCGCCACACGCCCGCCAGAGTGTACGGCTACCGACTGGGAATGTGGTGTACGAGGGCGGTTAGGCTGCGGGGGCAGGACGACAGCTCGACGGAAGGACAGCGCCCGTGCTCGTGGCCGGCTTTCCCGCGGACGCCTTCGGCACCAACTGCTATGTGGTGGCCACCGCGCCGGGGGAGCAGTGCGTGGTCGTCGACCCCGGCATCGGGGTGCTCGACCAGCTCGACGCGCTGCTCGCCGAGCACCGCCTGCATCCGGCCGCCGTGCTGCTCACCCACGGGCACCTCGACCACACCTTCTCGGTCGCGCCGGTCTGCGGCGCCCGCGGCATCACGGCCTACGTGCACCCGGGCGACCGGGAGATGCTGGCCGATCCGGCCAAGGGCCTGTCGGCCGACCTGAAGGCGCTCTTCGGTGGGCGGCTGAGCTACACCGAGCCCGAGGACGTGGCGGAGCTGACCGACGGCGCGACCCTCGCGCTGGCCGGCCTGGAGATCACCGTCGACCACGCCCCCGGCCATACCGGCGGGTCGGTGCTGTTCCGCCTGCCCGGCGCCGGGTCCTCGTGGGAGGCCGACGAGATCTGCCTCTCCGGCGACGTGCTCTTCGCCGGCTCGATCGGCCGCACCGACCTGCCCGGCGGCAGCATGCCGGCGATGCTCACCAGCCTGCGCGACAAGATCCTGCCGCTGGCCGACGACACCGTCGTGCTGCCCGGGCACGGCCCCACCACCACCATCGGCCGCGAACGCGCCAGCAACCCGTACCTCATCGAGGTGGCGGAGGCCGGCCGCCCGGCGGCTCCCACCCGGGGCCTCTAGCCCCCGCGTCCGCGCCGTGCGCGGACCCCAGACCGCACCCGCGCCACGACGCGGAACCGCAAGGAGTACGCCGATGAGCAAGCCCACGCCCATCTCCGGCTTCCCGGAGTGGACGCCCGCCCAGCGGATGATCGAGCAGTTCGTGCTCGACCGGATCCGGGCCACCTTCGAGCTGTACGGCTTCGCCCCGCTGGAGACCCGCGCGGTCGAGCCCCTCGACCAGTTGCTGCGCAAGGGCGAGACCTCGAAGGAGGTCTACGTGATCCGGCGGCTGCACGCCGACGCCGAGGGGGCGGCCGGTGACGACCAGCTCGGCCTGCACTTCGACCTGACCGTGCCGTTCGCCCGCTACGTGCTGGAGAACGCCGGCAAGCTGGCCTTCCCGTTCCGCCGCTACCAGATCCAGAAGGTGTGGCGGGGCGAGCGGCCGCAGGAGGGGCGCTACCGGGAGTTCATGCAGGCCGACATCGACATCGTCGACCGGGACACCCTGGCCCCGCACCACGAGGCGGAGATGCCGCTGGTCATCGGCGACGCCCTGCGCGCCCTGCCGATCCCGCCGGTGACCATCCAGGTCAACAACCGCAAGATCAACGAAGGCTTCTACCGGGGCGTCGGGCTGACCGACCCGGTGGCGGCGCTGCGCGCGGTCGACAAGCTCGACAAGATCGGTCCGGCGAAGGTGGCCGAGCTGCTGGCCGAGACCGCCGGGGCGAGCGAGGCGCAGGCCAAGGCGTGTCTGGCGCTGGCGGAGATCTCCGCACCGGACGCCTCGTTCGCCGACGCGGTGCGCGCGCTGGGCGTCGACGACCCGCTGCTGGACGAGGGCATCGAGGAGCTGGTCCGGGTGGTGGAGACCGCCGCCGAGCACTCGCCTGGTCTGTGCGTGGCGGACCTGCGCATCGCCCGCGGCCTGGACTACTACACCGGCACGGTGTACGAGACCCAGCTGCGCGGGTACGAGCGCTTCGGCTCGATCTGCTCCGGCGGCCGGTACGACAGCCTGGCCACCGCCGGCGCGGTGTCGTACCCGGGCGTGGGCATCTCGATCGGGGTGACCCGGCTGCTCGGGCTGCTCTTCGGCGCCGGGGAGCTGTCGATCTCCCGTGAGGTGCCGACCGCCGTGCTGGTCGCGGTGCTGAGCGAGGAGCGGCGCGGGGTCAGCAACCGGGTGGCCGAGGAACTGCGCGGGCGCGGGGTGCCGACCGAGGTGTCGCCGAGCGCCGCAAAGTTCGGCAAGCAGATCCGCCACGCCGAGCGCCGGGGCATCCCGTACGTCTGGTTCCCGGGCGTCGACGGTGCGCCGGACGAGGTGAAGGACATCCGTTCCGGCGAGCAGGTGGCGGCGAACGCGGGGGAGTGGACGCCGCCCCGGGAGGACCTGAAGCCGCTGGTCCACTGACATTACTGGCGCGTACGGCCGCGGGGACCTACGGTGGCGTAAGTTACGCCACCGTAGGGAGTTTCTCGTGACCGTGAGCACCACACTCAGCCAGACCGCCCTGCTCGTCGAGCTGGAGCCGGTGGTCGCCCGCAACCTGGACCGCCACCTCGCGGTCGCCAAGGAGTGGTTCCCGCACGAGTACGTGCCGTGGAGCGAGGGGCGCACCTTCGACGGGCCGCTCGGCGGGCAGCCGTGGGCGCCGACCGACTCCACCATCCCGGACGTCGCGCGTACCGCGCTGATCGTGAACCTGCTGACCGAGGACAACCTGCCCTCGTACCACCACGAGATCGCCACCCTCTTCGGCCGGGACGGCGCCTGGGGCACCTGGGTGCACCGCTGGACCGCCGAGGAGGGCCGACACGGCGTCGCCATCCGCGACTACCTGACCGTCACCCGGGCGGTCGACCCGGTCGCGCTGGAGCGCGCGCGGATGACGCACATGTCCGAGGGCTACCAGAACGCGCACGGCGACGAGGTGCTGCACTCGCTTGCGTACGTGTCGTTCCAGGAGCTGGCGACGCGCATCTCGCACCGCAACACCGGCAAGGCCACCGGCGACGCGACCTGCGAGGCCCTGCTGGCCAAGGTGGCCGCCGACGAGAACCTGCACATGATCTTCTACCGCAACCTGCTCGCGGCCGCCTTCGAGCTGGCGCCCAGCCAGGCCATGCGGGCCGTCGCCGACGTGGTGGCCGACTTCCAGATGCCGGGCAACGGCATCGAGGGCTTCGCCCGCAAGTCGGTGGCGATCGCCCTGGCCGGCATCTACGACCTGCGCCAGCACCGCGACGAGGTGCTGGTGCCGGTGCTGCGCCAGTGGGACGTGTTCAACGTGACCGGCCTCAACGCCGACGGCGAGGCCGCGCGTGAGCAGCTCGCCCGCCAGCTCGACGACCTGGAGCGCGCCGCCTCCCGCTTCGAGGAGAAGCGCGCCGCCCGCGCCGCCCGTCTCAGCTCCGTGCGCTGACCCGGTTGCCCGTCAGTCCAGGGGAAAGAGGAGACAGGTGCTGGTGGCGTGGGCCACCAGGCGGGACCGGGTGTCGGTGAGCCGGGCCTCGGCCAGGGCGGTGCGGCGACCCCGCTGGAGCACGGTGCCCTCGCACCGCAGCGTGCCGCTCGCCACGGTGACCGGCCGGAGGAACTTCACGCTCAGGTCCAGCGAGGTGTAGCCCACCCCGGCGGGCAGCGTGGTGTGCACGGCGCAGGCGGCGGCGGTGTCCAGCAGGGTGGAGATGACGCCACCGTGGACGGTGCCGAGTGGGTTGTAGTGGAACTCCTGCGGCACCAGTTCCACGGCCACCCGGCCCTCGTCGGCCTCCATCCGGGCCATGTCCATCAGGTGCATCACCGGCGGTGCGGCCAGCTCACCGGCGATCATCGCGCGGAGCAGCTCCAGGCCGCTGCGCTGGCCGAGCTGCGCCGCGTTCGCCGCCGGATCCGACCAGGTGAACGTCCGGCTGCGCGCCGGCTCCTGCGTCTGTGTCATGGACTCAGCCTGGCAGCGCGTTGCTGAGTCTGTCAATGAGACCTAGCCTGGTCGGATGAAGCCCGCGGCGCTGGACTGGTCGGTCGAGAACTGCACCATCGCGAGGGCGATGGAGATCCTCGGCGAGCGGTGGACGATGGTGGTGCTCCGCGAGGTGTTCAGCGGCGTGCGCCGCTTCGACGACATGCGGGTGCGTACCGGCATCCCGCGCCAGGTGCTCACCAACCGGCTGGGCGCCCTGGTCGAGCAGGGCGTGCTGCGCCGGGAGCCGTACCGCGAGCCGGGCAGCCGGTTGCGCCACGAGTACCGGCTGACCGAGAAGGGCCTCGACCTCTGGCCGGTTCTGGTCGCCGTGCTCGGCTGGGGCGACCGCTACCTCGCCGATCCGGACGGCTCGCCGCTGAGCGTCGGGCACCGCGACTGTGGCGCCGAGGTGCGCGTCGAGTTGCGGTGCGCGGACGGGCACGAGGTGCGTCAACCCCGCGACGTGGTGCCGCGGCCGGGCCCTGGCGCCCGCCGCCGTACCGCCTGACCCTCATCCGTCGCCGAGCCGCAGTGCGGCGCGCTGTCCGGAACCGATCCGCCGCGGCCGCGGTGTGACGGCGGGGGTCTCCGGATGTGTCGGGGGTGTTGCGGCGGTGTGACCGGCGAAGATCGACGAATCCGGACGAAACCAGGTCTTGTCAATGATCTTAAGTATGTGAATACTTCAGTTCAGCCTGGCCAGTTTCCCCAGATCGGCCGGGTTGTCCCCCCGGGTCTCACCGTCTCCGGTGCGACCCGATCCCCCGCCCAGGAGGTTGTTACATGCGACCCACGAGGTCCTCGCTCCGCCACGCGGTCACCACCGCCGCCGTGGCCGGAACCCTGGTCGTCGGCTCGCTCATCGGCGCGCCCGCTCAGGCTGCCCCCGCCGCCTCGCCCGACGCCGGAGCCGCCCTCGCCGCGCAGCTCGGTGACCGCTCCGCCGGCTCGTACATCGACGCCAGTGGTAAGACCGTCGTCACCGTGACCGACGCGGGCGCCGCCCGCAAGGCCAGCAGCGCCGGCGCCACCGTCCGCTACGTCACCCGCGGCGCGGCCGAGCTCAACCGGGCCACCGCCGAGCTGGAGCGCTCCGCGAAGATCCCGGGCACCGCCTGGTGGAGCGACCCGGTGACCAACCAGGTCGTCGTCTCCGTCGACAGCACCGTCACGGGCGCCAAGCTGGAGCGGGTCAAGGCCGCCGCCGCGCGGGCCAACGGCGCGGTACGGATCGAGGCCGAGGCCGGCGTGCTGAGCACCCGGATCTCCGGTGGCCAGGCCATCTACGCCGGCGGCGGTGGACGCTGCTCGCTCGGCTTCAACGTGCGCAGCGGCAGCACCTACTACTTCCTGACCGCCGGGCACTGCACCAACATCTCGTCGAGCTGGTACTCGAACTCCGCCCAGACCAACCTGATCGGCACCCGGACCGGCACCAGCTTCCCGGGCAACGACTACGGCATCGTGCGGCACAGCAACTCCGCCAACGCCGCCGGCAACGTCTACCTCTACAACGGCAGCTACCGGGACATCACCGGCGCCGGCAACGCCTCCGTCGGCCAGGCGGTGCAGCGCTCCGGCAGCACCACCGGCCTGCGCGGCGGCTCGGTGACCGCGACCAACGCCACGGTGAACTACGCCGAGGGCTCGGTCTCCGGCCTGATCCGGACCAACGTCTGCGCCGAGCCGGGCGACAGCGGCGGCTCGCTGTTCGCCGGCGGCACCGCGCTGGGCCTGACCTCCGGCGGCAGCGGTAACTGCCGCACCGGCGGCACGACCTACTTCCAGCCGGTCACCGAGGCGCTGAGCCGCTACGGCGTCAGCGTCTTCTGATCGATCCACCACCTGCGGGCCGCCGGAGAACTCCGGCGGCCCGCGTCGCGCGTACCCCGGCTATCCCGGGCGATGGTCGGACCCGGCGCGACGCGGTGCGGGCCGATCCGCGTGGGGGAGCGGGAGGGCCGTTCCGGCGAGGTGCGCCCGCCGGGTGGAGAGCACCGCCAGCAGCGGCCAGAGCGCGACGGCCAGCGCCGCCACCCGCTCGGCCAGCCCGGTCCGGGAGCCGCCGGTCACCTCGTACACGAACCAGCCGAACAGGCACAGCAGCACCGCGGTGACGCTCAGCGCCACCGACCGGCGGAACGCCCAGGGCCGCTGCGGCCGGGTCGGGTGCGCGGCGTCCGGGCCGCGCGGCAGCCACAGCGCCGAGCCGGCCGGCCAGAGCACCAGGGCGAGCACGGCCACGGTCGCCACGGTGCCGTGCTCGATGGAGCCGCCGACCTGCGGCCGGGGGAAGGCGACCAGCGCGATGGTGGCCATCCCGCCGACGGCGAGCAGGAAGCGACTGGGCAGACCCGCCGCGTGCAGCACGGCGGCGGTCGCCAGGTAGCAGCAGCCGAGCAGCACGAGACAGGCGGTCATGATCCAGGCGTCGGTCGCACCCGACCCCGCCAGTTCGCTGATGGTGTCCCGGACCGGGTCGTAGCCGGCGGGCTGTCGCGCGCCGGCGACCGTCCATCCGGTCACCAGCAGCGCGGGTGCCGCCGCCGCGGTGGCCACGGCCCAGTTCGGTACGGCGCGCATCCGGTCACGGTAACCGTGCGGCGGCACCACCGAGCCGGAGTTCGCCGGCCTGCCCCGGCGACCATTCGTCCCGGCCTGCCGGGTGCCCGGGAGGAACGACCGCCGCCCCTGACAGAATGCCGGTGAGGACTGTTCCACGATGAGGAGTTGCCAGCCGTGATCCGTACCCACAATGCCGGAAGCCTGCGCGCCGCGGACGCCGGCTCGACGGTGACGCTCGCCGGGTGGGTGGCCCGCCGGCGCGACCACGGCGGCGTCATCTTCGTCGACCTGCGCGACGGCTCCGGCGTGGTCCAGGTGGTCTTCCGCGAGGAGGACGCGCACGCGTTGCGCAACGAGTTCTGCGTGAAGGTCACCGGCGAGGTGACCCGCCGCCCGGCGGGCAACGAGAACCCGGAGCTGCCCACCGGCGAGGTCGAGGTGACCGCCGCCGAGCTGGAGGTGCTCTCCGAGGCCGCGCCGCTGCCGCTGCCGGTCGACGACCAGGTCGAGGCCGGCGACGACATCCGGCTCAAGTACCGCTACCTGGACCTGCGCCGCAGCGGCCCGGCGAAGGCGATGCGGCTGCGCTCGCGCGCCAACCAGCTCGCCCGGGGCGTGCTGCACGAGCGGGACTTCCTGGAGATCGAGACCCCGACGCTGACGCGGTCCACGCCGGAGGGTGCCCGCGACTTCCTGGTGCCGGTGCGCCTGCAGCCCGGCAGCTGGTACGCGCTGCCGCAGTCGCCGCAGCTGTTCAAGCAGCTGCTCATGGTCGGCGGCATGGAGCGGTACTACCAGATCGCCCGCTGCTACCGCGACGAGGACTTCCGCGCCGACCGGCAGCCGGAGTTCACCCAGCTCGACATCGAGATGTCCTTCGTCACCGAGGAGGACGTGATCGACCTCGGCGAGGCGATCGTCTCGGCGCTCTGGAAGGACCTGGCCGGGCACGAGATCTCCCGGCCCATCCCGCGGATCACCTGGCACGACGCCATGGCCCGGTACGGCTCGGACAAGCCGGACCTGCGCTACGGCGTGGAGCTGACCGAGCTGACCGACTACCTGCGCGGCACCGAGTTCCGGGTCTTCGCCGGCGCCATCGACGCGGGCGGCTACGTCGGCGCGGTCGTGATGCCGGGCGGGGCGGCGCAGAGCCGCAAGGAGCTGGACGGCTGGCAGGACTGGGCCAAGGCGCGCGGCGCCCGGGGCCTGGCGTACGTGGTGCTCGACGCCGAGACCGGCGAGGCGCGCGGCCCGGTGGCGAAGAACCTCTCCGCCGAGCACCTGGGCGGGCTCGCCGACGCGGTCGGCGCCAAGCCGGGCGACGCGGTCTTCTTCGCCGCCGGCGCCCACGCCCGCGAGGCGCAGGAGCTGCTCGGCGCGGCCCGCATCGAGATCGCCAAGCGGTCCGGCCTCATCGACGAGAGCGCCTGGGCGTTCTGCTGGGTGGTCGACGCGCCGATGTTCGAGCGCACGGACGAGGGTGGCTGGACGGCCGTGCACCACCCGTTCACCTCGCCGAACGCCGAGTGGGTGGACCGGTTCGAGGAGGCGCCGGACCGGGCGCTGGCGTACGCGTACGACATCGTCTGCAACGGCAACGAGATCGGCGGCGGCTCCATCCGTATCCACCGGGGCGACGTGCAGAAGCGGGTCTTCGACCTGCTCGGCATCACCCCCGAGGAGGCGCAGGACAAGTTCGGCTTCCTGCTGGAGGCGTTCAAGTACGGCGCCCCGCCGCACGGCGGCATCGCGTTCGGCTGGGACCGGGTCTGCATGCTGCTCTCCGGCGCCGACTCGATCCGCGAGGTCATCGCCTTCCCGAAGACCCGGGGTGGCTTCGACCCGCTGACCGGCGCCCCGACGCCGATCACCACCCAGCAGCGCACCGAGGCCGGCATCGACGCCAAGCCGAAGCCGCAGGCCACCGCCCACACCGGCACCGCCGGCCCCGCCGCCCCGGTAGCCGACCCCGTCTGACCGCACCACCCGTTTGGTTGATCAAGAGGTTTGCGTCATCATCGCCCGGTCGAGGTGACGCGAACCTCTTGATCGTCTACGGGGGAGTGGTGTGATGCGGGTGCTCGTGGTGGGGGCCAGTGGGTTTCTTGGTGGGCAGGTGTGCCGGCGGGCGCTGGGCCTCGGGTGGTCGGTGGTCGGGACGTACCACTCGGGTGTCCTTGAGGTGCCGGGGGTCACGGGGCGCCGGTTGGACGTGACCGACCGGACCGCAGTGCGCGCGCTGGTTGCCGAGGTGCGGCCGGATGCCGTGGTGGGTACGCCCTACCGGTACGGCGACTGGACGGTCACCGCCGACGGGGCCGCCAACGTGGCGGTGGCCGCCGCCGAGGTGGGTGCCCGGCTGGTGCACCTGTCCAGCGACGCGCTGCACGCCGGCCGTCGGACGCCCTACGCCGACGACGAGGCGCCCACCCCGGTGTACGCGTACGGAGCCGCGAAGGCGGCGGCCGAGACCGCCGTGCGGGCCGTCGATCCGGGCGCCGCGCTGGTGCGCACCTCGCTGATCCTGGGGGAGGGCAGCAAGCAGATCCAGCTCTGCCGGGACGCGCTCGCCGGCCGGGCCGCCCTGTTCAGCAACATGATCCGCTGCCCGGTCGACGTCACCGACCTGGCCGACGCTGTCCTCGAACTCGTCGACGACGACCACGCCGGCCCGCTCAACGTGGCCGGCCCGGACGCGGTCAGCCGCGCCGAGCTGGGCCTGCTCGTCGCCGCGCGGCACGGCCTGGACCCGGCCGGCCTGAAGACCACCACCAGCGTCGCCGCCGGCGTGGGTGGACCCACCGAGGTACGCCTCGACTGCACCCGCGCCGCCGCCCTGCTGCGTACGCGCCTGCGCGGGGTCCGCGAGCTGCTCACGCCCTGACCGGCCCCGCTCATCCTCTCCGGTGCACACTTTCTTTGCACACCTCTTGTGCATAGAAAGTGTGCACAGTTATTGTGCTAATCATGAGCGGGGACATGGACGACGACGGGACGAGGCGGCGGCCCGAGCCGCGCGCGGTGCGGCTGGACCACCGGCAGGTGCGGGTGCTGGCGCACCCGCTGCGCATGCGGCTCGTCGGGGCGCTGCGGGTGCACGGCCCCGCCACCGCCACCGCCCTGGCCGAGCGGCTGCACACCAACACCGGCGCCACCAGTTACCACCTGCGCCAGCTCGCCGAGGTCGGCCTGGTCGTGGAGGCCCCCGACCTCGGCAGCGGCCGGCAGCGGTGGTGGCGGGCGGCCCACGACGTCACCGACTGGGAGCCCACCGACTTCGACGACGACCCGGACGCCCGGGCCGCGATCGAGTGGATCCAGGGCGACCAGGTACGCCACCTGGTGGAGCACGCCGAGCGCTGGTTCGCCGTCCAGCACGAGTGGTCGCCCGCCTGGCGCGACGCCCTCGGCATGGGCGACATCTTCATGACCATCCCGCCCGCCCGGCTGGAGGCGCTCAAGGAAGAGCTGTGGCGGGTCCTGGAGCGCTACCACGCCGAGGCCGACCCGGACGAGCCCGGTGCCGAGCAGGTGCAGATCTTCCTGTCCGCCTACCCGCTGATCGAGGAGGGGCGATGAGCACCCTGTCCGTATCCCAGGTCCGGCGCCGTTTCCTGCTGCTGCACGGCCTGCGCTGGCTGCCCACCGGACTGATGATCCCGGTCATGATCCTGCTCATGCAGGAGCGTGGCCTGACCCTGCCACAGATCGGCCTGGTCGGCACCGCACAGGGCCTGCTGGTGCTCGCGTTGGAGCTGCCCACCGGCGGGCTCGCCGATGCCCTCGGCCGCCGGCCGGTCCTGCTGGCCGCCGGCGCGCTCAACCTCGTCTCCCTGGCACTGTTCGCGGTGGCCGACTCGTTCGCGCTGTTCTTCCTGGTGTGGGCGTTGCAGGGCGTCTACCGGGCCCTGGACAGCGGCCCGCTGGAGTCCTGGTACGTCGACGCCACCCTCGCGGCCGACCCGCAGGCGACGTACGAGCGCGGCCTCGGCCATGCGGGCACCGTCATCGGCGCGGCCATCGGCGCCGGCGCTCTGCTCAGCGGTGGCCTGGTCGCGCTGGGTCCGGTCGGTCCGGTCAGCGCGCTGACCCTGCCCGTCCTGGTCGCCGTCGTCGCCCAGGCGGCGGCTCAGCTGGCGCTGCTGGTCCTGCTGGTCGAGCGGCGGCCGGCCGTCGGCGTGGCGGCGCTGCGCGCCTCGGTGGCGCAAGCCCCCCGCATGATCGGCGAGGCGGTGGGGCTGCTGCGCCGATCCCGGGTGCTGCTGGCGCTGGTGGCGGTGGAACTGTTCTGGGGCTTCGGCATGGTGACCTTCGAGTCTCTGCTGCCGCTGCGGCTCTCCGAGGTGCTCGGCGACCCGGAACGCGCCGCCGCGCTGCTCGGGCCCGCCAGCTCCGCCGCCTGGCTCGCCTCTGCGGCCGGCGCCGCGCTGACCCCGCTGATGCTGCGCTGGCCCGGCGCCGCGCCCGGTGCCGCCCTGCTCCGGATCGCACAGGGCGTGACGGTGGTCGGGATGGGCCTGTTCGCCGGGCCGGTCGGGGTGCTGCTGGCCTACCTGGCCTGCTACGCCGTGCACGGCGCGTCCAACCCGCTGCACAGCGGGCTGCTGCACCGGCAGGTCGACGGCCCGTACCGGACCAGCGTGCTCTCGCTGAACTCGATGATGGCGCAGCCGGCCGGCGCGCTCGGCGGGGTGCTCCTGCTCGGGCTCGCCGCCACCACCAGCGTGACCACGGCGATGGTGGTCGGCGCGGTGGTGCTGGCCGTGGCCGCGCCGCTCTACCTGCCGGCCTGGCGGGCCGGCCGGGCGGTCCGGTCCGACGCGGCGTCGGCCGGTCAGGTCGACGGCGAACCTGACCTCGACCCGGCCGGTCCAACCTCCGGCCTGCCGGGCGCGGACGACCGCACCCCGGCCGGCGCCACCGGAGCGAGCGGCAACGCCACCTGAGGCGGTGCGCTGATGGTGCCGCCTGGTGTTAGCAAGGGGCCCCTGCCCTGCGTCCGGCGTTAACAGGGGGCCCTTCCTTCACCTCAGCCAGGTGCAGGGAGCTGCGAGGCAGCGTGCCGGTGAAGCCGAGCCGCCGGTACAGCCGGATCGCGCCGACGTTGTCGGTGTAGACGCCCAGCCCCACGGTGTCGTGCCGGGTGAGCAGGGCGCGGGTCATCCCGGCGGTCAGCGCCGCGCCCAACCCGCGACCCCGCTGCTCCGGCGCCACGGTCAGGCCGGCGACGAAGCCGATGTCGCCCCGGCTGCGGTCCGCGCCGCAGGCCACCAGCCGGTCGCCGTCGCGGATGCCGTACCAGTCGACGACCCGGGGATCCCCCGGACGGGAGGTGGTGGTCGGGAACGCCGCGTCGATCAGCGCGGTCAGCATCGGGTGGTCGGCGTCGGTGAGCCGTTCCACCCGCTCCTCGCCCGGCTGCGCCGGCGGCGGCGTACCGGTCCAGAGGAAGTCCCACTCGTCGTGCCGGACCACCGGTAGCCGCCCCGGCAGCCAGGCCGCGTCCACCCGGGGCAGGTGCACCCACTGGCCGGCCCGCAGGAGCCCGTCGCCAGCCAACGCGACGCAGACGTCGAGCGCCGCCGCGGCCGGCCCGATCGCGCCGGCGGCCGGGCCGTGCTCCGCCGGCAACAGCCAGACCACGGCGCCGTCGTGCCGGTAGCCGCGCGCCGGTGCGCCGCGCCACAGCGCGTGTCGGGCGTACGGGTGGTGGCCGGCGGCGGCCAGGATGGCGGCCCGGCCCTGGAGAACCTGGTCGGCGGTGATCATGCCCTCCAGCCTAGGAGCCGGCCAGGCGCCGGGCACCGGGTGTCCGGCCGGGCGGGGCGGTCCAGGATGGAGATTGGCGAGTCGACCGATTGGGTACATCCCGCGCCGACCTACTGGTAACCCCCACCGGAGGATTCACATGCTCGCCATTCTCGCGGCCATCGTCTTCGGCTTCGCCCTCCTGATCGACCTGCTCAACACGGACTTCGGCGCGCCGGACCTGTTCAACCAGACCACCCTGTTGATGCTCGGCCTCCTGCTGCTCTCCCTCTACCTGGCCGGGGTGGGCAGCGGCCCCCGCGGCGGTGGCGGCGGGCGCTGGTACCGCGGTCGGCGCCCCGGTCGCGGCTGACCGGAACAGATCACCGACGGCCCGGCCCACGGCGCGATTCCGGCGTCGCGGGTCGAGCCCGGTACTGTCTTCGTGATGGAGTCCGACGCCCTCTTCTCCCTCGGTGCACCCGCCGGGACGCCCAGCGCGCCCCCGGGTCCCGCCGGTGTCGACGGGTTCACTCCGGTAGCGGACGATTCGCCCCTGCCCGTCCGGATGCGTCCCGCCAACCTCGACGAGCTGGTCGGGCAGGACCACCTGCTCGCCCCGGGCGCGCCGCTGCGGCAGCTGGTCTCCGGCGCCACCCCGATGTCGGTCATCCTCTGGGGACCGCCGGGCAGCGGCAAGACCACCATCGCGCACCTGGTGGCAGGGGCCACCGACCGCCGCTTCGTGGCCATGTCGGCGCTCTCCGCCGGGGTCAAGGACGTCCGGGCGGTCATCGAGACGGCACGCCGCCAGCGCCGCTCCGGCGGCCCGCAGACCGTGCTCTTCATCGACGAGGTGCACCGGTTCAGCAAGACCCAGCAGGATTCACTGCTCGCCGCCGTCGAGGACCGTACGGTCACACTGCTGGCGGCGACCACCGAGAACCCGTACTTCTCGGTCATCTCCCCACTGCTGTCCCGGTGCGTACTGCTCACCCTCCAGCCGCTGGACGACGCCGCCGTACGCGGCCTGCTGCGCCGCGCGGTCGCTGACGAGCGTGGCCTGGGCGGCGCGCTCACCCTCGAAGCCGGGGCCGAGGACCATCTGGTGCGGCTGGCCGCGGGTGATGTCCGCAAGGCACTCACCGCGCTGGAGGCCGCGGCCGCCTCCGCCACCGCACTCGGCACCGGGCGGATCGACCTCGCCACCGCCGAGCAGGCGGTCGACGTGGCGGCCGTGCGCTACGACCGCGACGGCGACGCCCACTACGACGTCACCAGCGCGTTCATCAAGAGCATGCGCGGCTCGGACGTCGACGCGGCGCTGCACTGGCTGGCCCGGATGCTGGTCGCCGGCGAGGACGCCCGGTTCATCGCCCGCCGGCTGGTCATCTTCGCCAGCGAGGACGTCGGCATGGCCGACCCCGGCGCGTTGAGCGTGGCCACGGCCGCAGCCCACGCGGTCGAGTACGTCGGGCTGCCGGAGGCCCAGCTCAACCTGGCCCAGGCGGTGATCCACCTGGCCACCGCACCCAAGTCGAACTCGGCCACCACCGCCATCGGCGCCGCGATCGCCGACGTGCGTGCCGGTCGGGGTGGGTCGGTTCCGCGCGGGCTGCGCGACGCGCACTACGCCGGCGCCCGGGGGTTGGGCCACGGGACGGGCTACCGCTATCCGCACGACGACCAGCGCGGCGTGGTCACCCAGCAGTACGTCCCCGACGACCTGGTGGGCACCGACTACTACCGGCCGAGCCCGCACGGGGCGGAGCGGTCGGTGGCCACCCGGTTGCCGGTGCTGCGCCGGATCGTGCGCGGGCTGCCGGCCCCGGCCACCCGACCGGAGCCCCCGGCGGCCGGGCCGAGCGCCGAGCCTGCGGCGAACGGTGCGGGCACGCACGGTCGATCGACGACGGGCACCGGCGGTGCCGGCACGGCGCAGGAGAGCGGCAGCGACGCCGCGGGAGAGGGTCAACAGTGAAATCGCGTGGTGCGGAACGGCCGGACGAGGGCCCGGACGAGCGGCGCGATCCCCGCGCCAAGGGCCGCCGCTGGGGTCGCGGCCGAGCCGAGGCCGAGCCGGAGGAGCCGGTCGCCGGCGAGGAGTTCGGCTGGATCGACGACCTGCGGTCGGCCCAGCAGCAGCGCACCGAGCTGGGCCCGGACGGCGCCCCGGCGGGTCCCGGTGCGCCGCGCGGCGCGTCGGCGCCCGCCGGTCCCGGCCGACCGGGTCCGGACGCGCCCCCGCCCGGACGCGCCTCCGGTGGACCGTCCGCCACACCGCCGGTGCGCCGTGGCGAGCCGGACGGCGCCGGCCCGCGCCGCCCCGTCGACGGGCCCTGGCCCGGCGAGGCGCCGCCACCAGCCCAGCGCCGCCCGGACGAGCGGCCCGCCACCGACCGACCCCAGGCCGGCCGCGCCGGCACCCCCGGGCAGCCGGGACCGGGTCAACCGGTGCGGCGCGGGGCGGTGCCGGTGCCCGGCACCGGTCCCCGACCCGCCGCGGCACCGCCGCCCGGCGCTGCCCGTCCGGTCGGGGAGGACCCGGCCACGCCGCGCCCGACCTCCGGCTCCCCGACCGGCCCGACCCGCCCGCGCGCGGCGGCGGCGGTCCCGCCGGTCGGCCCGCCGACCTCGGCCACCCCGCCCGGACGCCCATCGGACGCCATGCCAGCGGGACGCGCATCGGACGCCATGCCACCGGGGCGTCCCGCGGACGTGCCGCCCGGGCGCCGCCCCGAACTCGACCAGCAGGGTCGGCGGCCCGCGCCCACCGAGCCCGGTCGACCGCTGCCTCCCGACGCGGCCGGCCGGCGTCGCCCCGGCCCGGTCGATCCCGCCGCGCCCGCCGGACCGGAGCCGACCGGTCGCGCCGCCGCCCGGCCGGCCACCGGTGGGCGCCGCCGAGCCGCCGAGCCCGACGAGCCGGTGGTACCGCGTTCGGGCAACGCGCCGCCGGTACCGACCCGTGCAGCCGCCGCTCGCGCCGCCGCGCCGCCCCCCGCCTCGGAGGACGGCCCCGAGCGCCACCGACGCGCCGCGTCCGAGCAGCCCGACCCGTCCCGGCGGGCATCGTCCGAGCAGCCCGACCCGTCCCGGCGGGGCGGCGAGCCCCGGGCCGACCGCCCGGAACGGCCGGCCGACTGGCTGCGCCAGGCGGGTCGCCTGCCGCACACCGATCCCGCGCTGCCGGTGATCAACCGTTCCACGGCCCCGCCCGCCGGCGACCCTGGACGACGCGCGGCAGCACCACCCGCGGACGATCCGACCGACCGGTCCCTCGGCCGCCGCTCCGCCGCCGCGGACCGGACGGCGGAGCGCGCCACGGGCCGTCGGGCTGGCGAGACGTCCGGCCAGCAACCGGCCGTGGCCGGTCCGGGTGGCCGGCAACCCGCCCGGCCCACCGGCGATGCCCCGACCGGCGAGCAGCCGACCGGCGGTCGGGGCAGCGCCCCGCCACAGCCGGGCCGCCCCACCGGCGAGCGCCCGACCGGCCGTCGGGGCGCCCCGCAGCCCGGCGTACCCGGTGTCGAGTCCACCGGCCGTCGAGGTGAACCGCAGCCCGGCGCGTCCCGCGGTGCCGTCCGGCCCGGTCCGGACACCCGCCGGTCCGGTCCGGACACCGCCGGTCGCGGCCTCCGCGCTGCGGAAGGCGCTGTCCCGCCGCGTTCCGCCCCCGACGGTCGGGGCCGGCCGGTCTCCGGCGCCGGCCCCGCGTCCGCCACCCCGCCGGTCTCCGGTGCGGTCCGCCGTGGGGTCGACGGTCCGCCCCGGCCCGAGCAGGATCCCGAGGCGGCCCGAGGTGCCGCCCGGCCGGGCGGCGAGCGGCCGGCCCGTGCGGGCGCCGGTTCCGATGGTCCATCTCGTTCGGACGGTCCGGTCCGCGCCGCCGCGCGGCCCGTCACCGGCCCCGGCGGTCCACCTCGTCCGGACGGCCCGGTCCGCGCCGCCGCACGCCCGGTCTCCGGGCCCGACGGCCCGGGTCGCCCACCCGCCCCCGACGAGCGGAGCGGCAACCCACCGAGCGGCGCGGCGCCGGTGGTCCGGGCCGCCGCCCGACCGGCGCCGGCAGACCGTGCCGCCGGGCGGGCCCTGCCACCGCACCGCGAGCCGGGCCGCCCCGAGCCGACCGGTGTCCCCCCGGTGCCGCCGCCACCCGGCCGCCCCGGCGAGCCCGTCGCGGTGGCTCGGGCCGCCGCGGTGGTGCCACCGGTCGGTCCGGTGCCCGAGCACCCCACGCCGGAGCCGGCGGACGGCCCCGGGCTGCGCCCGACCGGTCCGGACGGGGCCGACGACGACGCCCCCACCGGCTCGGGTGGTGCCCGCTCCGAGCTGCGCCGGCAGATGCGCGAGCGTCGGCGGCTCCGGATGGCGGTGCTGGCGCTGGTGAGCCTGGTGCTGCTGGGCGCACTGCCGCTCTACTTCGGCATCCGGACGCTGAGCCGGGACCCGGTCTTCGACACCCTGGACCAGCTCAACGTGCCGGGTTGGGCGGCGGCTAAGACGGTGGACGACGTCAGCGGCAGCCGCTGGTGCCTGCTCGACTGTCGACTGCGCGAGCGCACGGTCACCTCCCAGAAGTCACCGGACGAGACCGCGAAGGTCTACGAGAGCGCGCTGCGCCAGGACGGCTGGCGTCCCTGGAAGGTCACGCGCTGCCCGGAGCAGCCCGCGAAGGGCAAGTACACCTGCTGGCGCCGCGACGAGCTGACCCTCGACCTCTGGGTACGCGAGCCGACCTGCGTACCGCCGCCGGTCGACGGCGAGCCGGCGATCGTGCCGTCTCCCGATCCGTCGGCCGCAGCGGGAGAGTGCACCGGCTCGTTGGTGTCGGTGAAGGTCCGCAACGCGATCGACGACGAGCGGACCCGACCACAGCCGAGCACCGATCCGTCACTGACCGGAGAGGACCCGTTCCCCACGGTCAGCGCGGACCCACTGGGCGACGTGACACCCTCACCGTCGTGAGCCGGTTTCCATCACGGACGGTAGGGTCTGGGGCTGGCGGGCCCACCCGCTCCCGTTGACCGGTGGCGGATCGGCGGGCCCGACGTGGGTAGGACGGCCGTGCGTTCCGGGGGCGTCGGGTCCCCGGAACTCTGCTTGAGGAGGACAGGCGTGGACGACATGGGACAGATCGCAGCGCTGATCGCGGCGATCGCGTTCGCGGCGCTGGTGCTGATCCTGACGCTGCCCATCCTGCGGCTGCGGCACACGGTCGACGCCACCACTCGCATGATCAACGACCTCAACGACCGGACCGCGCCGCTGCTCGGTGACGTCAACACCACGGTGAAGAACGTCAACACCGCGTTGGAGCAGGTGCAGACCTCGCTCGACGGTGTCAACCTCCAGCTCGCCAAGGTCGACACCATGACCAGCCACGCGCAGAACGTCACCGCCAACGTCGCCAACCTGGCCACCGTCGTCTCCGCCGCCGCGGCCAACCCGCTGGTGAAGGTGGCCGCGTTCGGCTACGGGGTCCGCAAGGCCGCCTCCGCCCGCCGGCACGCCGAGACCGAGCGCGAGGTGCGCGACACCATCAAGCAGCAGCGGCGCGCCGCCCGACGCGGCGACCGCTGACCCGCCCGCGCACCAGGAGGTAGCGAAGATGAGGCGCTTGTTCTGGCTCGGCATCGGGCTGGCCGTCGGCGTGGTGGTGGTCCGCAAGGCGACCCGGACCGCGCAGGCGTACACGCCGGCCGGCATCGCCAGCACGTTGTCCGAATCCGCTGGCGGGCTGGTCGAGTCGCTGCGTAGCTTCGTGGAGGACGTTCGCATCGGGATGGCCGAGCGCGAGCAGGAGATCCACCAGGCGTTCGCCCAGGGCGAGGCGTTCGACGACCAGTTCGCCGAGCTGCGGGAGGACCCGCGGATCGGCGATCGACACATCTTTCCGGAGGAACACCAGCGATGAAGACGGCGGAGATCAAGCGGCGGTACCTCGCGCACTTCGAGGCGAATGGCCACGCCGTGGTGCCGTCCGCTCCGCTGCCCGCCATCAGCGACCCGAACCTGCTGTTCGTCAACGCTGGCATGGTGCAGTTCGTCCCCTACTTCCTGGGTCAGCAGACCGCGCCGTACCGGCGTGCGGTCAGCGTGCAGAAGTGCATCCGCACCCCGGACATCGACGAGGTCGGCAAGACCAGCCGGCACGGCACGTTCTTCCAGATGAACGGCAACTTCTCCTTCGGTGACTACTTCAAGGAAGGGGCCATCCCGCTCGCCTGGGAGCTGTCCACGAAGCCGATCGCCGAGGGCGGTTACGGCCTGGACCCGGAGCGGATCTGGCCGACGATCTACCTGGACGACGACGAGGCGTTCGAGATCTGGCGGTCGGTGGGTGTGCCGGCCGAGCGGATCGTCCGGCGGGGCAAGGCGGACAACTTCTGGTCGATGGGCATCCCCGGCCCCTGCGGTCCGTCCTCCGAGCTGTTCTACGACCGCGGCCCGGAGTACGGCCGTGAGGGCGGCCCGGCGGTCGACGAGGACCGCTACATGGAGTACTGGAACCTCGTCTTCATGCAGTTCGAGCGGGGGCCGGGCACCACCAAGGAGGACTACCCGATCCTGGGTGACCTGCCCGCGAAGAACATCGACACCGGCATGGGCCTGGAGCGGATGGCCTCCATCCTGCAGGGGGTCGACAACCTCTACGAGATCGACGAGGTCCGGCCGATCCTGGACCGGGCGGCCGAGCTAACCGGCAAGCGGTACGGCGCGCACTCCGGGCACGTGGCCAGCGAGTCGCACCCGGACGACGTCCGGCTGCGGGTGATCGCCGACCACGTTCGCACGGCGCTGATGCTGATCGGCGACGGGGTGACCCCGAGCAACGAGGGGCGCGGCTACGTGCTGCGCCGGATCATGCGCCGGGCGATCCGGTCGGTCCGGCTGCTCGGTTGGCAGGAGCGGGCGCTGCCCGAGCTGCTGCCAGTGGCCCGGGACTGCATGGCGCCGTCCTACCCGGAGCTGGCGACCGACTTCGACCGGATCGCGGACTACGCGTACGCGGAGGAGGACGCCTTCCTGTCCACCCTGCGCGCCGGCACCACGATCCTGGACACGGCGATCGCGGAGACCCGCACCGCCGGCGGAAAGGCGCTCTCCGGCGAGAAGGCCTTCCAGCTGCACGACACGTACGGCTTCCCGATCGACCTGACCCTGGAGATCGCGGCCGAGCAGGGGCTCCAGGTCGACGACGAGGGCTTCCGCCGGCTGATGGCCGACCAGCGGTCCCGGGCGAAGGCCGACGCGCAGGCCCGCAAGACCGGGCACACCGACCTGTCGGCGTACCGGTCGGTGCTCGACGCCGGCGGCCCGGTGACCTTCACCGGCTACAGCGAGGTGTCCCGTGAGTCGACGGTCCGGGCGCTGCTCGGCACCGACGGTCCGCGTCGGGCGGCGGTCGAGGGTGACACGATCGAGCTGGTGCTCGACACGACCCCGTTCTACGCCGAGGGCGGTGGTCAGCAGCCCGACCAGGGCATGATCACCGTGGGCGGCGGTCAGGTCGAGGTGCTCGACGTGCAGCAGCCGGTGCCCGGCCTGATCGTGCACCGGGCCCGGGTGATCCGTGGCGAGGTGCGAGCCGGCGAGACCGGCTTCGCCGAGATCGACACCACCCGCCGGCGGGCCATCTCCCGCTCGCACACCGCCACCCACCTGGTGCACCAGACGATGCGCAACTTCCTCGGCGAGTCGGCGACCCAGGCCGGTTCGCTGAACGCCCCGGGCCGGCTGCGCTTCGACTTCAACACCCCGACCGGGGTGGCGCCGAGTGTGCTGCGCGACGTCGAGCAGCAGGTCAACGAGGTGCTCCTGGCCGACCTGGAGGTGCACGCCTTCATCACCTCGCTGGACGAGGCGCGGCGGATCGGCGCGATGGCGCTCTTCGGTGAGAAGTACGGCGAGGAGGTGCGGGTCGTCGAGGTGGGCGACTACGCCCGGGAGCTGTGCGGCGGCACGCACGTGGCGCGCTCCGCTCAGCTCGGCCTCGTGAAGATCCTCTCCGAGTCCTCGATCGGCTCCGGCGTACGCCGGGTCGAGGCGCTGGTCGGCATGGACGCCTTCGGCTTCCTGGCCCGGGAGCACCTGCTGGTCTCCCGGCTGGCCGAGCTGTACCGGGTGCCCAACGACCAGGTCGCCGAGCGGGTGGAGCAGACGGTCACCCAGCTGCGTGACGCGGAGAAGGAGCTGGAGAAGCTGCGCGCCCAGTTGGTGCTGGGCGGGGCGTCGGCGCTGGCCGCGCAGGCGAAGGACGTGCGCGGGGTGGCGTACGTCGGCACCGAGGCGCCCGAGGGCGCGGCCGGCAACGACGTGCGGACCCTGGCGCAGGAGATCCGCGGCAAGATCGACCCGGCGCGGCCGGCGGTGGTCGCGGTGTCGGCCCGGGCCAACGGCAAGGCGTCCCTGGTGGTGGCGGTGAACCAGGCCGCCCGTGGCCGGGGCCTGGCGGCTTCGGCCCTGGTGAAGGCGGCCTTCTCCGGGCGTGGCGGGGGCAGCCCCGACCTGGCCCAGGGTGGCGGCCTGCCCGCGGCGGAGGCGCCGAGCCTGCTGCTCACCGTCGAGAAGGCGATCGCCGAGGCGTGAAGATCGACGATGCGGGATCAGGGCGGACCCTCCGGTCCGCCCTGGTTCGTACCGCCGGGGGAGTGACCGCGGGTGACTGAGTTGACGCGCGGGGTCCGCCTCGGGGTGGACGTCGGCCAGGTCCGGGTGGGGGTGGCCCGCTCGGATCCGCACGGTGTGCTGGCCACCCCGCTGGTGACCCTGGCCCGCGACCTGACCGCGGCGCCGGACGCGGTGCCGAGTGACCTGGCCGAACTGGCCGCGCTGGTCGCCGAGCACGAGGCCGTCGAGGTGGTCGTCGGCCTTCCGGTCAATCTCGCCGGCAAGCTCGGCCCGGCGGCGGTCCATGTGCAGGCGTACGCTGACCGACTGGTCGATGTGATAGCGCCCGTCCCGGTAACGCTCACCGACGAGAGGATGTCGACGGTGGTCGCTTCTCGTAGGCTGGCCGAGCGTGGTGTCCGGGGCAAACGTCAACGAGCGGTCGTCGATCAGGCGGCCGCGGTGGAGATTCTGCAGAGCTGGCTGGATGCGCGGCGGAGGCGGACGTAATGATCGACGATCTGGATCTGGGGTTTGACGAGCCGGAGCGGGGGGAGAAGGGCCGGCACCGGCGCGGCTTCGTCCGTAAGCGCAACGGTGGGTCCGGGGGTGGCCGGGGCAAGACGTTCCTGGCCCTGCTGCTCGCCCTGGTGCTGCTGGGTGGCATCGGCGGTGGTGCCTTCTACGGCTTCGACCGGATCCAGAACTACTTCGTCACCCCCGACTACGACGGCTCCGGCACCGGCGAGGTGACCGTGGAGATCAAGCAGGGTGCGCTGCTCGCCGACATGGCCGACGCGCTGGTCGCCGCCGACGTGGTGAAGAGCCAGAAGGCGTTCGTGGAGGCCGCCGAGGCGGACTCGCGCAGCAAGAACATCCAGCCGGGCACCTACAAGCTGCGCAAGCAGATGAGCGGCGCGAGCGCGGTGACCGCGATGCTCGACCTGAAGAACCGGATCGTCAACGGGATCACCATCCCCGAGGGCCGCACCGCCAAGAACATCTACAAGCTGCTCTCCGAGAAGACCAAGATCCCCGTCAAGGAGTTCGAGGCCGCCGCGAAGGACCCGGAGGCGCTCGGCATCCCGGACTGGTGGTTCAACCGCACCGACGGCAAGAAGGTGACCAGGTCCGTCGAGGGGTTCCTCTACCCGGACACCTACGAGATCCCGCCGAAGGCCACCGCGGAGAGCATCCTCAAGCTGATGGTCAGCAACTTCCTCACCGTGACCGAGGAGATGAAGTTCGCCGACCGGGTGCAGAAGGAGCGCAAGATCAGCCCGTACGAGGCGCTGATCGTCGCGTCGCTGGCCCAGGCCGAGGCCGGCAACAAGGACGACCTCGGCAAGGTCGCGCGGGTGGCCTACAACCGGGCGTACGGCGAGTTTCCCTGCAACTGCCTGGAGATGGACGTCACGGTCAACTACTACCTGGAGCTGACCGGGCAGAAGACCAAGACCTCCGCGCAGATGACTGCGGCCGATTTGGACAACCCGAAGAACCCGTACAACCGCAAGCTGCGGGGCCTGGTGCCGACCCCCATCGACAACCCCGGCAAGCAGGCACTGGAGGGAGCGATGGCTCCGCCGGTGGGCAAGTGGCTCTACTTCGTGGCGATCGACAAGGAGGGGCACTCCGAGTTCGCCGAGACCTACGAGCAGCACGAGCGCAACGAGGCGAAGGCCCGGGAGGCCGGGATCATCTGATCCCGGTTGGCGGGGCGGGGGAGTGAGGTGACGGTGTACAGGGCCGCGGTGCTGGGCAAGCCGATCGCGCACTCCCTCTCCCCGGTGATCCACAACGCCGGGTACGCGGCGGCCGGGCTGACCGGTTGGTCGTACACCCGGATCGAGTGCGCGGCGTCGGAGTTGCCCGGCCTGGTTGCCGGCCTGGGTCCGGAGTGGGCCGGGCTGTCGGTGACCATGCCCGGCAAGGAGGCGGCGCTCGCGGTGGCCGCCGAGGTGTCGCCGGTCGCCGCCGCCGTCGGCGCGGCCAACACGCTGGTACGCCGCCCGGACGGCTCCTGGTACGCGGACAACACCGACGTCTCCGGCATGGTCGAGGTGCTGACCGGCGCCGGGGTGCGTCCCGGGGCGACGGTGACCGTGTTCGGCGCGGGCGGGACCGCGCGTGCGGCGCTGGCCGCAGCGGCCCGCCTGGCGTCCGGTCCGGTGACCGTGGTGGCCCGCCGGGCGGACGCGGTCGACGAGTTGCGGCCGGTGGCCGACGCCCTCGACCTGGCGCTGACCGGCGCCGACTGGTCCGACGCGGCCCGGCATGCCGGGGCGGACGTGGTGCTCTCCACCGTCCCGAGGGGGGTCGCCGATCCGCTCGCCGGCGCGGTGGCGTGGCGGCCGGGCACCGTCCTCTTCGACGCGCTCTACGACCCGTGGCCCACCCCGCTGGCGGCGTCGGCCGAGGCGGCGGGCTGCCGGATCGTCTCCGGCCTGGACCTGCTGCTGGCTCAGGCGGTCGGGCAGTTTGAGCAGTTCACCGGCGTGGCCGCGCCGAGAGCGGCGATGGCCGCCGCGCTGGCAGCGGCGCGCGCCGGCTGACGGAGCGCTCGTGAGTCGCGTCCGGCGCCGGCGTCCGCCGGTGCCGCGCTGGACACGTTGACCGGGGTCCCCGGGCTTCAACGAGTGGGACATCTCCGCGCTGGTCACCGGCGGGGCGCGTTGCGTTGGGCCCGGCGCACCCTGCGGCGCAACCCCCGGGAGCCGCGCGCCTACCTGGCCCTGGCGATGGCCGGGCGGGTGGTCCGGGCCGACGCGGTGCTGCGGATGCTGCACAAATGCGGCCGAGGGATCTGAGTCGAGGCGTCGACGTCCGGGTGGACCGGGCGTCGGCGTGCCGGCGGCGGCGTCCGTAGGGCGGGACGCGGCGGGCACCGCACCGGGGCGATGACCCGGCGTGACAGACTGACCGCTGTGTTGCGCTGGTTGACTGCAGGTGAATCGCACGGCCCCGCCCTCGTCGCGCTGCTGGAGGGGGTGCCCGCCGGCGTGGAGGTGACCACCACCGAGATCGCCGACGAGCTGGCGCGCCGCCGGTTGGGTTACGGCCGCGGCGCCCGGATGGCGTTCGAGCGGGACGAGGTCGAGGTCATCGGTGGCCTGCGGCACGGCCTCACGCTGGGCAGTCCGGTCGCGATCCGGGTGGGCAACTCCGAGTGGCCCAAGTGGCGCACGGTGATGGCCGCCGATCCCGTCGACCCCGACGAGCTGGCCCGGCAGGCCCGCAACGCGCCGCTGACGCGTCCCCGCCCGGGCCATGCCGACCTGGCCGGTATGCAGAAGTACGGCCACACCGACGCCCGGCCGATCCTGGAGCGGGCCAGCGCCCGCGAGACCGCCGCCCGCGTCGCCGTGGGCACGGTCGCCAAGGCCCTGGTCCGTCAGGCGCTCGGTATCGAGATCGTCTCGCACGTGGTGGAGCTGGGGCCGGTCGCCGCGAAGGCCGGGCTGCGCCCGCGCCCCGAGGACGCCGCCCGCATCGACGCCGACCCGTTGCGCTGCCTCGACCCGGAGGCCAGCGCCCGGATGGTCGCCGAGGTCGATGCCGCGAAGAAGGCCGCCGACACCCTCGGCGGCGTGGTGGAGGTGCTGGCGTACGGGGTGCCACCGGGCCTGGGCAGCCACGTGCAGTGGGACCGTAAGCTCGACGCCCGGCTGGCCACCGCGCTGATGTCGATCCAGGCGATCAAGGGCGTGGAGATCGGCGACGGCTGGCAGCAGGCCCGCTCCCGCGGCTCCGAGGCGCACGACGAGATCATCCCCTCGGCCACCGGCGTCCGCCGGGTCACCGACCGGGCCGGCGGGTTGGAGGGCGGCATCACCACCGGCGAGCCGCTGCGGGTCCGCGCGGCGATGAAGCCGATCTCGTCGTTGAACCGGGCGCTGGCGACCGTGGACGTCACCACCGGCGAGCCGGCCACCGCGATCAACCAGCGCTCGGACGTCTGCGCGGTGCCCGCCGCGGCCGTGGTCGCCGAGGCGATGGTGGCGCTGGTGCTGGCCGAGGCGGCCACCGAGAAGTTCGGCGGCGACTCGGTCGCCGAGATCCGCCGCAACGTGGCCGGCTACCTCGACGCGCTGGTCATCCGCTGATGGCCCCGGTCGTCGTGCTGGTGGGCGCGCCGGGCTGCGGCAAGACCACCGTCGGCCGGGTGTTGGCCGCCACCCTCGGTGTCGAGTTCCGCGACACCGACTGCGACATCGAGTCGATGGCCGGCAAGCCCATCCCGGAGATCTTCATCGACGAGGGCGAGGCGCACTTCCGCACCCTGGAACGGGCGGCGGTGGCGGCGGCGTTGGCCGGCGGCACCGGGGTGCTGGCCCTCGGCGGTGGCGCGGTGCTGGCCGAGGAGACCCGCGCCGCCCTGCTCGGGCACCGGGTCGTGCACCTCTCGGTGGAGCTGCCCCACGCGGTGAAGCGGGTCGGTCTCGGCGCCGGTCGGCCACTGCTGGCGATCAACCCGCGGGCCACCCTCAAGCATCTGATGGACCAGCGTCGCCCGCTCTACACCGAGGTGGCCACCGCGACGGTGGCCACCGACGGGCGGACCCCGGAGGAGATCGCCGGCGAGATCGCCGCGCTCCTGCCGCGCTGAACCGGCGGCCCGCCCGGCGTCGCTCAGCCGGCGATGCGGTCGAGCACGTCGGCCAGGGCCTTCGGCTCGCTGAGCATCGGCCAGTGCCCGGTGGGCAGCGCGTGCAGCTCGCCACCGGCCAGCCCGGCGAAGAACGGGTGCCCCTGCCCGATCATCTGCTCCACCACATCGAGGGGGAAGGTGCTGGCCACCAGCGCGGTCGGCGCCGGACGCCCGCCGGTGCGCCGTACGGGTTCGGTGGCCGCGCCCAGCGGGTGCGGGGTGGCCCGCGCGCGCAGCAGCGCCAGCGTGGACTCGTCCAGTCCGGCCAGGTTCTGCGGGTCCGCCGCCGGGTCCCAGGCCGGCGGTGGCAGCAGGTGCCCGGCGCCGATCAGCGCGCGCAGCCGCTCCTGCTCCTCGGGCGGTACGGTGTCGAACTGCGCCGTGCCGTCCGGCAGTGGCCCGCTCTCCACGTACACCACCCGGGCGATCCGCTCCGGGATCCGGTCGGCCGCCTGGGCGACTGGCATGCCGCCGCCGGAGTGCCCCACCAGCAGCACGTCGCGCAGATCCTCGACCTCGATCAGCCGGACGATGTCGGTGGTGTGCGTCTCCAGGCCCACCTGCGGGCCGGCCAGATGGGCCCGCTCGGCGACCCCGGTCAGCGTCATCGGGTACACCTCGTGGCCCTGCGCCCGCAGGGTCGCGGTGACCTCCCGCCACGCCCAAGCACCCAGCCAGAACCCCGGCACCAGTACGAACGTCGCCATCTGTCACTCCTTCTCTCGGCTACCGGAAAGACCGTACGATCGCATCCGGACAGAATCCGCCCGGTTTAGAGGAGTGGTTCGTGTCACATCCCGCCGGCCGGGTGCTGGCTCTGCTGGAGCTGCTCCAGACCCGGCACCGGTCGACCGCCGCCGAGCTGGCCGGCCGGCTCGGCGTGGACGAGCGCACCGTGCGCCGGTACGCGGCGACCCTGGTCGAGCTGGGCATTCCGGTCACCGCCGACCGGGGCCGCCACGGCGGCTACCGCCTGCGCCCCGGCTTCAAGCTGCCGCCGCTGATGCTTACCGACGACGAGGCCGTCGCCGTGCTGCTCGGCCTGGTGGTGGCCGAACGGTTGGGGTTGGGCACGGAGCAACCGGCCACCGCGACCGCACTCGCCAAGATCCACCGCGTGCTGCCGGCGGCGCTCGCCGACCGGCTCGCCGCCGTGCAGGAACACCTGGGTTTCACCCTGCGCCGCGCCGAGCCCGAGCAGCGGCCGGCGTCGGGCACCCTGCTCACGCTCGCCGCGGCCGCACGCCACCGGCGTCGGGTGACGTTGGACTACCGCTCCTGGCGGGGGGAGCCGTCGCACCGCGACCTCGACCCGTACGGGCTGGTCTTCCACGCCGGCCGCTGGTACGTCACCGGCCACGACCACCGGCGCGCGGAGGTGCGGACCTTCCGGCTGGACCGGATCGGTGCAGTGACCACCGGCGCGGCGACGTTCACTGTGCCGGCGGACTTCGATCCGGTGGCCTGGGTGACCCGCTCGCTGGCCGGTGTGCCGTACACCCACGAGATCGAGGTGCTGTTGGAGACCGATCTGGCCACCGCCCGGCGCGGCGTCCCGCCCAGCGTGGCCGAGCTGACCGACACCGCCGACGGCGTGCTGCTGCGGGGCCGGGCCGAGAGCCTGGCCGGAGCCGCCCGACTGCTCGCCGGGCTGGGCTGCCCGTTCACCGTGCGCCGCCCGGAGGCGCTGTGCGCCGAGGTGGCCGCGCTCGCCGGCAGGCTGGCGGGGTGGGCGGCCCGGCCAGCAGGTGGACAGCCGCCGTCGCCGCGCCGTCCGCTCGACTAGGCTGCCGGCGATGGACGAGGTGACCCGGATCCCGGTCGGCGGCGAGCGGCCGTACGACGTGCTGGTGGGACGCGACCTGCTCGACGCCCTGCCTGAATTGCTGCCCGGCGCGACCCGGGCGGCGGTGCTGCACACGCCCCGGCTCAAGGACCTGGCCGACGCGCTCGGTGAGCGGCTGCGCGCGGCCGGCGTCGAGCCGCTGCCGATCGAGGTGCCCGACGCCGAGGCGGCCAAGCAGGTCGAGGTGGCCGCCGGCTGCTGGGACCGGCTCGGCGCGGCCGGCTTCACCCGTACCGACGCGGTGGTCGGCGTCGGCGGCGGCGCGGTCACCGACCTGGCCGGCTTCGTGGCCGCCTGCTGGCTGCGCGGCGTGCGCTGGGTGCCGGTGGCCACCTCGCTGCTGGGCATGGTGGACGCCGCTGTGGGCGGCAAGACCGGCATCAACACCGCCGCCGGCAAGAACCTGGTGGGCGCGTTCCACCCTCCGGTCGGCGTGCTCGCCGACCTGGCCACCCTGGACAGCCTCCCGCCGCCCGACCTGGCCGCCGGGCTGGCCGAGGTGGTCAAGTGCGGCTTCATCGCCGACCCGGTCATCCTCGACCTGGTCGAGCGCGATCCGGCGGCGGCCACCGATCCGCGGGGGCCGGTGGCCCGGGAGCTGATCGAGCGGGCGATCCGGGTCAAGGCCGATGTGGTCAGCGGTGACCTGCGCGAGTCCGGCGTGCGGGAGGTGCTCAACTACGGGCACACGCTGGCGCACGCGATCGAGAAGGTGGAGAGCTACCGCTGGCGGCACGGCGACGCCGTCGCCGTCGGCCTGGTCTACGCCGCCGCGCTGGCCCGCCTCGCCGGCCGGTTGGACGCGGCGACCGCCGAGCGGCACCGGGCCACGGTGGAAGCGCTCGGCCTGCCGGTGAGCTACCCGGCGGATGCCTGGCCCCGGCTGCTGGCCGCGATGCGGGTGGACAAGAAGGCCCGGGGCAGTCTGCTGCGCTTCGTGGTGCTGGACGGGCTGGCCCGCCCGGCGATCCTGGAGGGCCCGGACGACGCGCTGCTGGCCGCCGCCTACCGGGAGGTCGCGTCCCGATGAAGGTGTACGTCCTCAACGGGCCGAACCTGGGTCGGCTGGGCACCCGCGAGCCGCAGGTGTACGGGGCGACGACCCACGCCGACCTGGTGACACTCTGCGAGTCCACCGGCCGCGAGCTGGGCCTCGACGTGACCGTACGGCAGACCGACGCGGAGCACGAGCTGCTCGGCTGGCTGCACGCCGCCGCCGACGAGGGCGCCGCCGTCGTTCTCAACCCGGCCGCCTGGTCGCACTACTCGTACGCGTTGCGCGACGCCTGCGCGATGCTGCGCGGCCCGCTGGTCGAGGTGCACATCTCCAACATCCACGCGCGGGAGCAGTTCCGGCACCACTCGGTGGTCTCCGCGGTGGCGACCGGGGTGATCTGCGGGCTCGGCGTCGACGGGTACCGCCTCGCCCTGCACCACCTGGCCACCCGCGCCACCTGAGCCAGCCCCGCCAGCTCAGCCACCCCGAGCCAGCTCGACCCCCCGGGCCAGCTCAGCCACCCCGGGCCAGCTCGGCCACCCACCTGGCCGCCCGCCTCGTCCTGGCTGCCGGCCGGGCAGCCGCCCCTCACGTTGGGTGATCGGTGCCTGCTCTTTCGAGAGGAGTCACTCACTGCCACCATCAGACCGAGCCGGTCCAGCAGCCGACCGTCGCTTCCACCGCTTTGCTCTGCTTCAACGGACGCAACACCATCGCTGAACTGCGGTGATCCGATCCGGGACCGTTCGGCGATGTCTGCCAAGTCGCACAGCGCGTGACTGTTGCGTCGAGTGAAGCAGTGTAAAGGGGAGAGCGGAGGGCCCTCGGTCCCTGACCATAGGTGACGCTCTGTCACTGAGGCAGGTGTCGGCGACCCCCGCGCGAGCCCCGTGCGGCCTCCACCTGGCGCCCATCCGGCCACAGGCCGAACACGGCGGGGAGCGCGGCCGGCGCAGCTAGTAGACTTGCCAGGTCTGTCCGCCAATTGATGATCAAGGCAGGAAATGGCTTCCACCAACGACCTCAAGAACGGCCTGGTACTCAACCTCGACGGGGAGCTCTGGGCCGTCGTTGAGTTCCAGCACGTCAAGCCCGGTAAGGGTGGTGCCTTCGTGCGCACCACGCTGAAGAACGTGCTGTCCGGCAAGGTGGTCGACAAGACCTTCAACGCGGGCACCAAGGTCGAGACCGCGACCGTCGACAAGCGCACGATGCAGTACCTGTACGCCGATGGCGAGGACTACGTCTTCATGGATCTGGAGACCTTCGACCAGATCACCGTCCCCGGCGGCACCGTGGGCGAGGCGGCCAACTACCTCCTGCCCGAGGCGGAGGCGACCGTGGCCACCCACGAGAGTGTTCCGCTCTACATCGAGCTGCCCACCAGCGTCGTGCTGGAGGTCACCTACACCGAGCCGGGTCTGCAGGGCGACCGCTCGACCGGCGGCAACAAGCCGGCCACCGTGGAGACCGGTGCGACCGTGCAGGTGCCGCTGTTCATCACCACCGGTGAGAAGATCAAGGTCGACACCCGCGACGGCCGTTACCTCGGCCGCGCCTGATGGCCGAGGGTCCCAAGCAGCAGATGCCGGCGCGCCGTAAGGCGCGCAAGCGGGCGCTGGACGTCCTCTACGAGGCGGACCTGCGGGACAAGCCGCCGGTGGAGGTGCTGGCCGGCTACCTGCAGCGCATCGAGAAGCCCCACCCGGAGCACCTCGGTTACGCCGTGGGCCTGGTCGAGGGGGTCGCCGAGCACCTCAACCGGATCGACGAGCTGATCGCCAGCTACGCCGAGGGCTGGACGCTGGAGCGGATGCCGGCGGTCGACCGCAACCTGTCCCGCATCGCGGTCTACGAGTTGCTCTACGTTGACGAGATCGACGACGCGGTGGCGATCAGCGAGGCCGTGGAGCTGGCCCGGCAGATGTCCACCGACGACTCGCCGCGCTTCCTCAACGGGTTGCTCGGCCGGATCGCCGAGTACGCCACCCGCTGAGCGGACACGCACCACACGACGCGAAGGGCCCGTGCCGATCGGCACGGGCCCTTCGCGTCGGTCAGCGATCAGGAGGCGAAGAACGCCCGCGGGTCGGCGACCAGCACACCGTGCTCGGTGAGCCGCTCGATCAGGCCGGACGGCGAGGCGTCGTAGACGATCGCCAGCGCCCGCAGGTCGTCGGCGCGGATGGAGAGCACCCGGCCGTTGTAGTCACCGCGCTGCTGCTGGATGGCACGGGCGTAGCGGGCGACGTAGGCCAGGTCCTCGGAGGCCTCGTCGTAGAGCCGCTCCAGGTCCAGGACGATCTTGCTGGTGGGCTCGTGCCGGACCCCGCTGCCGTCGGGCAGCAGCTCCGAGACGGGAACACGGTAGAACTCGGCCAACTCGGCCAGGCGGGACACCGTCACGGCCCGGTCGCCGCGCTCGTACGAGCCGACCACCACGGCCTTCCACCGCCCGTTCGACTTCTCCTCCACACCCTGCAGGGAGAGCCCCTGCTGTTGGCGGATGGAGCGCAGGCGGGCGCCCAGAGACTTGGCGTATTCAGAGGGCATTCGGACACTCCCAGTGCTGCTCGGGGTTCTCCCGTCGATCGCTACGGAGCGTGACGGTACGGGGAATGCGACACGTGGTCAAGTGGTCGTGACCTTACCGTTGGGGAGCACCGGGGGAGTTATCCCCATTTCGCCATCCTGATCCGGTGGTCAGTGGCCGGCGTCCGTCGGCCCGGTGACCACTGGTAACGTGGCGTGAAGCCCCGGCCCGGCGCGTCCGCGCGGTCCGGCCGGAGGTGCCCGACATCCTTTAACGACCCGTCCCGTGAGGCGGGGAAGGAGGTCCGCCGTGGCATACCCACCGGCTGCCCGCTCGTCACCACCGCGACAACCCTCGGTGAAGGTGATCCTCACCAGCGCCGACGTGCAACGCGTGGTCGACCGCATCGCACACCAGATCCTCGAGAAGACCCAGGGCGCCGCCGACACCGTGCTGCTCGGCATCCCCACCCGGGGCGCGCCCCTCGCCCGGCGGCTCGCCGCCCGGATCAGCACCTTCGAGGACGTGGCCGTACCGGTCGGTGTGCTCGACATCACCCTCTACCGCGACGACCTGCGCCGGCACGCGACCCGCGCGGTCGGCCCGACCCAGCTGCCACCCGGCGGCATCGACGGCAAGCGGGTGATCCTCGTCGACGACGTGCTCTTCTCCGGCCGCACCGTGCGGGCCGCGCTCGACGCGCTCAACGACGTGGGCCGCCCGGCGTCCGTGCAGCTCGCCGTCCTGGTCGACCGCGGCCACCGGGAGCTGCCCATCCGCGCCGACTACGTCGGCAAGAACATCCCGACGTCGCTCGCCGAGAGCGTGAAGGTGACGCTCGCCGAGCCCGACGGCGTCGACGAGGTCAAACTCTTCGGGGGGACCGCACAGTGATCCGGCACCTGCTCTCCGGCGCCGACCTGGACGCCGACACCGCCACCGAGATCCTGGACACCGCCGCCGAGATGGCCACCGTCGCCGGCCGGGAGGTCAAGAAGCTGCCGGCGCTGCGCGGCCGGACCGTGGTCAACCTCTTCTACGAGGACTCCACCCGCACCCGGATCTCCTTCGAGGCGGCCGCGAAGCGGCTCAGCGCCGACGTGATCAACTTTTCCGCCAAGGGCTCCAGCGTGACCAAGGGCGAGAGCCTGAAGGACACCGCGCTGACGCTGCAGGCGATGGGCGCGGACGCGGTGGTCGTCCGGCACCCCGCCTCGGGCGCCCCGCACCGGCTCGCCAACTGGGTCGACGGGTCGGTGGTCAACGCCGGCGACGGCACCCACGAGCACCCGACCCAGGCGCTGCTGGACGCGTACACCATGCGCTCCCGGCTGGGCCGGCTCGCCGGCCTGTCGGTCGCGGTGGTCGGGGACGTGCTGCACTCCCGGGTGGCCCGCTCCAACGTGCTGCTGCTGTCCACCCTCGGCGCGAAGGTCACCCTGGTCGGCCCGCCCACGCTCATCCCGGTCGACATCACCGGCGCACTCGCCCCGGGCACCGATGTCTCCTACGACCTGGACGCGGTCCTGCCCAGCGCTGACGTCGTGATGATGCTGCGGGTGCAGCGGGAGCGGATGAACGACTCCTACTTCCCCTCCGCCCGTGAGTACGCCCGCCGCTACGGCCTGGACGGGCCCCGGATGCGCCGGCTGCCGGAGCACGCGATCGTCATGCACCCCGGCCCGATGAACCGGGGCATGGAGATCACGCCCGAGGTGGCCGACTCGCCCCGCTCCACCATCGTCGAACAGGTCGCCAACGGGGTCTCCGTGCGGATGGCCGTCCTCTACCTGCTGCTCGGGGGGAACAACCGGTGAGCTCGTACCTGATCACCAACGTGAGCGTCGTCGGCGCCGCGCCGGCCGACCTGCTCATCCGCGACGGAGTCGTGGCCGAGGTCGGCTCCGGGCTGTCCGCGCCGGACGCGACGGTCGTCGACGGCACCGGGCTGGTCGCCCTGCCCGGCCTGGTCGACCTGCACACCCACCTGCGCGAGCCGGGCCGGGAGGACGCCGAGACGGTGGAGTCCGGGTCCCGGGCGGCGGCGCTCGGCGGCTACACCGCGGTCTGCGCGATGGCCAACACCTCCCCGGTGGCGGACACCGCCGGCGTGGTCGAGCAGGTCTGGCGGCTCGGTCGGGAGGCCGGGCTGGTCGACGTGCAGCCCATCGGCGCGGTCACCGTCGGTCTGGCCGGCGAGCACCTGGCCGAGTTGGGCGCGATGGCCGACTCCGCGGCCCGGGTGCGGATCTTCTCCGACGACGGGCACTGCGTGGCCGACCCGAAGCTGATGCGCCGGGCCCTGGAGTACGTCAAGGCGTTCGACGGCATCATCGCGCAGCACGCCGAGGAGCCCCGGCTCACCGAGGGCGCCCAGATGCACGAGGGTGAGGTCTCCACCCGGCTCGGGCTGACCGGCTGGCCGGCGGTCGCCGAGGAGGCGATCATCGCCCGGGACGTGCTGCTCGCCGAGCACGTGGGCAGCCGCCTGCACGTCTGCCACGTCTCCACCGCCGGCAGCGTCGAGGTGCTGCGCCAGGCCAAGGCACGGGGGGTGAAGGTGACCGCCGAGGTCACGCCGCACCACCTGCTGCTCACCGACGAGAAGGCCTCGACCTACGACCCGGTCTTCAAGGTCAACCCGCCGCTGCGTACCGCCGGTGACATCGCCGCGCTGCGGGCCGCGCTGACCGAGGGCGTGATCGACATCATCGCCACCGACCACGCGCCGCACGCCGTGGAGGACAAGGAGTGCGAGTGGGCGTACGCCCGGCCGGGCATGCTCGGCCTGGAGACGGCGCTCTCCATCGCACTGGACGTGCTCGGGCCGCAGTGGGACCTGATCGCCGAGCGGATGTCGCGCACCCCGGCCCGGATCGCCGAGCTCGCCGGGCACGGCGTCGACCCGGCCCCGGGGGCGCCGGCCAACCTGACCCTGGTCGACCCGGCCGCGCGCCGGGTCATCGAGCCGGCGGAGCTGTCCAGCCGGAGCCGCAACACCCCGTACGCCCGCATGACGCTGCCGGGTCGCATCGTGGCGACCTTCCTGCGCGGCGAGCCGACGGTTCTGGACGGAAAGGCTGTCAAGTAATGGTCAAGCGCAGGCCCGCGATCCTCGTTCTCGAGGACGGGCGCACGTTCACCGGCGAGGCGTACGGCAGCGTCGGGGAGACCTTCGGCGAGGCGGTCTTCAACACCGGCATGACCGGCTACCAGGAGACCCTGACCGACCCGTCCTACCACCGGCAGGTGGTGGTGCAGACCGCGCCGCACATCGGCAACACCGGCGTCAACGGCGAGGACGACGAGTCCGCCCGGATCTGGGTCGCCGGCTACGTGGTGCGCGACCCGGCCCGGATCGGCTCGAACTGGCGGGCCACCGGTGGCCTGGAGGACCGGCTCGCCGCCGAGGGTGTGGTGGGTATCAGCGGGGTGGACACCCGGGCGCTGACCCGGCACCTGCGCGAGCGCGGCGCGATGCGGGTCGGCATCTCCAGCGTCGACGACGACCCGCGGGCCCTGCTGGCCCGGGTCCGGCAGGCGCCGCAGATGGTCGGCGCGGACCTCTCCGCCGAGGTGACCACCGCCAAGCCGTACGTCGTGGAGGCGGTCGGGGAGCACCGGTTCACGGTCGCCGCGCTGGACCTGGGTATCAAGCGCAACGTGCCGCGCCGGCTCGCCGCCCGCGGGGTGACCACCCACGTGCTGCCGGCCGGCTCCACCATGGACGAGCTGCTGGCCACCGGCGCGGACGCGGTCTTCCTCTCGCCCGGTCCGGGCGACCCGGCCACCGCCGACGGCCCGGTGGCCCTGGCCCGGCAGGTGCTGGAGCGCAAGATGCCGCTGTTCGGCATCTGCTTCGGCAGCCAGATCCTCGGCCGGGCGCTCGGCTTCGGCACCTACAAGCTGGGCTACGGCCACCGCGGGATCAACCAGCCGGTGCTCGACCGGGTGACCGGCACGGTCGAGGTGACCAGCCACAACCACGGCTTCGCGGTCGCGTGGCCGGGCCGCGAACACCAGAGCGGCGGCATCGAGGTGCCGGGCGCCGGGCAGGGCGCGGTGGTCCCCGACCAGGTGATCGAGACCGAGTTCGGCGGCGTTCAGGTGTCGCACGTCTGCCTCAATGACAACGTGGTCGAGGGGCTGCGGGCGATCGACGTGCCCGCCTTCACCGTCCAGTACCACCCGGAGGCGGCGGCCGGCCCGCACGACGCGGACTACCTCTTCGACCGCTTCGCCGACCTCATCGAAGGCCGGACCCACAGCGAGGGGCGCACGAATGCCTAAGCGGACCGATCTGAAGCACATCCTGGTCATCGGCTCCGGGCCGATCGTCATCGGCCAGGCCTGCGAGTTCGACTACTCGGGTACCCAGGCCTGCCGGGTACTGCGCAGCGAGGGGATCCGGGTCAGCCTGGTCAACTCCAACCCGGCGACGATCATGACGGATCCGGAGTTCGCCGACGCCACGTACGTCGAGCCGATCACCCCCGAGTTCGTCGAGCTGGTCATCGCCAAGGAGCGCCCGGACGCGATCCTGGCCACCCTGGGCGGGCAGACCGCGCTGAACACCGCCGTCGCGCTGCACGAGGCCGGCGTGCTGGAGAAGTACGGCGTCGAGCTGATCGGCGCGAACATCGACGCGATCAACCGCGGCGAGGACCGGCAGCTGTTCAAGGACATCGTCGCCAAGGCCGGGGTCCGCCTCGGTATCGACGACCCGACCGGCCTGGTGCCGCGCTCCCGGGTCTGCCACTCGATGGACGAGGTCGAGGCGACCGTCGCCGAGCTGGGCCTGCCGGTGGTGATCCGGCCGTCGTTCACCATGGGCGGGCTGGGTTCCGGCATGGCGCACACGCCGGAGGACCTGGCCCGCATCGCCGGCGACGGCCTGGCCGCCAGCCCCGTGCACGAGGTGCTGATCGAGGAGAGCGTGCTCGGCTGGAAAGAGTACGAGCTCGAGCTGATGCGCGACCGGAACGACAACGTCGTGGTGGTCTGCTCGATCGAGAACATCGACCCGATGGGCGTGCACACCGGTGACAGCGTCACCGTGGCCCCGGCCATGACGCTCACCGACCGGGAGTACCAGCGCCTGCGTGACCTGGGCATCGCGGTGCTGCGCGAGGTGGGGGTGGACACCGGCGGCTGCAACATCCAGTTCGCGGTCAACCCGGCCGACGGCCGGATCGTCGTGATCGAGATGAACCCCCGGGTGTCCCGCTCCTCGGCGCTCGCGTCCAAGGCGACCGGCTTCCCGATCGCGAAGATCGCCGCCAAGCTGGCCATCGGCTACACCCTCGACGAGATCCCCAACGACATCACCCTCAAGACCCCGGCGGCGTTCGAGCCGACCCTGGACTACGTGGTGGTGAAGATACCCCGGTTCGCGTTCGAGAAGTTCCCCGGCGCGGACCCGGAGCTGACCACCACGATGAAGTCGGTCGGCGAGGCGATGAGCCTCGGGCGCAACTTCACCGAGGCGCTGAACAAGGCCATGCGCTCGATGGAGACCAGGTCCGTCGGCTTCTGGACCCAGCCGGACCCGGCCGGCGCGACCAAGGAGAACACCCTCGCCGCGCTGCGGATGCCGCACGACGGCCGGCTCTACACCGTCGAGCGGGCGCTGCGTCTGGGCGCCTCGATCGCCGAGGTCGCCGCGGCCTCCGGCGGGATCGACCCGTGGTTCCTGGACCAGATCGCCGCGCTGGTGGAGCTGCGCGCGGAGATCGTGGACGCACCGGTGCTCGACGCCGGGCTGCTGCGTCGGGCCAAGCGGGCGGGGCTGTCCGACCGGCAGCTCGCCGCGCTGCGCCCGGAACTGGCGGCCGAGGATGGCGTACGGACCCTGCGGCACCGCCTCGACGTGCGGCCGGTCTACAAGACCGTGGACACCTGCGCCGCCGAGTTCGAGGCGAGCACGCCGTACCACTACTCCACGTACGACCAGGAGACCGAGGTGCTGCCCTCGGCGCGGCCGAAGGTGCTGATCCTGGGCTCCGGGCCGAACCGGATCGGGCAGGGCATCGAGTTCGACTACTCGTGTGTGCACGCGGTCCAGGCGCTCCGCGCCGTCGGCTACGAGACGGTCATGGTCAACTGCAATCCGGAGACGGTCTCCACCGACTACGACACCGCCGACCGGCTCTACTTCGAGCCGCTGACCTTCGAGGACGTGCTGGAGGTCTGGCACGCCGAGGACAGCTCCGGGCGGGCGGCCGGCGGGCCGGGCGTGGTCGGGGTCGTGGTTCAGCTCGGCGGGCAGACCCCGCTGGGGTTGGCGCAGCGGCTCAAGAACGCCGGCGTTCCGGTGGTCGGCACCTCGCCGGAGTCGATCCACCTGGCCGAGGAGCGCGGCGCGTTCGGCGCGGTGCTGGCGCGGGCCGGGCTGCGCGCGCCGGCGCACGGCATGGCCACCTCGTACGACGAGGCCAAGGCGATCGCCGACGAGATCGGCTACCCGGTGCTGGTGCGCCCGTCGTACGTGCTGGGCGGTCGGGGCATGGAGATCGTCTACGACGATCCGACGCTGCGCGACTACATCGGCCGGGCCACCGACATCTCGCCGGACCATCCGGTGCTGGTGGACCGCTTCCTCGACGACGCCATCGAGATCGACGTGGACGCGCTCTGCGACGCCGACGGCGAGGTCTACCTCGGTGGCGTGATGGAGCACATCGAGGAGGCCGGCATCCACTCCGGCGACTCGTCCTGCGCGCTGCCCCCGATCACCCTGGCCGGGTCGCACCTGGCCGAGGTACGTCGGTACACCGAGGCGATCGCGCGGGGTGTGGGCGTACGCGGCCTGCTCAACGTGCAGTACGCCCTGAAGGACGACGTGCTCTACGTGCTGGAGGCCAACCCGCGGGCGTCCCGGACGGTCCCGTTCGTCTCCAAGGCGACCGCGGTGCCGCTGGCCAAGGCGGCGGCCCGGATCGCGCTCGGCGCGACCATCGCCGAACTGCGCGCCGAAGGGCTGCTGCCCACCAGCGGGGACGGCGGCACCATGCCGGCCGACGCGCCGATCGCGGTCAAGGAGGCGGTGCTGCCGTTCAAGCGCTTCCGGACCCGCTCCGGCAAGGGCATCGACTCGCTGCTCGGCCCGGAGATGAAGTCCACCGGCGAGGTGATGGGCATCGACACCAACTTCGGGCACGCCTTCGCCAAGAGCCAGTCCGCGGCGTACGGGTCGCTGCCGACCGCCGGCAAGATCTTCGTCTCGGTGGCCAACCGCGACAAGCGCGGCATGATCTTCCCGATCAAGCGGCTGGCCGACCTGGGCTTCGAGATCGTCGCGACCACCGGCACCGCCGAGGTGCTGCGCCGGCACGGCATCGCCTGTGAGCAGATCCGCAAGCACTACGAGGCCGGCGGGGGCGAGGACGCGGTGTCGCTGATCCTCGGCGGCGACGTGGCACTGGTGATCAACACGCCGCAGGGTTCGGGCGCGAGCGCCCGCTCCGACGGCTACGAGATCCGCAGCGCGGCCGTCACCGCGGACATTCCGTGCATCACCACGGTGCCCGGCGCCGCCGCGGCGGTCATGGGCATCGAGGCGAGGATCCGCGGCGACATGCAGGTCCGTCCACTGCAGGACCTGCACGCCACCCTGCGGGCCGCCCAGTGATCTTCGAGAGGGTGGTACGGCCCCGGCTGTTCCGGCTCGGGGGTGGGGACGCCGAGACGGCGCACGAGTGGACGCTGCGGCGGCTTGCGGCGCTGTCCCGGCAACCGGCGGCCCTCGCCGCGCTGCGGGCGCGGTACGCGGTGCGCGCGCCCCGCACGGTGTTCGGGGTGGAGTTCCCCAACGCCGTGGGGTTGGCCGCCGGGATGGACAAAGACGGCGCCGCGCTGCCGACCTGGCCGGCGCTGGGCTTCGGCTTCGTCGAGGTCGGCACGGTGACGGCGCACGCCCAGCCGGGCAATCCCCGGCCGCGGCTGTTCCGGCTGCGCGACAGCGAGGCCGTCGTCAACCGGATGGGCTTCAACAACGCCGGGGCCGACGCGCTCGCCGCCCGGCTGGCGGCCCTGCCGCGCCCGATCGGGGTGCCGCTGGGCATCTCGCTGGGCAAGTCCAAGGTGACCCCGCTGGACGATGCCGTCGAGGACTACCTCGCCTCCTACCGGGCGCTGCGAGGGCACGGCGACTACTTCGCGGTCAACGTCTCCTCGCCGAACACCCCGGGCCTGCGCTCGCTGCAGGACCGGGCGCACCTGGACGCCCTGCTGGCCGCGCTGGTCGGGGAGAAGCCGGTCCTGGTCAAGATCGCCCCGGACCTGACCGAGGCCGCGATCGCCGAGCTGCTGGAGGTCTGCCTGGCCCGGGGCGCGGCCGGCGTGATCGCCACCAACACCACCCTGGCCCGCGACGGTCTGGCCCCGGCCGACCGCGAGCGTGGCGCCGAGACCGGTGGCCTCTCCGGCCGGCCGCTCACCGGCCGGGCCCGGGAGGTGGTCTCCTTCGTCCACCGCGAGACCGGCGGCCGGCTGCCGATCATCGGCGTCGGCGGCATCCTCGATCCCGACGACGCCACCCGGATGTTCGACGCCGGCGCCGCCCTGGTGCAGCTCTACACCGGTTTCATCTACCGGGGACCGGCCCTGGTCCGGGCCGCCGCCCGCGCGATGGCACCGGCGCCGGACCCGGTCGCCGGTCGGTGACCCGCCCCGCACCCGGCCTGCGGGGCGCGCCCGACCTCGCTGCCGGCCGGCCCGGCGCGCCTGACCTCGCTGCCTGCCGGACCGGCGCGGCGGCGAGATCGGAGACCGAGCCGTTCCCGGCATGCATGCCGGGAACACCGCCCGGGCCAGATGGTCCCGCACGCCCTTTGCTCTGCTTCAACCCACGCAACGCCCGCCGTTCGGTATCCGGACGTCAGGTGTCGCGTCCGGTGAAGCAGAGCAAAGGCGGCGGACGGTGGGTGCCTCGGACCGCCGGGGCCGGGACCGTGGCCGCTGCCCACCGTGCCGCCGTGCCCGCTGTTCTGCCCACCGACGCCCGGAAGGAGCGCGTGTGACGCCCGAGGAGATCCTTGCCGCCGACCGGGCGCACGTGTGGCATCCGTATGCCGCCATGCCGCCGGCGAGCCTGCCGTACGTGGTGGAGAGCGCCGAGGGGGTCCGGCTGCGGTTGGCGGACGGCCGGGAGCTGGTGGACGGGATGTCGTCCTGGTGGGCGGCGATCCACGGCTACCGGCACCCCGTGCTCGACGCGGCCGTGACCGACCAGCTCGGTCGGATGAGCCACGTGATGTTCGGGGGGCTCACCCACGAGCCGGCGGTCCGGCTCGCGCAGACCCTGGTCGAGCTGGCCCCGGAGGGGTTGGAGCACGTCTTCCTGGCCGATTCCGGCTCGGTGAGCGTCGAGGTGGCGGTGAAGATGTGCCTGCAGTACCAGCGGGCCACCGGTCGCCCCGAACGCCGTCGGCTGGCCACCTGGCGGGGCGGCTACCACGGCGACACCTTCCACCCGATGAGCGTCTGTGACCCGGAGGGCGGCATGCACCACCTCTGGGGCGACGTGCTGCCCCGGCAGGTCTTCGCGCCGGTGCCGCCGGGCGGGTTCGCCGACGAGCCCGACCCGGCGTACGTGGCGGCGCTGGTCGACGCCGTCGAGCGGCACGCGCACGAGCTGGCCGCGGTGATCGTGGAGCCGGTGGTGCAGGGCGCCGGCGGAATGCGTTTCCACCACCCGGGGTACCTGCGGGTGCTGCGCGAGGTGACCCGCGCGCACGGGGTGCTGCTGATCTTCGACGAGATCGCCACCGGCTTCGGCCGTACCG
The DNA here is from genome assembly GCF_042650685.1 of Micromonospora sp. GCM10011542. Lineage (NCBI taxonomy): Bacteria > Bacillati > Actinomycetota > Actinomycetes > Micromonosporales > Micromonosporaceae > Micromonospora > Micromonospora sp. GCM10011542. Next base: position 147,072 of record NZ_JBHSBO010000025.1, read on the forward strand.
GCGCCATGTTCGCGGCCGAGCACGCCGGGGTTAGCCCGGACGTTCTCTGCGTCGGCAAGGCGCTCACCGGCGGGTACCTGACCCTGGCCGCCGCCCTGTGCACGGCGGAGATCGCCCGTGGCATCTCCGCCGACGGCGTGCTGGCGCACGGTCCCACCTTCATGGGCAATCCGCTGGCCTGCGCGGTGGCCAACGCCTCCCTCGGGTTGCTGAAGGCCGGGGACTGGGCTGGCGAGGTGGCCAGGATCGGCGCCGGCCTGCGCGGCGGTCTGGAGCCGTTGCGGGGTACGCCGGGGGTGGCCGACGTGCGGGTGCTCGGCGCCATCGGCGTGGTGCAGCTCGACCACGAGGTGGACCTTCCGGCGGCCACGGCGGCGGCGGCCGAGCGCGGGGTCTGGCTGCGGCCGTTCCGGGATCTGGTCTACACCATGCCGCCGTACGTCACCGACGACGCGGACCTGGCCCGTATCGCGGCCGGCATCGCCGCGGCGGTCGCGGCCGGCTAGGCCCGGCCGCCGGGGCCGTGGTGGCAGCCGGCTCGGTCGGGAGGACGCGGGCGGTGGCCACCGCCCACGAAGGAGTGCGACGAGAGGGGAAGTACCGGATGGAGAGCTTCGGCACCCGACTGCACCGGGCGGTGACCGAGCGGGGACCGCTCTGCGTGGGCATCGATCCGCATCCCGGTCTGCTGGCCCGGTGGGGGCTCGCCGACGACGTCCAGGGGCTCGACCGGTTCGCCCAGACCGTCGTGGAAGCCCTCGGTGACCGGGTTGCGGTGGTCAAGCCTCAGTCGGCCTTTTTTGAGCGGTTCGGCTCCCGAGGTGTGGCGATTCTTGAGTCAACTATCCGACAGTTACGCGATGCCGGCTCGCTCGTTCTGCTTGACGTCAAGCGTGGCGACATCGGCTCGACGGTCAGCGCGTACGCCTCGGCGTACCTTGATCCATCCAGTCCGCTGTATGTCGACGCGGTCACCGCGAGCCCTTACCTCGGAGTAGGTTCGCTCGCGCCGATGTTCGAGCTGGCCGCCGAGCACGGTGGCGGGGTGTTCGTGCTGGCGCTCACCTCCAACCCGGAGGGCGCGGCCGTGCAGCGCGCGCGCACGGCCGACGGTCGCACCGTGGCGCAGACCGTGATCGACGAGATTTCCCAGCTCAACGAGGGTGCGCAGCCACTCGGCAGCTTCGGGTTGGTGGTCGGGGCGACCATCGGTGACACCGGTCACGACCTCTCCCGGGTGGGGGGCCCGCTGCTGGCTCCGGGGCTCGGCGCACAGGGTGCCGGTGCGGCGGACCTGCGTACCGTCTTCGGTTCGAGCCTGCCCGCGGTGCTCCCGTCGTACTCCCGCGAGGTCCTGAACGCGGGCCCGGACACCGCCGCCCTGCGGGCCGCGGCGGACCGGGTGCTGGCCGAATGCCGGACCGTTCTGGCCGCTGCCTGACTGACTGACGGCTCGGTCACTCTGCGATGATCATCGCGCGTCCACGTTGCCGAAAGCTCCGTTGACCGCTAGTTTTCCCCGCGCTGGGAACCACGGACCCCTTGGTTCACAGCGACACCACGTTTCACAGATGCGGCGGTGCGCCCCGCCCGTCGCGATAGGGACCTGAGGAGAACTGGTGCCGCTCCCGTCACTGACCCCCGAACAGCGCGCTGCCGCGCTCGAGAAGGCCGCGGAGATCCGCAAGGCCCGTGCCGAGCTGAAGGAGCAGCTCAAGCAGGGCAAGACCACCCTCGGTGCCGTCCTCGAGCGCGCCGAGAGCGACGACGTCGTGGGCAAGCTCAAGGTGTCGGCCGTGCTGCAGGCCATGCCGGGCATCGGCAAGATCCGGGCTACCCAGATCATGGAGAAGCTCAAGATCGCTGACAGTCGTCGCCTGCGTGGCCTCGGCGAGCAGCAGCGCAAGGCACTGCTTGGAGAGTTCGCCGCCAACTGAACCTGGCAGCGTGTAGAAACAAGCAGTGAGCACGGATGACGAGGCGCGCCCGGCGGCTCGGCTCACTGTCCTGGCTGGACCTTCGGGTTCCGGCAGGGAGAGTGTCGTCGAGCTCGTCCGGGCGCGTTCTCCGTCCGTCTGGACCCCGGTGCCGGCGACCACCCGACCGCGCCGGGAGCGGGAGGTCGACGGCGTCGACCGGGTCTTCCTCGCCCCCGCCGAGTTCGACCGTCTGGTGGCCGCCGGCGAGCTGCTGGAGTGGTCCCGGATCGGCCCGCACCACCGCGGGACCCCGTACGGGCCACTGCGCGCCCGGCTCGACGCCGGCCAGCCGGTGCTGCTCCCGCTCGACGTCCCCGGAGCCCTGCTGGTCCGGGCGCGGCTGCCCGCCGCCCGGCTGGTGCTGCTGCTCCCGCCCGGACACCGGCCCGACCCTGCCGTCGCGGGCGCCTTCGACCTGGCCGTGACCCACGACCTCACCGATCGGGTGGCTGACGAGCTGGTAGGCTTGTTCGGTTCTTCTTATCCGGATCCGGCCCGGCCGCGCGTGCGCGGCTGAGACCGGCCGCGGTTGAGACTCAGCACCGCGTCCGCGCGGCTCGAAAAGACGCAGAGGTTAATTCGTGGGATCCATCGCCAACCCCGAAGGCATCACCAACCCGCCGATCGACGAGCTCCTCGAGAAGACGACGTCGAAGTACGCGCTGGTCATCTTCGCCGCCAAGCGCGCGCGCCAGGTCAACGCCTACTACAGCCAGCTCGGTGAGGGCCTGCTCGAGTACGTCGGCCCGCTCGTCGAGACCACCCCGCAGGAGAAGCCCCTCTCCATCGCCATGCGCGAGATCAACTCGGGCCTGCTCACCGCCGAGCCGACCGACCAGCCGTAACCCCCACACGTCGATGTCCGCCGGGATCGTCCTCGGGGTCGGCGGCGGCATCGCCGCCTACAAGGCCTGCGAGCTGCTGCGCCTCTTCACCGAATCGGGTCACCGGGTTCGTGTCGTGCCAACCGCGTCGGCGCTCCGTTTCGTCGGGGCGCCGACCTGGGCGGCACTCTCCGGTCAGCCGATCGCCGACGACGTCTGGTCCGACGTGCACGAGGTGCCCCACGTCCGACTCGGCCAGCAGGCCGACCTGGTGGTGGTCGCGCCGACGACCGCCGACCTGCTCGCCAAGGCGGCCCACGGCCTCGCCGACGACCTGCTGACCAACACCCTGCTGACCGCCCGCTGCCCGGTGCTGCTGGCCCCGGCCATGCACACCGAGATGTGGGAGCACCCGGCCACCGTGGCCAACGTCGCCACGCTGCGCGCCCGGGGCGTGCGGGTCATCGAGCCGGCCGTCGGCCGACTCACCGGCGCCGACACCGGCAAGGGTCGGCTGCCCGACCCGGCGGAGATCTTCGCGGTCGCCCGGCGGACCCTCGCCCGGGGCGGGGACGCCCCCGCCGACCTGGCCGGTCGCCGGGTGGTGGTCACCGCCGGCGGCACCCGCGAGCCGCTGGATCCGGTCCGCTACCTCGGCAACCGCTCCTCGGGCAAGCAGGGCTACGCCTTCGCCCGCGCGGCCGTGGCCCGGGGTGCCCGGGTGACCCTCATCGCCGCGAACGTGACGCTGGCCGACCCCGCCGGTGTCGACCTGGTCCGCGTCGGCACCACCGCCGAGCTGCGCGAGGCCACCCTCGCCGCCGCCGCCGAGGCGGACGCGGTGGTGATGGCCGCGGCTCCGGCCGATTTCCGGCCGGCGACGTACGCGCCTGGCAAAATCAAGAAGTCGGACGACGGCGTCGCGCCGACCATCGAGCTCGTCACGAACCCGGACATCGCGGCCGAGCTCGGCCAGCGCCGCCGGCCGGAGCAGGTGCTGGTGGTGTTCGCCGCCGAGACCGGCGACGCCGAGGCCAACGGCCGGGCGAAGCTCGCCCGGAAGCGGGCCGACCTGGTCGTGGTCAACGAGGTCGGCACGGACAAGGTCTTCGGCGCCGACACCAACGCGGCGACGGTCATCGGCGCGGACGGTTCGATGACCCGGCTGTCCGAGCGGTCCAAGGAGGACGTGGCCGACGCCGTGTGGGACCTCGTCGTGGCGCGGCTGGCCGGCCGCTCCTGACGGGTGGAACGGCACGCGACCGACCCCGCCACCGTCCGCAGCGGTGACTAGACTGCCGCGGAACGACTTTCACACGCTTAGGAGTGCCGTGACACGCCGCCTCTTCACGTCCGAATCGGTCACGGAAGGCCACCCGGACAAGATCGCCGACCAGATCAGCGATGGCATCCTCGATGCCCTGCTCGCCGAGGATCCGCACAGCCGGGTGGCAGTCGAGACCATGATCACCACCGGCCAGGTGCACATCGCCGGTGAGGTGACCACCAAGGCGTACGCCGACATCCCGACCATCGTCCGGCGGACGATCCTGGACATCGGCTACGACTCGTCGAAGAAGGGCTTCGACGGCGCCTCCTGCGGCGTCAGCGTCTCCATCGGCGCGCAGTCCGAGGACATCGCGCAGGGTGTGGACAACGCCTTCGAGCTGCGTACCGGGGCGTCGGAGAGCGCGCTGGACGCGCAGGGCGCGGGCGACCAGGGCATGATGTTCGGCTTCGCCTGCTCGGAGACGCCCGAGCTGATGCCGCTGCCGATCGCGCTGGCGCACCGGCTGGCCCGTCGGCTCGCCGCGGTGCGCAAGGACGGCACGATCCCGTACCTGCGTCCGGACGGCAAGACCCAGGTCACCATCGAGTACGACGGGCTGCGCCCGGTCCGGCTGAACACCGTGGTGGTCTCCAGCCAGCACGCCGCGGACATCTCGCTGGACTCGCTGCTCACCCCCGACGTGCGCGAGCACGTCATCGCCCCCGAGCTGGAGAGCCTCGGTCTGGACACCGAGGGCTACCGGCTGCTGGTCAACCCGACCGGCCGGTTCGAGATCGGCGGCCCGATGGGCGACGCCGGGCTGACCGGTCGCAAGATCATCGTTGACACGTACGGCGGCTACGCCCGGCACGGCGGCGGCGCGTTCTCCGGCAAGGACCCGTCCAAGGTGGACCGGTCGGCCGCGTACGCGATGCGCTGGGTCGCCAAGAACGTGGTCGCCGCCGGCCTGGCCGAGCGGTGCGAGGCGCAGGTCGCCTACGCGATCGGCAAGGCCCACCCGGTGAGCCTGTTCATCGAGACGTTCGGCACCGAGACCGTGCCGGTCGCCTCGATCGAGAAGGCCGTCACCGAGGTGTTCGACCTGCGTCCGGCCGCCATCATCCGCGACCTCAACCTGCTCCGCCCGATCTACCGGCAGACCGCCGCGTACGGCCACTTCGGCCGGGAGCTGCCGGACCTGACCTGGGAGAGCACCGACCGGGCCGCCGACCTCAAGTCGGCCGCGGGAGCCTGACCGGCATCAGGCGAGGCGACCGGCGACCCGCGGACGGGTCGCCGGTCGCTCGCGTCTGCGTGGACGTGCCGCTGGCCCACCTGGACCGGCCCTTCGACTATCTGGTGCCGGCCGAGCTGGACGCGGTGGCGGTGCCCGGCACCCGGGTGAAGGTGCGCTTCGCCGGCCAGCTCGTCGACGGCTGGTTGCTGGAGCGCGCCGACGACTCCGGGCACACCGGCCGGCTGGCCTACCTGGAGAAGGTGGTCTCCCCGGAGCCGGTGCTGGCGCCGGAGATCGCCCGTCTGGCGCGCGTGGTCGCCGACCGGTACGCGGGCAGCCTCGCCGACGTGCTCCGCCTGGCCGTGCCGCCCCGCCACGCCCGGGTCGAGAAGGAGCCGCGCGGCGTCCCCGGCCCAGCCGCCGACCGACCCGAGGCCGTCCCGCCCGGCGACGCTGCGACCGGCACCCCGGTCGGCGATGCTGCGACTGGCACCCCGCCCGGTGACGCTCCGACCATCGCGGGCGACGCCCCGACCGCCCCGACCGCCGCGACCGGTCCGTCCGGTCGGGCCGCACCGGTGCTCGACCCGCGGGGCTGGCGGGACTACCCGACCGGGCCGGCGCTGCTGCGCGCCCTCGCCGACGGCCGGGCCCCCCGCGCGGTGTGGTCCGCCCTGCCAGGGGAGGACTGGGCCGCCCGGTACGCCGACGCGGTGGCCGCCACGGTGGCCGGCGGACGCGGCGCGGTCGTCGTGGTGGCCGACGCCCGGGACCTGGACCGGCTGGACGCGGCGCTCACCGACACCCTCGGCCCGGGGCGGCACGCCAGCCTCTCCGCCGCCCTCGGCCCGGCGCGGCGCTACCGGGCCTTCCTCGCCGCCCGACGCGGCGAGGTGCCGGTGGTGATCGGCACCCGTGCGGCGATGTTCGCCCCGGTGGCCCGGCTCGGCCTGGTCGCCATCTTCGACGACGGCGACGACCTGCACGCCGAGCCGAGGGCCCCCTATCCGCACGCCCGTGAGGTGCTGCTCACCCGCGCCCAGCTCGCCGACGCCGGCGCGCTGGTCGGCGGGTACGCCCGCACCGCCGAGGCGCAACTGCTGGTGGAGACGGGTTGGGCCCGGGAAGTGGTCGCCGACCGGGCGACCGTGCGGGCGCGTACCCCGGCCATCGCGCCCACCGGCGACGACCCGCAGTTGGCCCGCGACCCCGGTGCGGCGACCGCCCGGCTGCCCAGCCTGGCCTGGACGGCCGCCCGCGACGCCGTTCGGGCGGACCTGCCGGTGCTGGTGCAGGTGCCCCGCCGCGGCTACCTGCCCTCGATTTCCTGCGCGGACTGCCGCACCCCGGCCCGCTGCCCGCACTGCGCCGGTCCGCTCGCGCTGCCGTCGGCCGGTGGCACCCCGGCCTGCCGTTGGTGCGGGCGGGTGGCCGCCGCGTACGCCTGCCCGGAGTGCGGCGGGCGGCGGTTGCGGGCCGCGGTGACGGGCGCCCGGCGTACCGCCGAGGAGCTGGGCCGGGCCTTTCCCGGCGTGCCGGTGCGCACCTCCGGGCGGGAGGAGGTGCTGACCGGCGTGCCCGGCGGCGCTGCCCTGGTGGTCGCCACGCCTGGGGCCGAACCGGTCGCCGAGGGCGGCTACGGCGCGGTGCTGCTGCTGGACTCGTGGGCCCTGCTGACCCGGGCGGACCTGCGGGCGGGGGAGGAGGCGCTGCGCCGCTGGCTGGCCGCCGCCGCGCTGGCCCGGCCGGCCCCGACCGGGAAGGTCGTGGTGGTCGCCGACGGCGCCCTCGCCCCGGTGCAGGCGCTGCTGCGCTGGGACGCGGCCTGGTTCGCCGCCCGGGAGCTGGCCGAGCGTCGCGAGCTGGGCTTCCCGCCGGCGGTGCGGATGGCGAGCGTCACCGGCGTGGCCGAGGCGGTGGCCGACCTGCTCGCCGCGACCCGGCTGCCCGACGGCGCGGAGGTGCTCGGGCCGGTGCCGGCCGAGGAGGGTCGGGAGCGGATGCTGGTCCGGGTGCCCCGGGCCCGGGCCGCCGCGCTCGCGGAGGCGCTGCACTCGGCGGCCGGGGCGCGGGCGGCCCGCAAGGCGGCCGACCCGGTCCGGCTCCAGGTGGACCCGCTGACCCTGTTCTGAGCATCCGCGGCTGCGGTCGCGGCGGTGCCGCCCGGGGCCGACGGCGCAGGCCAGAGGGCCTCTCGCACACCGCGTCCGGTAAAGCGGTGGCGGCCAAGTGGTAGCATCGCCCGTCATGCCCGGGCCTACGAATGGCGCGACGAAGGCGGAAGCGCGTCGGTCGGACGCGATATCGATGATGTCAATCAGCCGGTGATCAGGGGTGGACCAGTCGTGACCGTTCGTCAATCGATCGTCTTCAACGGCGACCTCGGCAGCGGCAAGAGCACCGTGTCGGTGGAGATCGCCAAGCGGCTCGGGCTGCGCCGGGTCAGCGTGGGTGACCTGTACCGCGAGATGGCACAGCAGCGGCAGATGACCGCTCTGCAGCTCAACCTGCACGCCGAGCTCGACCAGGCCGTCGACGGCTACGTCGACCAGCTCCAGCGCGACATCGCCGCCTCCGGCGAGCACCTCGTCATGGACTCCCGGCTGGCCTGGCACTTCTTCACCGACGCGCTCAAGGTGCACATGATCACCGAGCCGGGCGAGGCGGCCCGTCGGGTGCTGGCCCGCCCGTCCGGGCCGGCGGAGAGCTACACCTCACTGGAGGAGGCCAAGGCCAAGCTGCGCGAGCGCAGCGAGAGCGAGCGGAGCCGGTTCATCGTCCGCTACGGGGTGGACAAGGCGCGGCTGCGCAACTACGACCTGGTCTGCGACACCACCCGGGCCTCCGCGGCCGAGGTGGTCGAGCACATCGTCGCCGCGTACGAGGGCACGCTCGGCGCCGACGTGGTGCACGACGCCCCGCCGCTGCTGCTGCTGGACCCGGCCCGGGTCTACCCGACCGAGGACATCGCCACCCTGCGCGGCCTGTGGGACAGCGAGTTCGTCGGTGAGGTGGCCGAGGCCGGCGACGAGGCACTGCAGCCACTGAAGATCGGCTTCACCGGCGAGTACTTCTTCGTCGTCGACGGCCACCGGCGGCTCAGCGCCGCCCTGCAGAACGGCTTCTCCCTGGTGCCGGCCCAGCTCGTCGCCGAGGTCGACGAGCCGGTGGTGGGCGGGATGAGCGCGATCGACTACTTCGCCGCGCAGGTGCGCCCCGGCCTGGTCTACGACTGGGAGGCGGCCCACAAGATCCAGCTTCCGCTGCCCGAGCCGGCCCTGCTCGGCGGCGACGCGGTGCTGGCCGGGGAGCCGGGCGCCGGCGCCTGACGCGACCGCCCGGCGCACCGGCACCGCACCGGCGGGGATGCCGGCGGCCCCGCCGATGGGCATGATGAAGCCTCCGACGTATCGACACCGGAGGCCGGTCATGGATCCTGCCGAGGCACTCGCGCTGCTCATGTCACCGCAGGGGCGCATCGACCCGTATCCGACCTACGAGCGGCTGCGCGCGCACGGACCGTTGGTCCAGGCCGGGCCGGTGTTCTCCGTGGTGACCGGCTATGCCGAGGCCGACGAGATCCTGCGCGACTCCCGGTTCGGGGTGATGGACGACGCGTTGCGCGACCAGTTTCTCCCCGGGTGGCGGGACAGCCCGGCCGTCGCGTCGATCTCCCGGTCGATGCTGCGCACCAACGCTCCCGACCACAGCCGGATGCGGCGGCTCGCCGCCGGCGCCTTCACCCCCCGCCGGATCGCCGCCATGCGCGCCGTGGTCGAGGCGCAGGCCGAGGAACTGGTCGGCGCGATGCGGGAGCGGGCCCGGGACGGGGAGCCCGTCGACTTCATGGCCGAGTTCGCGTACCCGCTGCCGGTGGGAGTGATCTGCGCGCTGCTCGGCGTGCCGGCCGCCGACCGGCCGCTGTTCCGGCGCTGGGCCGCCGACCTGACCGGGGTGCTGGAGCCGGAGATAACCCCACAGGAGTTGGCCGTCGCCGACCAGGGCGCCACCGAGCTGCGCGACTACTTCGCCGCGCTGGTCCGCGACCGCCGCGCCGCGCCCGCCGACGACCTGACCACTGCCCTGGTCGGGGTGCACGACGCCGACGGCCATGATTCGGCCTCCGCGCCGCGAGGCGGCGCTCCGGACCGAATGAGGGCCGACGGTGCCCGGCTCTCCGGCGAGGAGCTGCTGGCCAACCTGGTGGTGCTGCTGGTCGCCGGCTTCGAGACCACCACCAACCTGCTCGGCAACGGCCTCGTCGTGCTGCTCGACCACCCGCGCGCCGCGGACGCGCTGCGCGAGCGGCCCGACTTCGCCCCCGGGTACGTCGAGGAGCTGCTGCGCTACGACTCCCCGGTGCAGCTGACCACCCGGATCAGTCAGGCGCCGGCCACCTGTGGCGGGGCCGAGCTGCCGGCGGGAAGCTGGACGCTGCTGCTGCTCGGCGCGGCCAACCGGGATCCCCGGCGCTATCCCGAGCCGCAGCGGTTCGACCCGTGGCGCCAACAGGTCCACCCGCTGTCGTTCGGGGCCGGGGCGCACTACTGCCTGGGCGCCGGGCTGGCCCGGCTGGAGGCGCAGGTCGCGTTCCCGCTGCTGCTGCGCCGGTTCCCCGGCCTCGCCCTGGCCGGCCGTCCCCGGCACCGGACCCGACTCACCCTGCGCGGCTACGAGACCCTGCCGGTGACGCTGGGCACATCCCCGCTGGCCGATCGCGGTACGCCGGCCGGGGTCCGTCCGGGCACTCCGTAGACTGGTACGGCACCGCTCGTCCCACCCATGAAGGAGCCGTCCCGCGTGACCGTTCAGCCCATCCGTCTGTTTGGGGACCCGGTGCTGCGCACGCCGGCCGATCCGGTCGTCGACTTCGACGCCGAGCTGCGCAAGCTCGTCGCCGACCTGACCGACACGATGCGGGAGCAGAACGGCGCCGGCCTGGCCGCGCCGCAGCTCGGTGTGGGCCTGCGGGTGTTCACCTTCGACGTCGACGACGTGCTCGGCCACCTGGTCAACCCGGTGCTGGAGTTCCCCGACTCCGAGGAGCAGGACGGCCCGGAGGGCTGCCTGTCGATCCCCGGCCTCTACTTCGACACCAAGCGGCGGCTCAACGTCGTCGCCAAGGGCTTCACGGCCTTCGGGGACCCGGTGCAGATCGTCGGCACCGGCCTGATGGCCCGCTGCGTCCAGCACGAGACCGACCACCTGGACGGGGTGCTCTTCCTCGACCGGCTGGACGCCGAGGGGCGCAAGGAGGCCATGAAGGCGATCCGTCAGGCCGACTGGTACGACGCGTCCGCCCCGCCCACGGTCAAGCTCAGCCCGCACCTCAGCGATCCATTCGGTCTGGGCCGGTGACGACGTGCGCGTGATCTTCGCTGGTACGCCGGCCGTCGCGGTCCCCGCGCTCGCCGCCGTCGCCGCGTCCCGGCACGACCTGGTGGCCGTGGTCACCCGGCCGGACGCGCCCGCCGGGCGCGGACGCGGCCTGTCCCGGTCTCCGGTGGGCGAGTGGGCTGACGAGCACGGCGTCGAGGTGCTCACCCCGGCGCGTCCCCGCGAGCCGGAGTTCCTCGACCGGCTGCGCGAGCTGGCACCGGACTGCGTACCGGTGGTCGCCTACGGCGCGCTGGTGCCGCCCGCGGCACTGGAGATCCCCCGGCACGGGTGGATCAACCTGCACTTCTCGCTGCTGCCGGCCTGGCGCGGCGCCGCGCCGGTGCAGCACGCGGTGCTGCACGGCGACGAGCTGACCGGGGCCAGCGTGTTCCAGTTGGAGCAGGGGCTGGACACCGGCCCCGTCTTCGGCACCCTCACCGACGAGATCCGCCCCGGCGACACCTCCGGCGACCTGCTGCAGCGGCTCGCCGAGTCGGGCGCCGGGCTGCTGGTGGCGGTGCTCGACGCGATCGCCGACGGCACCGCCCGGGCCGAGCCGCAGCCGGCCGACGGGGTGTCGCTGGCACCGAAGCTGACCGTGGAGGACGCCCGGGTGCGCTGGAGCGACCCGGCCTTTGCGGTGGACCGCCGGATCCGGGCCTGCACCCCGGCCCCCGGCGCGTGGACGACGTTCCGGGGCGAGCGGGTGAAGCTCGGGCCGATCGTCCCGGCCGCCGACGGCCCCGACCTGAAGGCGGGGGAATTGCTGGTGGAGAAGAATCGGGTGCTGGTCGGCACGGCCACCGTGCCGGTGCGGCTGGGTGAGGTACGGGCCGCGGGCAAGCGGGCCATGCCGGCGACCGACTGGGCGCGTGGCGTCCGCGTCAGCGCCGGCGAGGACCTCGCGTGACGGCCCCGGACGGTCCGACCCGCAGCGACAGCCACTCCGGCGCCGAGCGCTCCGGCGCCGACGCTGGGCAGCGGCCGCGCAACGACCGGTTCTCCGGTGACCGGCGCGGCGAGCGCTCCGACGGCGGCGGACGGCCGGCGCGCGGCGGCCAGTGGGGTGCGCGTGGTGGAGACCGCGGCGGTGAGCGTCGCCCGGCCCGGCCGCCGATGGACCGGCCCCGGCGGGCCGCGTACGAGGCGGTGGCGGCGGTGCACCGCGACGACGCCTTCGCCAACCTGGTGCTGCCGACGATCCTGCGCGACGAGGGGCTGTACGGGCGCGACGCCGCGTTCGCCACCGAGCTGACCTACGGCACCCTGCGTCACCTGGGCACCCTGGACGCGATCCTGACCGACGCGGCCGGCCGGGACGTGGCCCGCATCGACCCGCCGGTGCGCGACGCGCTGCGGCTCGGGGCGTACCAGTTGCTGCACACCCGGGTGCCGGCGCACGCGGCGGTCTCCTCGACCGTGGACCTGGTCCGCTCGGTCGCCCCGGGCGCCACCGGGTTCGCCAACGCGGTGCTGCGCGAGGTCTCCACGCGTGACGCCGACGCCTGGGTCGAGAAGCTGGCCCCGGCACGGGAGAGCGACCCGGTCGGCTACCTGTCTCTGGCGTACAGCCACCCGCAGTGGATCGTGCGGGCCTTCGCCGAGTCGCTCGGCGGTGACCTGGGCGAGACGGAACGCCTGCTGATCGAGGACAATGAGCGCCCGCCGGTGCACCTGGCCGCCCGGCCCGGGCTGATCGATCCGGTGGAGCTGGCCGACCAGGTCGGCGGTGCGCCGGGCGCGTTCTCCCCGTACGCCGTCTACCTGCCCGGCGGCGCCCCCGGTGACGTGGCTGCGGTGGCCGACGGCCGTGCCCACGTCCAGGACGAGGGCTCCCAGCTGGTGGCGAACGCGCTCGCCGAAGCGCCGCTGGACGGCCCGGACGGGCGTTGGCTGGACCTCTGCGCCGGGCCCGGCGGCAAGGCCGGTCTGCTCGGCGCGCTGGCCGCCCAGCGTGGTGCCCGGGTGACCGCGGTCGAGGTGGCCGAGCACCGGGCGCGGCTGGTCGAGCTGGCGACCCGGGGTCTGCCGGTGTCCGTGGTGGCCACCGACGGGCGCACGGTGGGCGCCGACCCGAAGCTGCCGGAGGGGCACTTCGACCGGGTGCTGGTGGACGCCCCGTGCACCGGGCTGGGGTCGTTGCGCCGCCGGCCGGAGTCGCGGTGGCGCCGTCAGCCCTCGGACCTGCCGCCGCTGACCCGGCTGCAACGCGAGCTGCTCGGCGCGGCGTTGCGCGCGGTGCGCCCGGGTGGCCTGGTCGCCTACGTCACCTGCTCGCCGCACACCGTCGAGACGCATGTGACGGTGACCGAGGCCGCCCGCCGCAGCGGGGTGTCGGCGGACTTCGTCGACGCCCGGCCGTTGCTGCCCGCCGGCATGCCCGGCCTGGGTGACGGGCCGACCGTGCAGCTCTGGCCGCACCGGCACGGCACCGACGCGATGTTCCTGGCCGTGCTGCGCCGCACCTGACCCCGCGTGTGAGGAGGGGCCCCCTGTTAACGCCTGGCGTTAACAGGGGGCCCTTCCTTACAGCTGGGTGGTGCGGTCAGGTGACGGGCAGGCCCTTGGTGCCGGCGCCCTTCATCGAGCGGGTCAGGTTGCGGTCGCTGACCCAGAGGAAGCACTGCACCCCCCGGTTGCCGTTCTTCCACTCCTGCTCGTACGGCTGGTAGTAGATCGTCCCGGCGCGGAAGTCCAACTGACCGTTGTCCGGCACCTTGGCGTACCGGGCGGTCAACGTCTGACAGGCGCGGTGGGTCCGCTTGTCGGTCCGGTTGAACTCCGCGTAGCTGATGTCCGGCGCCTGCCAGACCCCGACGAACTCGGCGTGGTGCTTGGCGGTGCAGGAGACGGGCACCATCTCGTCGACGTCGTCCTTGACCACCTTGGGGTTGAAGCAGCGGTACGCCAGCGGCGCGGCGCCGGTCAGCGCCCCGCGGAGGCTGTTCGTGCGCAGGCCGGCCGAGGTGTCGTCGAGGCCGGCGATCTCGATGACGTCGCAGCGGTACCAGCGGGCGCCGCCGGCCCAGGCGGGCGGCGAGGGCAGCACCACGGTCAGGCCGAGCCGACCGGAGCGCCAGTCCGCGCCGACCGCCTTGCTGACCTCCCGGTCGCAGCCTGCCTGCGCGGCGCGCATGCCCGCCGATCCGGCCGGCGGGGGTGAGTTCCGCTCGGCGCCCGGCCCGGTGAGCGTGCCCACGTGGAGGGTCTCCACCCGGTGCGCCTCGGTGCACGCCACCGGGTTGTAGCCGCTGAGGTAGCCGACCTGCTGGAAGGCCTGGTGGCAGACGTCGGCGGCGGGCACGAACTGCTGCGCGGCCACCGGTGCCGGCCAGTCGTCGGTGAGGTTCTCGTCCACCCCGGCGGGGGCGCCGCACCCGGTCAACGCCAGGGCCACCGCCGCGCCTCCGGCGACCGCCGCCAACCACCGTCGCATCCGCCGACCTCCCGCCGATCGTGGTCTCCGGCCGCCCCGAGCCGCCGGTAGCGCCACGGCGCAGCAGCATACGGCACAGGTGCTAGATCGCGGGGAGTCCCTGCGGGCCGGCGCCGCGCATGGAGCGGGTCAGTTTCCGGTCGTCGCTCCACAGGAAACAGCGCACCCCGCGGTCGCCCTCCTCCCACTCCCGCTGCGACGGTGGGTAGTAGATGGACCCGGCCCGGTACGGCAGGTCGCTGTTGTTGGGCACGGCCGCGTACGCGGCGATCAGCGCCATGCAGCGCCGGTGTGCCTGCTCGGCCGAGCGGGTGAACTCCGCCCAGCTCATGTCGCGCTCCACGTAGACGCCGACGAACTCGGCGCGGTGCGGCTCGGTGCAGAGCACCGGTGCCATGTAGTTGAGGTTGTCGCCGATCAGCTTCGGGTCGAAGCAGCGGTGGGTCAGCGGGGAGTCACCGATCATCGCGCCGCGCAGGCTGCCGCTGCGGTTCACCGGTCGGGTGTTGTCGATGCTGTCGGTCTCGCTGAGGTCGCAGCGGAACCACCGGGCGCCGCCGATCCAGGCCGGTGCCGACGGGAGCGCGATGTTCAGGGTGAGCCGGGCCGAGTGCCAGTCGCCGCCGAGCACCTCGCGGGCCCGCTGGTCGCACTCGGCGCGGGCGGTGCGCAGCGCCGTGGAGCCCGGTTCCGGGCGGGTGGCGGCCTGCGCGGTGGCGCCGGTGAAGGCGCCGACGTGGATCGCCTCGGCCAGGTGGTTGCGCGCGCAGTCGACCGTCTCGTACGTGCTGGCCTGCACGATCGAGGTGATCCGGGGCAGGCAGGTGTCCGTGGCGGGAACGAACGGCCTCGGCGCCCGCAGCGCGGGCCAGTCGTCGGTGAGGTCACCGTCCGCCCCGCGCGCCGGTACGCAGCCCGCCAGCAGGATCGTGGTGGCGCCGGCCAGCGCCAGCGCTTCGAGCCACCGTCGCATCTCCGCCCTTCCCGGGAGCTGACGGCCGGTCACCGAGACCCGCGGTGACGCACCGCGGGCGTACGGCTGTCGGCACCGTCCCTGTTGGAGTGTTGTCGCGTTCCCGTCGATCGGCCAGCCACGGATGTCTCTTCGTCCGGATTCGGTCAGCCGGATCGGTCAATTCTGCACCACAGGTCACCGCTGGATCACAGCGCGTCCCGGTTGGTGCCGCGATGCGGGCGGCGGGTGGCCGCGTTCGTACACTGGCCCCGTGACCGTACCGCCGCCGATCGTCGCGCCGAGCATCCTGGCCGCCGATTTCGCCCACCTCGCCGAAGAGGTCCGTGCCGTCGAGGACGCCGCGGACTGGTTGCACGTCGACGTGATGGACAACCACTTCGTGCCGAACCTGACCATCGGTCTGCCCGTGGTGCAGAGCCTGCGGGCCGCCACCACGCTGCCGTTCGACGTGCACCTGATGATCACCGACCCACGGCGGTGGGCTCCCGGCTACGCCGACGCCGGGGCGTACAACGTCACCTTCCACGCCGAGGCGTGCGACGACCCGGTGGCGCTGGCGAAGGACCTGCGCTCGGCCGGGGCGAAGGCGGGGCTGGCGATCGACCGGGACACCCCGATCGAGCCGTACCTGGACCTGCTGCCCAGCTTCGACACGCTGCTGATCATGACCATCAAGGCCGGCTTCGGCGGGCAGCGGTTCCTCCCGCACCTACTGGACAAGGTCCGCGCCGCCCGCCGGCACGCCGACGCCGGTCACCTGGAGTTGCGCATCGAGGTGGATGGCGGGATCGCCGCCGACACCATCGAGCAGGCCGCCGCCGCCGGCGCCGACGCGTTCGTCGCCGGCACCGCGGTGTACGGCGCGGCCGACCCGGCGGAGGCGGTACGGCGCCTGCGCGCGCTGGCGGAACGCGCGGCGCCCGGGGCCTGAGGTGGACCCCGACGGCGACCGCAAGGACATCATCCTCGTCGTCGACGACGACGCCGACATCGCGCGTTTCGTCGAGTTCAACCTGCGGCTGCACGGCTTCGACGTGCTCCTCGCCAGCGACGGCCAGGAGGCGCTGGAGATCATCGAACAGCAACGACCGGACCTGGCCGTGGTCGACCTGATGATGCCCCGCATCGACGGCCTGGAGCTGACCCGGCGGCTGCGCGCCGACCCGATGACCTCCGCCCTGCCGGTCATCATGCTGACCGCCAAGGGCATGACCGTGGACAAGGTGCACGGGCTCAGCGCCGGCGCCGACGACTACCTGGTCAAGCCGTTCGACACCGCCGAGCTGCTGGCCCGGGTCAGCTCCACGCTGCGGCGCAACAAGGAGTTCCGCGAGGTCTCGCCGCTGACCGGGCTGCCGGGCAACAGCCGGATCCGTCGGGAGATCAGCGACCGGGTCCGCCAGGGGGTGGACTACGCGGTCGGCTACATCGACATCGACCGGTTCAAGAGCGTCAACGACCGGTACGGGTTCGTCCGCGGCGACGACTTCATCTCCGCGCTGGCCCGCAGCCTGCACCGGGCGGTGGTGGCGGTCGGGTTGCCGCCGGCCTTCCTCGGCCACGTCGGCGGCGACGACTTCGTCATCGTCTGCACGCCGTCCCAGGTCCGCCCGCTGACCTCCCGGGCGGTGCTCGACTTCGAGAAGGCCGCCGACTCGCTCTACGACCCGACCGACCGGGAGCGCGGCTTCGTCGAGTTGAAGGACCGGCGCGGCACCATCCGCCGGGCCGCCCTGGTCACGCTCTCCATCGGGGTGAGCCTCTCCGACGCCGGCAAGCGCTTCACCGACCCCCTCGAGGCGATCGCGGTGGCCTCGGAGATGAAGACCGTGGCCAAGAGCCAGCCCGGGTCGTACGTGGCGGTGGACCGCCGCCGCGGGGTCACCTGAAAGGTACTTGCTCTGTGAAGTACATCCCTCGGTGGCGACGGACGCCGTTCGGCGTGTAAGACTTCCGGGGTACCCACCACGCGCTGGCGGGACTCGGTGTAATTCCGAACCGGCGGTGATCCACGGTCCGACCGTGGTAAGCCCGCGACCCGGACGGCTCTGCCGCCCGGTGGACCTGGTGAGAACCCAGGGCCGACGGTTGGGGGCGGTTCGTCCGCGCCCAGACAGTCCGGATGGGAGACAGCGCGCGGGACGGACGGGTCCGAGCCGGCCGCTGGCTTCAGCGTGCTGTGCCGACCCCCCGGGACGGCTGCGCCGTACCCGGAATCCGCCGCCGCCCGCTTGCGGCCCCCATGGCCGATGCCTCCCTCACCGCCCGCGCATGGACCGGCGAGTGAGAGGGCAGGGACAGGGCGATGGCCAGCGTCACCGTCGACGAGGCGATGCGGCGCGCGATCGAGCTGGCGGCGCGGGGACTCGGCACCACCAGCCCCAACCCGGTGGTCGGGTGCGTGCTGCTCGACACCGACGGCCAGGTCGTCGGCGAGGGCTTCCACGCCTACGCCGGCGGGCCGCACGCCGAGATCGTCGCGCTGGCCCAGGCCGGCGAGCGGGCCCGTGGCGGCACCGCCGTCGTCACACTGGAGCCCTGCGACCACACCGGCCGCACCGGCCCCTGCAGCACCGCGTTGGTGCAGGCCGGGGTCGGCCGCGTGGTGATCGCCGTGCCCGATCCGAACCCCGTCGCCTCCGGTGGCGCCGCCACCCTGCGCGCCGCCGGTGTCCAGGTCGACCTGGGGGTACGCGGGGACGAGGCCGAGGCCGGCAACGTGGCCTGGCTCACCTCGATGCGCCGGGGCTGGCCTTACGTGATCTGGAAGTACGCCGCCACGCTGGACGGCCGCTCGGCCGCCGCCGACGGCACCAGCATGTGGATCACCTCCGAGGCGGCCCGGATGGACGTGCACGCGCTGCGCGGCACGGTCGACGCCGTCATCGCCGGGGTGGGCACCGTGCTCGCCGACGATCCCCGGTTGACCGCCCGGAACCTGCGCGACGGCAGCCTGGCCATCCGGCAGCCGCTGCGAGTGGTGGTGGACAGTTCGGGCCGTACCCCGGCCGACGCCCGGGTCCGCGACGGCGCCGCCCGTACCTGGGTCGCCACCACCGCCGAGGTCGGAGCCGGCGCGGACGGCCGGGTCGACCTGCCGGCGCTGCTCGCGGCGCTGCACCAGCGCGGCGTCCGCGCGGCGCTGCTGGAGGGCGGCCCCCAGCTGGCCGGCGCGTTCCTGGCCGCCGGCCTGGTCGACAAGGTCGTCGGGTACGTGGCGCCCCGGCTGCTCGGCGCCGGCCCGACCGCCCTGGTCGACGCCGGCGTGAGCACCATCGCCGAGGCCATCGATCTGGAGCTTGTCGACGTTACGCAGGTCGGTCCCGATCTGCGGATCACCGCGTTGCCCCGAAAGAGGGAGGGCTGAGATGTTCACCGGAATCGTCGAGGAGTTGGGCGAGGTCGTCCGGGTGACGCCGACGGCGGGGGACTCGGCGCTGGTCGCCGTGCGCGGCCCGCTGGTCACCTCCGACGCCCGCCATGGCGACTCCATCTCCGTCAACGGCGTCTGCCTGACCGTGGTGGACACCGCGGACGGCGTCTTCACCGCCGACGTGATGGGTGAGACGTTGCGCCGCTCCGCTCTCGGCACGCTGCGCCCGGGCGACCCGGTCAACCTGGAGCGCGCCGCCGCGCTGGGCAGCCGGCTCGGCGGGCACCTGGTGCAGGGGCATGTGGACGGTGTCGGCGAGCTGATCTCCCGGGAGCCGGCCGAGCAGTGGGAGACGGTCCGCTTCCGGCTGCCCGCCGCGCTGGCCCGGTACGTGGTGGAGAAGGGCTCGATCACCATCGACGGGGTCTCACTGACCGTGGCCGAGGTTGGCGCGGACGAGTTCGCGGTCGGGCTCATCCCGACCACCCTGAAGCTGACCACGCTCGGCGCCCGACGCGTGGGCGACCCGGTCAACCTGGAGGTCGACGTGCTGGCCAAGTACGTCGAGCGGCTGCTCGGCGCACGGCTCACCGACGGCGCTGTCGTGCCCGGCGTGGCCGGCCCGCTCGGCGGCGTCGCCGGCGAGGTCGCCTGATGGGCCCGCTCGGCTGGCTGTTGGACGCCCAGGTCGGTGTCGCCGGCTCGCCGGTGCTGGTCCGGGAGATCGTCGGCAACGTCTTCGGGCTGGCCTCCGCGCTGCTCGGTGTGCGCCGACTGCTCTGGGCCTGGCCGGTCGGCATGCTCGGCAACGCGCTGCTGTTCACCGTCTTCCTCGGCGGGGTGTTCGCCACCCCGCAGGCCCACGACCTGTACGGGCAGGCCGGCCGGCAGATCTTCTTCTTCGCCGTCAGCGTGTACGGCTGGTGGCGCTGGACGCGCAACCGCCGCGCGGAGGGCGCGGGCGGGCACGCCGCGGTGACCCCGCGGTGGGCCACCTGGCGGGAGCGGGCACTGCTGCTGCTCGCCGCCGTCGTCGGCACCGCCGCGGCGTACCCGGTGCTCGCCGCGCTGGGCTCCTGGGGCCCACTGCCCGACGCCTGGATCCTCACCGGCAGTCTGCTGGCCACCTACGGAATGGCCCGGGGCTGGGTCGAGTTCTGGCTGATCTGGGTCGCCGTGGACGCGGTTGGCGTGCCGCTGCTGCTGCGCGGCGGGTTCTACCCGTCCGCGGCCATGTACCTCTTCTACGGCGCATTCTGCGTCTGGGGCTTCGCCGCCTGGTGGCGCACCTCGCGTGCCACCCGGCCGGTCACCGCCCCGATCCCGTCCACCTACACGGAGGCCGTCGCATGACCAACTTCGCCAGTATCGAGCAGGCGGTCGCGGACATCGCCGCCGGCCGACCGGTCGTCGTGGTCGACGACGCCGACCGGGAGAACGAGGGTGACCTGATCTTCGCGGCCGAGCTGGCCACGCCGGAGCTGCTCGCCTTCATGGTCCGCTACACCTCCGGTTACGTCTGCGTGCCGCTGACCGAGAGCGAGGCCGACCGGCTCGACCTGCCGCCGATGCACCACACCAACCAGGACCGGCGCGGCACCGCCTACACGGTGACCGTGGACGCCCGGGAGGGGGTCAGCACCGGCATCTCGGCGGCGGACCGGGCGCACACCATCCGGCTGCTCGCCGACGCGTCCACCGACCCGACCGACCTGGCCCGGCCCGGGCACGTGGTGCCGCTGCGCGCCCGCGAGGGCGGGGTGCTGCGCCGCCCGGGGCACACCGAGGCGGCGGTGGACCTGACCCGGCTGGCCGGGCTGCGCCCGGCGGGCGTGCTCTGCGAACTGATCAACGACGACGGCACCATGATGCGTCTGCCGGACCTGGAGAAGTTCTGCGCCGAGCACAGCCTCACGCTGATCACCATCGCCGACCTGGTCGCGTACCGGCGGCGTACCGAGAAGCAGGTCGAGCTGGTCGCCGACGCCCGGATGCCGACCCGGCACGGGGTGTTCCGGGCGCTGGGCTACCGGGCCGAGCACGACCCGGCCGAGCACGTCGCGATGGTGCTGGGCGACCTCGGTGACGGCCAGGACGTGCTGGTCCGGGTGCACTCCGAGTGCCTCACCGGCGACGTGTTCGGCTCGCTGCGCTGCGACTGCGGCCCGCAGCTGGACGCCGCGCTTGCCCGGGTGGCGCAGGAGGGGCGGGGCGTTGTGCTCTACGTGCGCGGGCACGAGGGGCGCGGCATCGGGCTGCTGCACAAGCTGCAGGCCTACCAGTTGCAGGACCTGGGTCGGGACACCGTGGACGCCAACCTCGACCTGGGGCTGCCGGCCGACGCCCGGGACTACGGCACCGGCGCGCAGATCCTCTACGACCTGGGCGTGCGCTCGATGCGGCTGCTGACCAACAACCCGGCCAAGCGGGCCGGCCTGGAGGGGTACGGCCTGACCGTCACCGGCCGGGAGGGGCTGCCCGTCGGGGCGAACGCGGAGAACGTGCGCTACCTGCGGACCAAGCGGGACCGGATGGGTCACCTGCTGGACGAGTTGGACGAGGTGGCGGAGGCCCCGCTGGGGCGTCCGGTCGCCAACGACGAGATCGGAGCATGACATGGCGGGATTCGGTGAGCCGGGGGTCGGCACGGTGGACGCCGCGGGGCTGACCGTCGGCGTGGTGGCCGCCCGGTGGCACGGTGAGCTGACCGACCACATGTTGGAGCGGGCGGTCGCCGCCGCCGAGGCGTGCGGGGCGCGCTCCGTGGTCGCCCGGGTGGCCGGTTCGGTCGAGCTGCCGGTGGTGGCCCAGGCCCTCGCGCGTCGCTGCGACGTGGTGGTCGCGCTCGGCGTGGTGGTGCGCGGCGCGACCGCCCACTTCGACTACGTCTGCCAGTCGGTCACCGAGGGGCTGACCCGGGTGGCGCTGGACGAGGGCAAGCCGGTGGCGCACGGGGTGCTCACGGTGGACACCATCGAGCAGGCGCGGGACCGGGCCGGGCTGCCGGGCTCGGCGGAGGACAAGGGCTGGGCGGCCACCGTGGCCGCGCTGGACGCCGCTCTGGCCATCCGGGCTCTCGCCAGCAACGGCCTGCGGGTCGGCTTCGCCGGCTGACCGGTTGGCTGGAAGAATCGCGGCGTGAAGACGTTCGAGGAGTTGTTCGCCGAGCTGCAGGCCAAGGCCGCCGCCGGCACCCCGGGCTCGGGCACCGTCGCCGCCCTGGACAAGGGTGTGCACTTCATCGGCAAGAAGGTCGTCGAGGAGGCGGCCGAGTCGTGGATGGCCGCCGAGCACGAGGGGCCGGAGCGCACCGCCGAGGAGATCTCCCAGCTGCTCTACCAGGTCCAGGTGCTGATGCTGGCCAGCGGCCTCGAGCTCAAGGACGTCTACCGACATCTGTGAGTGCCCCCAACCGTTGATCACACTCGATCGAAGGAGCACTCCGTCATGCTGCGTGTCGCCGTACCCAACAAGGGCGCTCTGGCCGAGAAGGCCGCCGGGATGCTGCGCGAGGCGGGCTACCGCCAGCGCACCGACCCGAAGGACCTGATCTGCCGGGACGAGCCCAACGACATCGAGTTCTTCTACCTGCGGCCCAAGGACATCGCCACCTACGTGGGCTCCGGTGACCTGGACGTCGGCATCACCGGCCGGGACCTGCTGATCGACTCGGGCGCCCCGGCGGAGGAGGTGGTGGACCTGGCCTTCGCCCGGGCCACCTTCCGCTTCGCCGCCCGCCCCGAGGACGTCGACTCGGTGCAGCAGCTCGGCGGGCACCGGATCGCCACGGCGTACCCGGGGCTGGTCGAGCGGTACCTCGGCGAGCTGGGCGTGAAGGCCGACGTGATCCGCCTGGACGGCGCGGTGGAGAACGCCATCCGCCTCGGCGTGGCCGACGTGGTCGCCGACGTGGTGGAGACCGGGGCCACCCTGCGCCAGGCCGGCCTGGTGGTCTTCGGTGACCCGCTGCTGCGCTCCTCGGCGGTGCTGGTCCGCCGGTCCGGTGCTCCGGCGCATCCGCAGGCCGAGCAGCTGCTGCGTCGCCTGCACGGGGTGCTGGTGGCCCGCCGCTACGTGATGCTCGCCTACGACGTGCCGGCCGGCCTGCTGGACCGGGCCAGCTCACTCAGCCCGGGCATCGAGTCGCCCACCGTGTCCCCGCTGCACCGCGAGGGCTGGGTGGCGGTGCAGGCGATGGTGCTCCGCGACGACGTGCACCGGATCATGGACGAGCTCTACGAGCTGGGTGCACGGGCCATCCTGGTCACGAACATCCACGCCTGCCGGCTGTGAGGCCGCTGCCGCCGGCGGCAGCTCTCGCCCTGGTCACGGTGGGCGGGGTGGCCGCCGCGGCGCAGGGCGCGGCGAACGCGGAGCTGGGCGAGCGGGTCGGTGACCCGGTGCTCGGGGCGGTGGTCAACAACGCCGGCGGCAGTCTGCTGATCCTGGCCGGTCTGCTCGCCATGCCGTCGATGCGCTCCGGGCTGGTGGCGCTGCGCCGCTCCCGGCTGCCCTGGTGGTCGTACCTCGGCGGGCTCGGCGGCGCGGCCATCGTGCTGATCGGCGCGTACGTCGTGCCGGTACTCGGGGTGGCCGTCTTCACCATCGCCCAGGTCGCCGGCGGCAGCGTCGGCGGACTTGGCGTGGACCGGGCCGGTCTGGCCCCGGTCGGCCGGCTGCGGCTCACCGTCCCACGGGTGGCCGGCGCGCTGCTCGGTGTGGTGGCGGTCGGGTTGGCCCAGCTCGGTCAGCCCGTCGGGCAGCTCGCCCTCGGGCTGGTCCTGCTCGCCGTGCTGGGCGGGTTCGCGGTCGCGGCGCAGGCCGCACTCAACGGCCGGGTGGCCGCGGCGGGCACCCCGGCCGCGGGCGTGGCCGTCAACTTCGCCACCAGCACCCCGGCCATCCTCGCCGTCGCCGCGCTGGCCGGCACGTTCGCGGTCCGGCCGGCCTGGCCGGACGCCTGGTATCTCTACACCGGCGGCCTGCTCGGCGTGGGCATCGTGTCGTGCCTGCTGGTCGGGGTCCGCTCGGTCGGGGTGCTGCGGACCGGTCTCGCGCTGGTCGCCGGCCAGCTGGCCGGTGCCCTGCTGCTGGACGTGCTGACCGCCGGCGGCCCCGGGCTGCGCTGGCCGGTGCTGGCCGGCGCGCTGCTCACCCTGCTGGCGGTGGCCGTGGCGGGGCGCGGGTCGCGTCCACCGCGGGTGTCCGCGACGCGGCGTGTGGCACCCGGTGGGAACCGCGAGCCGGATGGCAGACTGGTGGGGTGAGTGAAACCGAGCTGATCCGCCTGAAGCCCCGCCGCATCCGGGTGGTCTGCTGGGCCGCCGCGATCGCGCTGCTGGTGGTGTTTGGCCTGGTGGCCACCTCGCTGAGCGGGCCGACCGGCGACGGGTACGGCAGCTTCCAGCGCGGTGACCAGATCGCCATGATCGGCCTGGGTGTCTTCGGGGCGCTCGGCTTCCTGCTGTTCACCCGCCCGCGGGTGGAGGCGGACGCGCGCGGTGTCCGGGTGCGCAACGTGATCGGCTCGTACGAGCTGCCCTGGGAGGTCGTCCGGGGTGTCCGGTTCGACCGGGGCGCGCCCTGGGCCAGCCTGGAGCTGCACGACGACGACCTGCTGCCGATGGTCGCGTTGCAGGCCGCCGACAAGGAGCTGGCCGTCGAGGGGGTCCGGGCGCTGCGCCGGCTGCACCAGGCGCACCAGGCCCAGCTCGCCGAGCGCGCCGCCGACCACTGACCTGACGGCCGAGAGTCCCCGGGCGTCAGAGGGCCGGGGTGCCCGGTTTGGGGGCGACCGGGACGCCGGTGTAGTGTTGTCGAGTCGACCAGGCTGTCGCCGCGTGCGAGCAATCCCACCGAGCGGGCAGCCATGAAAGTGGAGCGCCTGCTCCCACCCGAGTCGCCGCTTCGGTGGCCGGGTCCGGTCCCCGGTTCCGGGTACGTCCCGGCTCCGGATGCGCGATCCTGTGATCGTGCCGACCGGTCGAGCGGGCCCTGGCATACGCCGGGGCCTTCTGCTTTCCGGGTCGGTTCCCACCCGGGAGCCGCGGGGTCGGCAGCACAGCAGAATTCGACTCGAGGAGGCCCCATCAGCGTCGAACCACGCGTGAACGAGCAGATCCGGGCACGTGAGGTCCGACTGGTCGGCCCCGAGGGTGAGCAGGTGGGCATCGTCCCGCTGGAGCGCGCCCTTCAGCTGGCCGCGGACGTCGATCTGGACCTGGTCGAGGTTGCGCCGATGGCGCGCCCGCCGGTGTGCAAGCTCATGGACTTCGGCAAGTTCAAGTACGAGAGCGCACTGAAGGCGCGCGAAGCGCGGCGTAACCAGCAGCAGACCGTCATCAAGGAGATGAAGCTCCGGCCGAAGATCGACCCGCACGACTACGAGACCAAGAAGGGTCACGTGGTGCGGTTCCTCAAGGCCGGGGACAAGGTCAAGGTGACGATCATGTTCCGCGGTCGCGAGCAGAGCCGCCCGGAGCTGGGCTACCGGCTCCTGCGTCGGCTCGAATCCGAGATCACGGAACTGGGATACGTCGAGGCCGCTCCGAAGCAGGACGGCCGAAACATGATCATGGTTCTCGCTCCGCATCGGGCCGTCAAGGCCTCCGCGGTCGCCGCTACGGCGTCCCGCGGTGCACCTCGGGACCGGGCCGCGGACGAGTCCGCCGGACCGGAGTCCGATGAGACCGCGGCGGCCGGCGAGACCGCAGCAGCCGGTGACACCGGCACCCTCGCCGACACCAGCGGCGAGTAACAGGGGAGAAGACGTTCCACATGCCGAAGATGAAGAGCCACACGGGTATGGGTAAGCGGGTCAAGGTGACCGGCAAGGGCAAGATCGTTGCCCAGCAGGCCGGCCTGCGCCACAACCTGGAGAAGAAGTCCTCCACCCACACCCGCCGGCTGACCGGCACGGTCGTGCTGGCCAAGGCCGACGTCAAGCGCATCAAGAAGCTGCTCGGCCGCTGACGCGCGCCACCTTTACCTAAGAAGGAGTTGAGATGGCACGCGTCAAGCGGGCTGTAAACGCCCAGAAGAAGCGTCGTACCCTGCTGGAGACCGCGAGTGGTTACCGCGGTCAGCGCTCCCGGCTGTACCGCAAGGCCAAGGAGCAGGTGCTGCACTCGATGCAGTACGCC
The DNA here is from genome assembly GCF_042650685.1 of Micromonospora sp. GCM10011542. Taxonomy (NCBI): domain Bacteria; kingdom Bacillati; phylum Actinomycetota; class Actinomycetes; order Micromonosporales; family Micromonosporaceae; genus Micromonospora; species Micromonospora sp. GCM10011542. The sequence continues at coordinate 172,688 of NZ_JBHSBO010000025.1, forward strand.
TACCGGGACCGTCGCGACCGCAAGGGCGACTTCCGGCAGCTCTGGATCCAGCGGATCAACGCGGGCGCCCGGGCCAACGGGATGACCTACAACCGCCTGATCCAGGGCCTGCGCCTGGCCGGCATCGAGGTCGACCGCAAGATCCTGGCCGACCTGGCCGTCAACGACGCCGCCGCCTTCGCGGCGATCGTCGAGCTGGCCCGGGCCGCGGTCGCGGCCGAGGGCACCGGCGGCGCGGCGGCTCAGGCCGCCTGATCCCCGCACCACGCAGCGAGGCGTCTTCCGTGCCGGCACCACCGCACGGAAGGCGCCTCGGTCGTGCCGGAGGACCGGACACCATGCCCTTCACCCCGCGTACACCCCGGGTGGTCGCCGCCCGCCGACTCCAGCGCCGCCGCGACCGCGAGGCCGCCGGCCGCTTCCTGGCCGAGGGACCGCAGGCGGTCCGCGAGGCCCTCGCGCGGCCCGACCTGGTCACCGAACTCTTCGGTACGCCCACCGCGCTGGACCGCCACGCCGAGCTCGCCGCCACCGCGGCGCGGGCCGACGTGCCGGTCTCCGAGGTGACCGACGAGGCCCTCGCCGCGTTGACCGAGACCGTCGCCCCGCAGGGCGTGGTCGCCGTCTGCCGGCACCTCGACGTGTCGCTGGAGCGGGCGCTCGCCGGCCGGCCCCGCCTGGTGGCGGTGCTCGCCGAGATCCGCGACCCGGGCAACGCCGGCACGGTGCTGCGCACCGCCGACGCCGCCGGGGCGGGTGCGGTGGTGTTCGCCGGTGACGCCGTGGACCCGTACAACGGCAAGTGCGTACGGGCCTCCGCCGGCAGCCTCTTCCACGTCGACGTGGTGCGCGCCGCCGACCCCGCCGAGGTGGTCACGGCGCTGCGCGCCGCCGGGCTGACGGTGCTGGCCACGACCGGGTACGGCGACAGCGACCTGGACGACCTGGCCGACTCCGGCCGGCTCGCCGCCCCGACCGCCTGGCTGTTCGGCTCCGAGGCGCACGGGCTGCCCGACGAGTTGACCGCCGCGGCCGACGCCCGGGTCCGGGTGCCGCTGCACGGGCGTGCGGAGAGCCTCAACCTGGCTGCGGCCGCCGCCGTCTGCCTGTACGCTTCAGCGAGAGCACAGCGCTGATGGTGTCCACACCCGGCGCGACAGACAGCAGGGGAGAGCGTCCGTCCATGAACGCGCCACGGCGTTCGTTTAGCCAGCCCGCCGGTGTCGGCGGGCGGCGGGCCTGACCTGCTCCCCGCACTACTCCCACCGGCGGGCTGCGGCACAGCCGCGCGTCCGTAGACTCGCATCGCCGCCCCGCTGAGGGCTGGCGCCGCCGTGAGGGAGTGCCCGTACGCCATGAGCTACCGCAACGATCCGTACGACCCGAAGCAGGTCGCCCTGCTCGACCCGGCCGCCTTGGCCGAGGCAGTCGCCGATGCCGCGAAGGCGTTCGCCGAAGCCACCGACCCGGACGCGTTGACCGCGCTGCGCCCCGCGCACCTCGGTGACCGGTCCCCGGTCTCGCTGGCCCGCCGGGAGATCGGCGCGCTGCCGCCGGCCGCGAAGTCCGACGCCGGCAAGCGGGTCAACGAGGCCCGCCGCGCGATCGAGACCGCCTACGCGGACCGTTCCGAGGTGCTGGAGCGCGAGCAGGCCGAGCGGGTGCTCGTCGAGGAGCGGGTGGACGTCACCCTGCCCTACGACCGGCGTCCGCGCGGCGCCCGGCACCCGCTGAGCACCCTGATGGACGCGATCAGCGACCTCTTCGTCGGGATGGGCTACGAGGTGGCCGAGGGCCCCGAGGTCGAGCTGGAGTGGGTCAACTTCGACGCGCTGAACATCCCCGCCGACCACCCGGCGCGCGGGCTGATGGACACCTTCCACATCGCACCGGAGGGCTCCGGCCTGGTGCTGCGCACGCACACCTCCACCGTGCAGACCCGCACCATGCTCAGCCGCACGCCGCCGATCTACGTGATCGTGCCCGGCCGGGTCTACCGCACCGACGAGGTGGACGCCACCCACAGCCCGGTCTTCCACCAGGCCGAGGGCCTGGTCGTGGACAAGGGCATCACGATGGCGCACCTGCGCGGCACCCTCGACCACTTCGCCCGGGCCATCTTCGGCCCCGGGGCGAAGACCCGCTGGCGTCCGCACTACTTCCCCTTCACCGAGCCGTCGGCGGAGTTCGACGTCTGGTTCCCCGAGCACCGTGACGGTCCGCAGTGGGTCGAGTGGGGCGGCTGCGGAATGGTCAACCCGCGGGTGCTGCGCGCCTGCGGCGTCGACCCGGAGGTCTACTCCGGATTCGCCTTCGGCATGGGCATCGACCGGACCCTGATGGTCCGGCACGGGGTCAGCGACATCCGTCATCTCTTCGAGGGCGACGTGCGGTTCAGCCGCGGGCTCTCCACCGGGGCGTAGGCGATGCGGGTACGAGACACGGGAACGGTGGTCTGAAGTCATGCGAGTTTCTGTCAGCTGGCTGCGGGAGTACGTCGACATCCCCGCCGAGGTGTCCACCGGTGACCTGGAGCAGGCCCTGGTCGACCTCGGCATCGAGGTCGAGTCCGTGGTGGACCTGCGCGAGACCGTCACCGGTCAGCTCGTCGTCGGTGAGGTACGCGAGATCGAGGAGCTCACCGGCTTCAAGAAGCCGATCCGGTTCTGCCGGGTCGACGTCGGCGACGCCAACGGCACCGGCGAGCCGCAGGAGATCGTCTGCGGGGCGCGCAACTTCGCCGTGGGCGACCGGGTGGTGGTGATCCTGCCCGGCGGCGTGCTGCCCGGCGGCTTCGCCATCGGCGCCCGCAAGACCTACGGGCGCAACTCCAACGGCATGATCACCTCTGCCAAAGAGCTGGGCATCGGCGAGGACCACTCGGGCATCATCGTGCTGCCCGCCGACGTACCGGCCAAGCCCGGCGACGACGCGCGGGGCGTGGTCGGCCTCGACGACGTGGTGCTGGAGCTGGAGATCACCCCGGACCGGGGGTACGCGCTGAGCCTGCGCGGCCTGGCCCGGGAGCTGTCGCACGCGCTCGGCGTGCCGTTCCGCGACCCGGCCCTGGTGCCCGCTCCGGGCGGCACCGACGCGCCGGCGTACCCGGTGGAGGTGCGCGACACGGTCGGCTGCGACCGGTTCACCGCCCGCCTGGTCCGTGGCGTCGACCCGACCGCGCCGACACCGGCCTGGATGCGGCAGCGGCTCACCACGGCGGGCGTACGCAGCATCTCGCTGCCGGTCGACATCACCAACTACGTGATGCTCGAACTGGGCCAGCCGATGCACGCGTTCGACGCCGAGCGGATCGCCGGGCTGCTGGTGGTCCGGCGCGCCCTGCCGGGGGAGAAGCTCACCACCCTCGACGGGGTCGACCGGGTGCTCGTCGCCGACGACATGGTCATCTGTGACGACACCGGGCCGATCTCGCTGGCCGCGGTGATGGGCGGTGAGACCAGCGAGGTCATCGCCGACACCACCGACGTGCTCTTCGAGGCGGCGCACTGGGACCCGGCGATGGTCGGGCGTACCGCCCGCCGGCACAAGCTGTTCAGCGAGGCCGCGAAGCGGTGGGAGCGCGGGGTCGACCCGGCCCTGCCGCTGGTCGCGCTGGACCGCGCGGTACGGCTGCTCACCGAGCACGGTGGCGGCACCCCGGGCACGGAGATCCTGGACCTCGACCACGTCCGGCCGCGTACCCCGATCACGCTGCCGGCGGACCTGCCGACCCGGCGGGTCGGGGTCGACTACCCGCCGGCGCGGGTGGTCGCCCTGCTGGAGCAGGTCGGCTGCACGGTCGCGCAGGGCGCGGACCGGTTGGCCGAGGACCCGGGTGCGGTCGGCGTGGCCAGCGGCGCCGGGGTGGCGCTCAGCGTCACCCCGCCGAGCTGGCGACCCGACCTGACCGACCCGGCCGACCTGGTCGAGGAGGTCGTCCGCCTCGACGGGTACGACCGGGTGCCGTCGGTGCTGCCGGCCGCGCCGCCCGGGCGCGGGCTGACCCCGAGTCAGCGCCGGCGCCGGGCGGTCGCCCGGTCGCTGGCCGAGCGGGGGTACGTGGAGGTGCTCGCGCACCCGTTCGTGTCGGCCGAGCTGGCCGACCTGCTGGGCCTGCCGGCGGACGACCCGCGCCGGCCCGCGGTGCGGCTGGCGAACCCGCTGTCGGAGGAGGAGCCGCTGCTGCGTACCGCCCTGCTCGGCCCGCTGCTGGGCATCCTCAAGCGCAACCTCGGCCGTGGTCAGCGCGACCTGGCGCTCTACGAGATCGGGACGGTCTTCCACCCGCGCGTCGACGCCGGCAGCCCGCCGGCGATGGGCGTGGACCGGCGTCCCACCGACGACGAGTTCGCTGCCGCCGACGCGGTGGTGCCCGCGCAGCCGGTGCACGTCGCCGCGGTGCTGACCGGGGACCTCGACCCGGCCGGCTGGTGGGGGCCGGGCCGCGCCGCCGGCTGGGCGGACGCGATCGAGGCGGCCCGGACGGTGCTCGCCGCCGCGGACATCCCGGAGCAGCGCATCGAGGTGCGGGCCGCCGAGCAGGCCCCGTGGCACCCCGGCCGCTGCGCCGAGCTGCGGGTCGACGGCCTGCCGGTCGGGTACGCCGGCGAGCTGCACCCGGCGGTGGTGGCCGCGCTGGAACTGCCCCGCCGCACCAGCGCCATGGAGCTGGACCTGGACGTGTTGCCGGCGGCGCCGGTGCTGCCGGCTCCGGCGGTCTCCGGCTTCCCGCCGGCGCTGATCGACGTGGCCCTGGTGGTGGACGCCTCCGTGCCGGCCGAGCAGGTGCGCCGGGCCCTGGAGGCGGGGGCCGGCGAGCTGCTGGAGAGCGTGCGGCTCTTCGACGTATACGCCTCGGAGCAGCTCGGCGCGGGCCGCCGGTCGCTGGCGTACAAGCTCACCTTCCGCGCGCCGGACCGGACGCTGACGGTGGAGGAGGCGGTGGCCGCCCGCGACGCGGCGGTGGCCGTGGCCGCGGAGCGTTTCGGCGCCATCCTGCGCGGCGCCTGACGTCGCACGCCCGGCGGCCCCCGTACCCGAGTGGTACGGGGGCCGCCGTCGTTTCCGGGTCCGATGCACGACGCCGAGAGTGGTCATGCATAACTCCGTATTAACTTGCGGGCGCCGGTGATCGTTGCTAACCTTCGGTGCATAAACATGCGGAGGTGAGTATGGGAATCCGAGTCGCGGTCGCCGGGGCGAGCGGCTACGCCGGAGGCGAACTGCTGCGTCTGGTCGCCGGGCACCCGGAGTTCGACCTGGTGGCGGCCACCGCGCACCGCCAGGCCGGGCACCGCCTCGACGTGGTGCACCCGCAGCTCACCGGGCTCGACCTGGTGCTCGGCGAGACCGACCCGGCGTCCCTGGCCGACGCGGACCTGGCCTTCCTGGCCCTGCCGCACGGCGAGTCGGCGGCACTCGCCGCCCAGATGCCGTCCGGGGTGCGGATCGTCGACCTGGGCGCCGACCACCGTCTGGCCGACCCGTACGCCTGGGCCCAGTACTACGGCGGCACGCACGCCGGCCCGTGGACGTACGGGCTGCCCGAGCTGCCCGGCCAGCGCGAGCGCATCGCCGCCGCCACCCGGGTGGCGAACACCGGCTGCTACGCCGCCGCGACCATCCTGGCGCTCGCCCCGCTGATCGCCGCCGGCGTCGCCGACCCGGCCGACGTGGTGGTGGTCGCCGCCTCCGGCACCTCCGGCGCCGGCAAGGCCGCCAAGGCGCACCTGCTCGCCAGCGAGGTGATGGGGAACCTGTCGCCCTACCGGGTCGGCACCCACCAGCACGTTCCGGAGATCAAGCAGGCCACCGGGGCGACCGGCCTGTCGTTCACCCCGGTGCTCGCCCCGATGCCGCGCGGCATCCTGGCCACGGTCACCGCGCTGCCGGCCCGGGGCGCCGACCCGCAGGCGGTGCTCGCCGAGGCGTACGCGGACGCGCCGTTCGTGCACGTGCTGCCCGAGGGCAGGTGGCCGCACACCGCCGCGACCCTCGGCTCCAACTCCTGCCACCTGCAGGCCACCGTCGACGTCGACTCGCGCCGGTTGATCGTGCTCAGCGCCCTGGACAACCTGGGCAAGGGCGCCGCCGGTCAGGCCGTGCAGAACGCCAACCTGATGTTCGGCCTGCCGGAGACGACGGGCCTCTCCGTCTGGGGGATCGCACCATGAGCATCACCGCCCCCCGGGGGTTCCGGGCAGCAGGGGTGGCCGCCGGCCTGAAGGCCAACGGCGGCGCCGACGTCGCGCTCGTGGTCAACGACGGGCCGGACGCCGGCGTGGCCGGCGTGTTCACCGCCAACCGGGTCAAGGCCGCACCCGTGCTCTGGACCCAGCAGGTCGTGAGCGGCGGCGTGGTCCGGGCCGTGGTGCTCAACTCCGGCGGTGCGAACGCCTGCACCGGCCCGGGCGGCTTCCAGGACACCCACGCCACCGCCGAGCACACCGCCGCCGCGCTGACCTCGGTGAGCCCGCGGCTGATGCTCGGCGCCGGCGACGTGGCGGTCTGCTCGACCGGCCTGATCGGTGAGCGGCTGCCGATGCCGAAGCTGCTGCCCGGCGTCCGGTCGGCGATCCGGGGGCTGTCCCGCGACGGCGGCCCGGCGGCCGCCGAGGCGATCATGACGACGGACACCCGACCGAAGACCACGGTGGCCCGGGGCAGCGGCTGGGTCGTCGGCGGGATGGCCAAGGGCGCCGGCATGCTGGCGCCGGCGCTGGCCACCATGCTCTGCGTGCTGACCACCGACGCGGTGGCCGGGCCGGAGACGCTCGACGCGGCGCTGCGCGCGGCGACCCGGCTCACCTTCGACCGGATCGACTCCGACGGCTGCATGTCCACCAACGACACGGTGCTGCTGCTGGCCAGCGGAGCCAGCGGCATCGAGCCGACCCCGCAGGAGTTGACCGCCGCGGTCACCGCCGCCTGCCACGACCTGGCCCAGCAGCTCATCGCGGACGCCGAGGGCGCCACCAAGCAGATCGCCATCGACGTAGTCGACGCCGCCACCGAGGACGACGCGGTCGAGGTGGGCCGGTCGGTGGCGCGCAACAACCTGGTCAAGACGGCGCTGTTCGGCAACGACCCGAACTGGGGCCGGATCCTCGCCGCCGTCGGCACCACCGCCGCCGCCTTCGAGCCGGACCGCATCGACGTGGCGGTCAACGGGGTCTGGGTGTGCCGGGCCGGCGCCGCCGCCGAGGACCGGTCGAAGGTCGACCTGAGCGGGCGGGACGTGACCATCCGGATCGACCTGCACGCCGGCGCCTCGGCCGCGACGATCTGGACCAACGACCTGTCGCACGCGTACGTGCACGAGAACTCGGCGTACTCCACATGAGCCTCGGCACCGACCTCACCCGGGCCCAGGCCAAGGCGGCCACGCTGATCGAGGCGCTGCCCTGGCTGGCCCGCTTCTCCGGCTCCACCGTGGTGGTGAAGTACGGCGGCAACGCGATGATCGATCCCGAGTTGCAGCGGGCCTTCGCCGCCGACATGGTCTTCCTGCGCTACGCCGGCCTCAAGCCGGTCGTGGTGCACGGTGGTGGCCCGCAGATCTCCGCGATGCTGGGCCGGCTCGGCATCGCCAGCGAGTTCCGGGGCGGCCTGCGGGTCACCACCCCCGAGGCGATGGACGTGGTCCGGATGGTGCTGGTCGGCCAGGTCGGCCGGGAGCTGGTGGGGCTGATCAACTCGCACGGGCCGTACGCGGTCGGGCTCTCCGGTGAGGACGCCCGGCTGTTCACCGCGGTGCGCCGCCCCGCGTACGTGGACGGGGAGCCGGTCGACGTCGGCCAGGTCGGCGACGTCGAGTCGGTGGACGTCTCGGCGGTGACCGACCTGATCGCGGCCGGCCGGATCCCGGTGATCTCCACGGTCGCGCCGGACGTCGACGGGGTGCTGCACAACCTCAACGCCGACACCGCCGCCGCCGCGCTGGCCGTCGCCCTGCACGCCCGCAAGCTGGTCGTGCTCACCGACGTGCCCGGTCTCTACGCCGACTGGCCGGACACCACCAGCCTGATCTCCGAGATCGACGGCGACGACCTGGCGAAGCTGCTGCCGAGCCTGGAGTCGGGGATGGTGCCGAAGATGGAGGCGTGCCTGCGGGCGGTGCGCGGGGGAGTGCCCGCCGCCCACGTCGTCGACGGCCGGGTCGCCCACTCCACGCTGCTCGAGGTGTTCACGTCGGAAGGGTTCGGAACGATGGTGGTGAGCGCGAGAGGTGAGCTTGCGAGCCCCCCAGTCGCGAACAAGGAAGGCACGGTGCCGTCATGAGCACGTTGGTGCAGCGCTGGGGCCAGTCCATGATGGACAACTACGGCACGCCGCCGCTGGCGCTGGTCGCCGGCTCCGGCGCCGTCGTGGTCGACGACGCCGGCCGGGAGTACGTCGACCTGCTCGGCGGCATCGCCGTCAACGCCCTCGGCCACGCCCACCCGGCCGTGGTGGCAGCCGTGTCGAAGCAGGTGGCCACCCTCGGCCACGTCTCCAACCTCTACGTCGCCGAGCCGCCGGTGGCCCTGGCCGAGCTGCTGCTGGCGCTGGCCGGCCGGCCCGGCCGGGTGTTCTTTGCCAACTCCGGCGCGGAGGCGAACGAGGCCGCGTTCAAGCTCTCCCGGCGTACCGGGCGGAGCCACGTGGTCGCCGCCGTGGGCGGCTTCCACGGCCGCACCATGGGCGCGCTGGCACTGACCGGGCAGCCGGCCAAGACCGACCCGTTCCGCCCGCTGCCCGGCGAGGTCACCCACGTCGACTACGGCGACGTGGCCGCGCTGGAGGCGGCCGTCACCGACGCCACGGCGATGGTGATCCTGGAGCCGATCCAGGGCGAGAACGGCGTCGTCGTCCCGCCGGCCGGCTACCTCACCGCAGCCCGGCGGATCACCACGCGGCACGGCGCGCTGCTGGTGCTCGACGAGGTGCAGACCGGCGTCGGGCGCACCGGGCACTGGTTCACGCACCAGGCCGAGGGCGTGGAGCCCGACGTGGTCACCCTGGCCAAGGGGCTGGGCGGCGGCCTGCCGATCGGCGCCTGCCTGGCCTTCGGTCCGGCCGCCGACCTGCTCGGCCCCGGCTCGCACGGCACCACCTTCGGCGGCAACCCGGTCAGCTGCGCCGCCGCCCTGGCGGTGGTTTCCACCATCGCCCAGGAGGGGCTCCTCGACCACGTCAAGCGGGTCGGTGAGCGGCTGCGTCGGGGCGTCGAGGCGCTGGGCCACCCCCTGATCGCCGGCGTACGCGGCGCCGGGCTGCTGCTCGGCGTGGTGCTGACCGCGCCGGTGGCCGCGGTGGCGACCGAGGCGCTGCGCGAGGCCGGCTTCCTGGTCAACCCGGTGCAGCCGGGCGTGCTCCGGCTCGCCCCGCCCCTGATCCTCACCGCCGAGCAGGCCGACGCCTTCCTGGCCGCCCTGCCGGCCGCCCTGGACGCGGCGTCACCCGCCGCCGCCGGCACCGCCCCCTCGGGCACCTCCGTCGGTGCGGATCTTGGAGGGAAAGCGCCTCTCCAGGGGCCGAAATCGTCCAGGATCTCGACGGGCACGCCCACGCCGACCACCGCCACCGCGACGGGAACGAGCGCATGATCCGGCACTTCCTGCGCGACGACGACCTCTCGCCGGCCGAGCAGTCGGCGGTGCTCGACCTGGCCGCGCGGATGAAGGCCGACCGGTTCGGCCACCGGCCGCTTGCCGGTCCCCGCTCGGTGGCGGTGCTCTTCGACAAGCAGAGCCTGCGCACCCGGATCTCCTTCGACGTGGGCATCGCCGAGTTGGGCGGGCACCCGCTCGTCGTGGACACCCAGGTCACCCACTTCGGCCGGGGGGAGACCCTCGCCGACGCCGGTCGGGTGCTCTCCCGCTACGTCGCCGCGATCGTGCTGCGCACCCATGGCGACGACCGGATCGCCGAGGTCGCCGACGCGGCCACCGTGCCGGTGGTCAACGCGCTCACCGACACGTTCCACCCCTGCCAGTTGCTGGCCGACCTGCTCACCGTGCGCGAACGGTGCGGCGGCACCGCCGGGCGGACCGTGGCGTACCTCGGCGACGGCGCGAACAACATGGCCCATTCCTACCTGCTCGCCGGAGCGACCGCCGGGATGCACGTACGCATCGCCGGGCCGGCCGGTTTCACCCCCGACCCGGAGGTGGTGACCCGGGCGGAGAAGATCGCCGCGGGCACCGGCGGGTCGGTGCGGCTGCTCACCGACCCGGTGGACGCGGCCGACGGCGCCGACGTGCTGGCCACCGACACCTGGACCTCGATGGGCCAGGAGGACGACGGCCTGGATCGGCTCACCCCGTTCCGGCCGTACCAGGTCAACGCCGAGCTGCTCGGGCGCGCCGCGCCCGGCGCGATCGTGCTGCACTGCCTGCCCGCGCACCGTGGCGAGGAGATCACCGACGAGGTGCTCGACGGTCCGCAGAGCGCGGTCTTCGACCAGGCGGAGAATCGGCTGCACGCCCAGAAGGCGCTGCTGACGTTCCTCCTCGGGGCCGGACCCGCCGTCCCGGGCGCGGCGGCGCCGGGCGCGACCGAGGAGCCCCGATGACCGCCCCGCTGACCCGTGCCGCCCGGCACGCCCGGATCGTGGAACTGATTCGCGACAAGGCGATCCGTTCGCAGACCGAGCTGGCCGACCTGCTCGCCGCCGACGGGGTCGGCGTCACCCAGGCCACCCTCTCCCGGGACCTGGAGGAGCTGGGCGCGGTCAAGGTCCGCGGCGGCGACGGCCCGGCCGTCTACCTCATCCCGGAGGACGGCCACCGGCCGCTGCGCGACGCCGAGGCGGCCCCCGCCCGGCTGGTCCGGCTGCTGCGCGAGCTGCTCAACGGGGTCGACTCCAGCGGCAACATCGCCGTGCTGCGTACCCCGCCGGGCGCAGCCCAGTACCTGGCCAGCGCGTTGGACCGAGCGGGCCTGCCCGAGGTCGTCGGCACCATCGCCGGCGACGACACCATCCTCGTCGTGGCCCGCGAGGCCGTCGGCGGGGCCGCGCTCGGCGACAAGCTCGCCGGCTGGGCCCGCCGGGAAGACAACGTTGAAGGGAGCAGCACACCATGACCGAGCGGGTCGTCCTTGCCTACTCCGGAGGTCTCGACACCTCCGTCGCCATTCCGTACCTGGCCGAGCAGACCGGCGCCGAGGTGATCGCGGTCGCGGTCGACGTCGGCCAGGGCGGCGAGGACCTCGACGCCATCCGGCAGCGCGCGCTGGACTGCGGCGCCGCCGAGTCCGAGGTCGTCGACGCGCGCGACGAGTTCGCCGCCGACTACTGCCTGCCGGCGATCCGGGCCAACGCCCTCTACATGGACCGCTACCCGCTGGTCTCCGCGCTGTCCCGGCCGCTGATCGTCAAGCACCTGGTGGCCGCGGCGCGCAAGCACGGCGGAACGATCGTCTCGCACGGCTGCACCGGCAAGGGCAACGACCAGGTCCGCTTCGAGGTCGGCCTGAACGCGCTCGCCCCCGACCTGAAGATCATCGCGCCGGCCCGCGACTTCGCCTGGACCCGGGACAAGGCGATCGCCTTCGCCGAGGAGAAGGGGCTGCCGATCGACGTGTCGGCCAAGTCGCCGTACTCCATCGACCAGAACCTGTGGGGCCGTGCGGTGGAGACCGGCTTCCTGGAGGACATCTGGAACGCGCCGATCGAGGACCTCTACTCGTACACCTCGGACCCGGCGCAGGAGCGCGACGCCGACGAGGTCGTGATCACCTTCGACGCCGGCGTGCCAGTGGCGATCGACGGTGAGACGGTCACCCCGTACCAGGCGATCCTGGAGCTGAACCGGCGCGCGGGCGCCCAGGGCGTCGGCCGGCTCGACATGGTCGAGGACCGCCTCGTGGGCATCAAGAGCCGCGAGGTGTACGAGGCTCCCGGTGCGATCGCGCTGATCACCGCCCACCAGGAGCTGGAGGCGGTCACCGTGGAGCGGGACCTGGCCCGGTTCAAGCGCGGCGTCGACCAGCGCTGGGGCGAGCTGGTCTACGACGGCCTCTGGTTCTCCCCGCTGAAGGACTCGCTGGACGCCTTCATCGACGACGCCCAGCGGCACGTCACCGGTGAGGTGCGCCTGACGCTGCACGGTGGCCGCGCCACGGTGACCGGCCGGCGCTCCGAGGCGAGCCTCTACGACTTCGGGATGGCCACCTACGACACCGGCGACACCTTCGACCAGTCCCTCGCGAAGGGCTTCGTGCAGCTGTGGGGCCTGCCCAGCAAGATGGCCGCGGCGCGGGACGCCCGGCTGGGCGGCGCGGCACAGTGACCCCCACAATGGGCGGCGTGGACGACAAGAGCCTGACCGAGAACAGCGCCGCCACCAACCGGACGAGCCTGTGGGGCGGCCGGTTCGCCGGCGGCCCCGCCGAGGCGCTCGCCCGGTTGTCGGTCAGCGTGCAGTTCGACTGGCGCCTGGCCCCGTACGACATCGCCGGCTCGCGGGCGCACGCCCGGGTGCTCGCCGGCGCCGGCCTGCTCGACCCGGAGGAGCTGGGTCGGATCCTGGCCGCCCTGGACGACCTGGAGGCCGCCTGCGCCTCCGGGGTGTTCCGGCCCACTGTCGACGACGAGGACGTGCACACCGCGCTGGAGCGGGGGCTGCTGGAGCGCCTCGGCAGCCTCGGCGGCAAGCTGCGCGCCGGCCGGTCCCGCAACGACCAGGTCGCGACGGACCTGCGGCTCTACCTGCGTGACCACGCCCGGGGCGTGGCCAGCCGGCTGGTCGAGCTGGCCGAGGCGCTGGTCGAGCAGGCCGAGCGGCACATCGACACGGCCGCGCCCGGCATGACCCACCTCCAGCACGCCCAGCCGGTCACCTTCGGGCACTGGCTGCTCGCCCACGTCCAGCCGCTGCTACGCGATCTGGAGCGGCTGCGCGACTGGGACCACCGGGCGGCGGTCAGCCCGCTCGGCGCCGGCGCGCTGGCCGGCTCCGGCCTGCCGCTGGACCCGGTGGCGGTCGCCAAGGAGCTGGGCTTCCGCACGTCGTTCGCCAACTCGATGGACGCGGTCGCCGACCGGGACTTCGTCGCCGAGTTCCTCTTCGTCACCGCGCTGATCGGGGTGCACCTGTCCCGCCTCGGTGAGGAGGTGGTGCTGTGGACGTCGCACGAGTTCGGTTGGGTCGAGCTGGACGACGCGTTCGCCACCGGCTCGTCGATCATGCCGCAGAAGAAGAACGCGGACGTCGCCGAGCTGGCCCGGGGCAAGTCCGGCCGGCTGGTCGGCGGTCTGATGACCGTGCTGACCATGCTCAAGGGCCTGCCGATGACCTACGACCGGGACATGCAGGAGGACAAGGAGCCGGCCTTCGACGCGGTCGACACCCTGGAACTGCTGCTGCCGGCCCTCGCCGGGATGATCTCCACGATGACGGTCCGGGTGGACCGGCTGGTCGCCGCCGCGCCCGTCGGTTTCTCGCTGGCCACCGAGGTCGCCGACTGGCTGGTCCGCCGCGGTGTGCCGTTCCGCGACGCGCACGAGATCACCGGCCGGCTGGTGGCGCTCTGCGCCGCCCGGGAGTGCGAGCTGGAGGAGGTCTCCGACGCCGACCTGGCCGCCGTCAGCGAGCACCTCGACCCGTCGGTACGGGACGTGCTCTCGGTCCGCTCGGCCCTCGCGGCCCGGACCACCCCCGGCTCCACCGGCCCCGGCCCGGTCGCCGACCAGCTCGCCGCCGCCGCGGACCGGCTGGCCGGCTGGCGGGACTGGGCCACCGAGCGGGTCGTACCGCGCTGAGCTCGACGCGGCGCCGGCGCTGGCCGCCGGCGCCGCGACCGGTTCAGGCCGTGGGGCGCTCCCGCTTCGGGAGCTTCGCCACCACCATGTCGTACGACGCGTCGACCGCCTCGGTCAGCTCCTCGTCGTCGATGCCGCCGTCCAGGCGCAGCGTGTTCCATCCGGACCGGCCGATGTAGGGCATCACCTGGGCGTCGGAGGGGTGCCGGCGCAGCCACTCGTCGGCCACCTCGCGGGTCTGGCCGCACTTGATCCCGACGGTCGGTTTCGCCTCGGCCGAGCCGAGGAAGGCGAAGATCCGGCTGCCCACCTTCACCACCTCGTCGCCCTCCCAGGGCTGGTCCAACCAGGCTCCCGGCTTCGCCAGGCAGTACGCCAGCATCTCCGCGCGGTCCATCGCGTCCCTCCCGGATTCCTCGTGGGCACAGTCTGCCCGCAAAGTGGCCCGCCCGGAGGTCGCGTGCCGTGCCGGTCCGGCGCCGCGTCCCGGGGAGGCGGCCCGATCGCCCGGCCGGGCAGCTGACACCGGCCGACGTTCTCGTGCGGCGCTGCGGCGCCCGGCGCGACTCAGCCGGTCTGCTCGCCGGAGCGTGCGATGATCCGCTCGTAGCGCTGCTGGGCGGCCTGCGCGCTGCCCAGGCCCAGCCCATGGGCGATGGACTGCCAGGTGAGTCCACGATCGCGGGCCAGCGTCAGCAGGCCCGCCTCCAACGCGTCGAGCTCGGCGCGGACGTGCGGCAGCAGGGTCAGCGCGGCGGTGATGTCGCCGGCGTCGACCGCCTCCTCCCCGGGCTCCCGCTGCGCGCCGCCGGCGGCGAGGGCGGTGACCAGCGCCACCGCCTCCCACGGGTCGACCACGGTGGGGTGGGCCCAGCGGCGGCGGCGTTCGTCGGTGCGGGCGTGCCGCTCGGAGATCCGGTGCAGCGCGTCGTAGCTGCGGTGGGCGCGCGGCCGGGCCGGGGCGAACTGTTCTTCCGGAGTCATGACCCGATCACAGCTCATCAACGAAACGTTGTCAACAGAATGTTGAGACAGGATGGTCGGGTCGGTGGCTGGGTACCGTCGGGGCCATGAACGTCCTTCCGGGTGACCGCGCCGCCGACACCGACCTGGCGGCGCTGGCGGATCTGCTCGCCGGCCCGCTGCTGCCGGCCGCGCGGGGGCTGCTGGGCTGCCGGCTGCAGGCGGGCGGGGTCACCGTCCGGATCACCGAGGTCGAGGCGTACGCCGGCGACGGTGGCGATCCCGCCTCGCACGCCCACCGGGGGCGTACCCCGCGCAACGCGGTGATGTTCGGCCCGGCCGGGTACGCCTACGTCTACTTCACCTACGGCATGCACTGGTGCATGAACGTGGTCACGGGCGTCGAGGGCGAGGCCGCCGGGGTGCTGCTGCGCGCCGGTGAGGTGGTGGACGGGCTCGACGTCGCGCGGGCGCGGCGCCCGGCCCTGCGTCGCGACGTGGATCTCGCCCGCGGCCCGGCCCGGCTCTGCGCGGCGCTCGGTATCGACCGGGCGGCGTACGGCACCTACCTGCTCGGGGACGGCCCGGTCCGGCTACGCCCGCCGGCCGAGCTGGTGCCGGAGGACGCGGTCGTCGCCGGCCCGCGGGTCGGCGTCACCGGGGCGCACGACGTGCCGTGGCGGTTCTGGCTGGCCGGCGACCCGACGGTCAGCGCCTACCGCCGCCACGTTCCCCGCGTCCGGCGCTGAGCATCGTCCGGCCCGGCGGCCCGGCGTGGTCCTGGCGGTTCTGTCGGTGGGTGTGGCCATAATCACCGCACCTGCCCGCCGACGGACGGAGGACCGTCATGGCAACGCTGCTCGCGATCGGCACGGCCAAGGGGTTGTTCCTCGCCACCAGCGCCGATGACCGGCGCAGTTGGGAGCTCAGCGGCCCGCACTTCCCGATGACCGGGGTGTACGCGGTCGCCGTCGACACCCGCCGCACCACCCCCCGGCTGCTGGCCGGGATGACCAGCTCGCACTTCGGCCCCAGCGTCGCCACCAGCGACGACCTCGGCGCCTCCTGGGACGAGCCCGACCAGGCGCCGGTGGCCTTCCCGGCCGACACCGGGGTGAGCCTGGGGCGGGTCTGGCAGCTGATGCCGGCCGGCCCCGACCAGCCGGACGTGGTCTGGGCCGGCACCGAGCCCTCGGCGCTGTTC
This sequence comes from Micromonospora sp. GCM10011542, assembly GCF_042650685.1. NCBI lineage: Bacteria > Bacillati > Actinomycetota > Actinomycetes > Micromonosporales > Micromonosporaceae > Micromonospora > Micromonospora sp. GCM10011542. The sequence goes on from NZ_JBHSBO010000025.1 coordinate 188,602, forward strand.
CGGTCCACCGACGGCGGGCGCAGCTTCGAGCTGGTCCGCTCGCTCTGGGACCACCCGCACCGCCCGCAGTGGGAGGCCGGGTTCGGTGGTCAGGCGGTGCACACGGTGCTGCCGCACCCGCGTGACCCGCAACGGATCCTGGTCGCCATGTCCACCGGCGGGGTCTACCGCTCCGACGACGCCGGGGCGAGCTGGGCGCCGGGAAACACCGGCATCCGGGCCTACTTCCTGCCCGACGAGTGGCCCGAGTTCGGCCAGTGCGTGCACAAGGTGGCTCGGGACGCCGGCAACCCCGACCGGCTCTACGCGCAGAACCACCACGGCGTCTACCGCTCCGACGATGACGGCCGCACCTGGTCGTCGATCGCCGAGGGGCTGCCCAGCGACTTCGGCTTCCCGGTGGTGGCCCACCCGGGGCGTGCCGGCACGCTCTGGACCTTCCCCCTGGTGGCCGACGGTGAGCGGTTCCCGGTCGAGCACCGCTGCCGGGTGTTCCGCTCCGGTGACGCCGGCGGCAAGTGGGAGCCACTGTCGGTGGGGTTGCCCGAGGGGCCCTTCTACCCGGCGGTGCTGCGCGACGCGATGTGCGCCGACGACGCCACCCCGGGCGGCGTCTACTTCGGCACCCGCTCCGGCGAGGTGTACGCCAGCCGCGACGAGGGTGACTCCTGGTCGCTGGTCGCCGCGCATCTGCCGGACGTGCTCTGCGTCCGGGCCGCGGCGGTGTGACGTGGTCACCGTGCTGTTGCCCGGGCCACTGCGCGGCGAGGCCGGCGGCGCCAGCCGGCTGACCGTCAGCGCGGCCGGCACGCTGCGCGCGGTCCTCGACGAGCTGGCCACGGGCCATCCGCGGCTGGCCCGCCGGATCCGCGACGAGCGCGGCGAGTTGCGCCGCTACGTCAACGTCTACGTCGACGGCGAGGACTGCCGGCACTCGGGCGGGCTGGCCACCCCGGTGGGTGACGACGCCGAGGTGCAGGTGCTGCCCTCGGTCGCCGGCGGCTGAGCCAGCGCGCCGCGGTGGGTCCGCCCACCGGCGGACGGCCGCGGCGCGCGGTCAGGGCAACGTGTAGTCGAGCACGTAGGCGTGGCCGCCGTCCAGGCCGTTGATGATCTGCCCGCCGCCTCGCAGGCCGCACAGCTCACCGGTGCCCGAGTCGGGTACGACGGTCCACGACAGCGTCGAGCCGTCCGCGTCGCCGCCGGCGGTGTGGTGCAGCACGAAGCTGCCCACCCGGCCGGCGAGGCTGCCCGTGAATCGCTCGAAGCCCACGTACGCCGCCGAGCTCTCCACCGGGGTGCGGCACATCAGGATCCGGGTGACGCTGGCGCCGGCCAGGTCGCCGGAGAAGGTCTTGGTGATCCGGGCCTGGGCCAGCGTGGTGCCCTCCGCCTCGTCGTACGGCTCCTGGTCCCAGCTGTCCAGCGTGAAGCTGCCCTCGGCGCGATCGGTCATGCCGTCATCCTGTCCCGGGTTGCTGACATCTCCCGTCAGGTACGCCCGGCGGGTCCCGAAACCGAGTGACCGGGACCACGGGGGGACCGTCCGCCGGCGGAATAGTTGCGATGTCAAATAAGTTGTGCGCACCGTCCGGGTACACGATCCGGGCGGACACGCGAGGAGCTGGTCATGCAGTTCGGAGTCTTCACCGTCGGCGACGTCACGGTCGACCCGACCACCGGTCGGGAGCCGACCGAGCATGAGCGGATCAAGGCCATGGTGGCCATCGCCCTCAAGGCCGAAGAGGTCGGTCTCGACGTCTTCGCCGCCGGCGAGCACCACAACCCACCGTTCGTGCCGTCGTCGCCGACCACCATGCTCGGCCACATCGCGGCGCGTACCGAGCGGCTGCTGCTGTCCACCGCCACGACGCTGATCACCACCAACGACCCGGTCAAGATCGCCGAGGACTACGCGATGCTGCAGCACCTCGCCGACGGCCGGGTGGACCTGATGATGGGTCGCGGCAACACCGGCCCGGTGTACCCGTGGTTCGGTAAGGACATCCGCGCCGGCATCCCGCTGGCGATCGAGAACTACGAGCTGCTGCGCCGGCTGTGGCGTGAGGACGTGGTCGACTGGAAGGGCCGCTACCGCACCCCGCTGCAGTCGTTCACCTCGACGCCGCGCCCGCTCGACGGCGTTCCCCCGTTCGTCTGGCACGGTTCGATCCGCAGCCCGGAGATCGCCGAGCAGGCCGCCTACTACGGTGACGGCTTCTTCCACAACCACATCTTCTGGCCCAAGGAGCACACCCAGCGGATGGTGGCGCTCTACCGGCAGCGCTTCGAGCACTACGGGCACGGCTCCGCCGACCAGGCGATCGTCGGCCTCGGCGGTCAGGTCTTCATGCGGCGCAACTCGCAGGACGCGGTCCGGGAGTTCCGGCCGTACTTCGACAACGCTCCCGTCTACGGTCACGGGCCGTCGCTGGAGGAGTTCACCAGCGAGACCCCGCTGACCGTGGGCAGCCCGCAGCAGGTGATCGACAGGACCCTCGGGTTCCGCGACTACGTCGGCGACTACCAGCGTCAGCTCTTCCTGATCGACCACGCCGGGCTGCCGCTCAAGACGGTCCTCGAGCAGATGGACCTGCTCGGCGAGGAGGTCGTCCCCGTCCTGCGCAAGGAGTTCGCATCGATGCGGCCGGCGCACGTGCCGGACGCGCCGACCCACGCGTCGCTGGTCGCCGCCGCGGGCGGCGCCAAGGACAGCACCGTGCACGCCGTCGACGACGTGACCGGCAAGGCGCCGGAGGGGTCACGATGACCCGCCGCACCCTGGCCGTCGTCTCGGGAGGGCTGAGTCAACCCTCGTCCACCCGGCTGCTCGCCGACCAGCTCGCCGCGGCCGTCCGCGACGAGCTGGTCCGGGCCGGTGAGACCGTCGAGCTGGTCCAGGTGGAGCTGCGCGAGCACGCCCACGACATCATGAACAACATGCTCACCGGCTTTCCCTCGACCGCGCTGCGTTCGGCGCTGGACGCGGTGGCCGGCGCGGACGCGCTGATCGCCGTCACGCCCATCTTCAACGCGTCGTACAGCGGGCTGTTCAAGTCCTTCTTCGACGTGCTGGACGGGGAGGCGCTGGTCGGCCGGCCCGTGCTCATCGGCGCCACCGGCGGCACCGCCCGGCACTCGCTCGCCCTGGAGCACGCCGCGCGGCCGATGTTCAGCTACCTGCACGCCGTGGTGATGCCCACCGCGGTCTTCGCCGCCCCGGAGGACTGGTCCGGTGGCAGTGCGGACGGCGCGCTGCGGTCGCGTATCGCCCGCGCCGGCCGCGAGCTGGCCGAGCAGGTCCGGCAACGTCCACCGTCGGCCGGCCCGGCCGACCCGTTCGCCCTCACCACCAGCTTCGAGCAGATGCTGGACCACTCCGAGTCCTGAGCACCACCGCACCCGCCGGGGCGTCCACCCCGGCGGGCCGCGGTCAGCTCCCGTGCTGGTGGACGACCAGCACCGGGCAGTGGGCGTGCTGCACCACCGCCTGGCTCACCGAGCCGAGCAGCAGACCGGCGAAGCCGCCCCGCCCCCGCGAACCCACCACCAGCAGTCCGGCCCGGCCGCTCGCCTCGACGAGTACCTGCTGCGGCGCGGACGCCCGGACCGGGCGCTGCTCCACCGCCAGACCCGGGTGCCGCCCGCGTACCTCGGCGGCGGCCGCGCCGAGCAGGTCCGTCTCCCCGGCGCCCTGCTCCGCGGCCTCGGCGTGCACCAGCACCAGGCCGGCTCCGCGACGGGCCGCCTCCTCGGCGGCGAGGGTGACGGCGAGCCGGGCCGGCTCCGACCCGTCCACCCCGACGACCACCGGCGCCTCGGCCGCCCCTTGCACCGGCCGCTCGGCCGGACGGACCACCAGCACCGGGCAGCGCGCGTGCCCCGCGACCTGGGTGCTGACCGAGCCGAGCAGCAGGCCGGCGAACCCGCCAAGGCCCCGGCTGCCGACCACCACCAGCTCCGCCCGACCGGACTCCTCGACCAGGGTCGCCGCCGGCCCGCCGGCCACCTGCCGGACCTGCACGCTCAGCCCGGGCCAGCGCGCGGCCAGCTCCGCCGCCGTACGCTCCAACATCGCCCGCCCGTCCGCACTCGGCGCCGGCACACCCAGCTCGTACGGGTCGACCGGCACCCCGTAGCCCAGCGCGTGCAGGTACCCGTGCACCAGGTGCAGCGGGCGTCCGCGCCGCACCGCGGCGCGTGCGGCGTGCTCGGCGGCCACCAGGCTCGGCGGCGATCCGTCGACTCCCGCCACCACAGGTCGGTCCATCAGCCCTCCCGGTCCGGTCGGTCAGGTCATTGTGCGAGGCGGGACGGCCCGGCACCGGCGGTTCACCCCGTCCCGGCCTGCCCGATTCCGTCCTACCCACGCCCGAACCGCGGTCGGCAGGGCCGCACGGGACACCGACCGGGGCCGCGGTCCCCACCGACGACCCCCGGCGCGTACCCTCGTCCGATGACCTCCGACGTGCAGCTGCGCCCGGTCCGTGAGGACGACCTCGTCGAGTTCTTCCTGCACCAGCAGGATCCGGAGGCCAACCGGATGGCCGCGTTCGGCCCGGCGGACCCGGCCGACCACCGGGAGTTCGCCCGGCACTGGGCGCGGGTGCTCACCGACCCGGAGATCCTGGTCCGCACCGCAGAGGTCGACGGCGCGGTGGTCGGCCACGTGAGCGCCTTCCCGGACGGCGAGCGCACCGAGGTCACCTACTGGATCGACCCGGCCCGCTGGGGGCGGGGCCACGCCACCGCGGCCCTGGCCGCACTGCTGCGCGAGCTGCCCCAGCGCCCGGTGCACGCCCGCGCCGCCAAGGACAACGCCGCCTCCCTCGCGGTGCTGCGCAAGTGCGGGTTCGTGGTGGTCGGCGAGGACTCCGGGTACGCCAACGGCCGCGGCGCCGAGGTCGAGGAGTATTTGCTGGAGCTGCCCGCCTAACGGGTCCGACCGGTGGCCAACGCCTCAGCCAGGGCCGAGCGCCAGTCCGCCAGCGGCCGCAGGTTCGCCGCACGCCAGCGGTCGTGGCCCAGGACGCTGTACGCCGGACGGGGCGCGGACCGCCGGTAACCGTCGCTGGTTGTCGGCCGGATGCGGTCCGGGTCGAGGCCGCGCAGGTCGAACACGGCGCGGGCCAGGCCGTACCAGGTCGTCTCGCCCGAGGCGGTGCCGTGGTAGACGCCGGGGGCGGCGTGGCCGGCCAGCGCCGCGCCGGTCAGCGCGACGAGCTGCTCCGCCAGCCGGTATGACCAGGTGGGCTGCCCCCGCTGGTCGTTCACCACGTCGAGCCGCTCGCGTTCCCCGGCGAGCCGCAGCATGGTCGCGACGAAGTTGGGCCCGTGCGCGCTGTAGAGCCAGGCGGTGCGCACGACGTAGCCGGCGTCGGGGAGCAACCGGGTCACGGCGAGCTCTCCGACGAGTTTGCTGCGCCCGTACGCGTTGACCGGACAGGTCGGGGCGTCCTCCGGGTACGGCTCGGTGGCGTCGCCTCGGAAGACGTAGTCGGTGGAGATGTGGATCATCCGCGCCCCGGTCGCGGCGCAGGCGCTGGCCAGGTTGGCGACCGCGTCGCCGTTGACGGCGGTGGCTGCCTGCTCCCGGGCTTCGGCCCCGTCGACGTCGGTCCACGCCGCGGTGTTGATCACGAGGTCGTGCCCGGCGACGACGTCCCGCACCGCGTCCGGGTCGGCGATGTCGAGGTCGGCGCGGGTGGTGGCGGTGACTGACAGGTCGTCCCGCGGCCGCAGCACGGCCAGCAGATCCCGCCCCAGCATGCCGCCGGCGCCGGTGACCAGCAGGCGACTCACGCGGCGACGGCCGGCGCGTTGGCCGACTTCAGCGGCTCCCACCAGGCCCGGTTTTCCCGGTACCAGCGCACCGTCTGCGCCAGACCGCGCTCGAGGTCGATGCTGGGGGCGTACCCTAGCTCTTCGCTGATCTTGGTGATGTCCAGCGAGTAGCGGCGGTCGTGGCCCTTGCGGTCGGCGACCGGTACGACCCGGTCCCAGCCGGCGCCGCACGCCTGCAGCAGCCGGGCGGTGAGTTCCTTGTTGGTCAGCTCGGTTCCGCCGCCGATGTTGTACACCTCGCCTGCACGACCCTTCTGCTGCACCAGCGCGATGCCTCGGCAGTGGTCGTGCACGTGTAGCCAGTCGCGGATGTTCCCGCCGTCGCCGTAGAGCGGGACGGTGCCGCCGTCGAGCAGGTTGGTGACGAACAGCGGGATGATCTTCTCGGGGAACTGGTACGGCCCGTAGTTGTTGGAGCAGCGGGTGACCACCACGTCCATGCCGTGGGTGCGGTGGTAGGACAGGGCGAGCAGGTCGGAGCCGGCCTTGGAAGCCGAGTACGGGGAGTTCGGCGACAGCGGCCAGGTCTCTGACCAGGAGCCCTCGTCGATGGAGCCGTACACCTCGTCGGTGGAGACGTGCACGAACCGCTGCGTGCCGTGCCGCAGTGCGGCGTCGAGCAGGGTCTGGGTGCCGAGCACGTTGGTGACGACGAACGGCGCGGCGCCCTCGATGGAGCGGTCCACGTGGGACTCGGCGGCGAAATGGACGATCACGTCATGGTCGGCGACGACCTCGTCGACGAGGGCACTGTCACAGATGTCACCCGGCACGAGCCGCAGCCGTCGGTCATCCCGCACCGGCGCCAGGTTCTGCGGGTTTCCGGAGTAGGTCAGCTTGTCCAGCACCGTGACGGCGGTCGGCTCGACCTGCGGGTCCCTCGGGCCGGTGCTGCCCGGCGCGGCCAACAGCATGCGCACGTACTCCGACCCGATGAATCCGACTCCGCCGGTGACCAGGATTCTCACGGGTGACTTCCTTCCGTCGAGGCGGGCGTCGTACCGGAGGTCCGGCCAGCCAGCTGGGACCGGCAGGTCGGGTAGTCCGGGAGCTGGCGCGCTGCCCGCGCTTCGGCCAGGGTCGGCGCCGCGGCATCCCGCGCCGACAGCAGCGGCGCCTCGGTCGGCCAGCTGATCGCCAGCTCCGGGTCGAGCGGGTGCACGGCGTGCTCGGCGGCTGGGTTGTAGCTGGTGGAGCAGAGGTAGGTGAGGGTGGCATCGTCGGTCAGCGCGCAGAAGCCGTGTCCCAGGCCCTCGCTCAGGTAGACCGCACGACGGTCGTCGTCGTCGAGACGGACCGCCTCCCACCGCCCGAACGTCGGCGAGCCCACCCGGACGTCCACCACCACGTCGATGACCGCCCCCCGGACGCACGTCACGTACTTGGCCTGGCCGGGGGGCACGTCGGCGAAGTGGATGCCCCGGACGACGCCGTGCGCGGAGATCGAGAGGTTGGCCTGGGCGAGCCGCAGCGGATGGCCGACCACGGCGGCGAGCCGGTCGGAGCGGTACCACTCCAGGAACAACCCGCGCGGATCGCCGTGCTGCTGCAGGCTGATCTCCCAGGCCCCGTTGATGCTCAACGGCCGGATCTTCATCGGCGTACCTCCCGGCGGTGCTGCTGGTCCAGCAGGCCGAGCAGGTAGGCGCCGTATCCACTCCTGCACAGCGGCTCGGCCAACGTCCGCAGCTGGTCGTCGTCGATCAGGCCTGCCCGCCAGACGACCTCCTCGACACACCCGATCTTCATGCCCTGGCGCTCCTCGATGACCCGAACGAACTCGGCGGCCTGCATCATTGACGTGAAGGTGCCAGTGTCCAGCCAGGCGGTGCCCCGGTCCAGCACTGTCACGGACAGCTCGCCCAGCTCTCGGTAGATCTCGTTCACCGCAGTGATCTCCAGCTCGCCACGGGCGCTGGGCGTGAGCTTGCGGGCGAAGTCGACCACCCGGTTGTCGTAGAAGTACAGCCCGGGCACGGCGTAGCGGGACTTCGGCCCCGCCGGCTTCTCCTCGATCGAGAGCACTCTGCCGTCGGCGTCGAAGTCGACCACTCCGTACGCCCCGGGGTCAGCCACCTGGTAGGCGAAGATCCGACCGCCGACGAGGTCTGCGTGACCGGCGAGCTGCCGGCCGAGCCCGACGCCGTGGAAGATGTTGTCGCCGAGCACCAGGGCCACGGATTCGGCGCCGATGAAGTCGGCGCCGACGAGGAAGGCCTGCGCGATTCCCTGCGGGCGTGGCTGTACGGCGTACTCCAGCCGCAGCCCCAGTTGGGCCCCGTCACCGAACACGCGACGGAACTGGTCCTGATCCTCGGGTGTGGTGATCACCAAGATCTCGCGTACGCCCGCCATGATCAATGTGGACAGCGGGTAGTAGATCATCGGCTTGTCGAAGATTGGCATGAGTTGCTTGGACACTGCACGGGTGATCGGCCACAGCCGCGTTCCGGTGCCGCCCGCGAGAAGTATTCCGCGCATGGCGCGAGGCTACCGGCCGCGAAGGGTCACCTGGGAACCGGAAACCGAACGATTCTGACAACGTCCGAAAGTGTCACCGCCGCCTCGTTCGGTTGACCAGGGCAACTGGACGGCCATTGTGAAACCCCGGTCCGGTATGCGGTCGGCCACCAGTCAGCGCCTGCGTTGTCGGCAATTCGACTTTGGCTCAGAAATGCCGAACACGATGCTGGCGCATTGAGTCCCTGGTCAGCATGCTCACCTCAGTCGGTCCCGCCTACGCCTTCCGGGAAGGGGATCCCGGACGCACAGTCTTCGCGGGTACCACCAACTCGAGCCGGACGACGAGCCACAGGGGCGTGGCTGGTCGGCCCGTGTACGTGGGGCGGTGTGCATTGGTAGAAATCGCGCAGGTCATTGAAGACACGACTAGGCGCCAGGGTGACTGGGCGCCGATAGGCCAATCGGTCAATCCACTCCGGACTGGCTGGCAGTCCCGTTACGTGGCCACACTCTGTCTCGTTGACCTCGCGGCCAGTGCCGGGTCGGCCGGGGTGGCGCTGAGCCTTAGATTCGGCCCGGCGACGGCGGAGTCGTACAACCGTGGCCATCTCTGGCTCACCCTTGCGCTGCCGTTCGCCTGGGTGCTGGCGCTCACCCTCAACCGAGCGTATGAATCGCGCCATCTATTCGTAGGAAATGATGAGTACGTCCGGGTCTTCCAAACCGGTCTCGCCGTTACCGCCACGTTGGCGGTCGTCTCCCTCGCGTTCGACTTCCGACTCGCCAGAGGCTACGTGATCATCGCGATGCCTCTGGTCACCGTCGCCGGCGTCGCGATGCGCTACCTGGTCCGCCAGCAGCTCCACCGGTCGTGGGCCCGCGGTGAGCGGCTGCACCGGGTGATCCTGGTCGGGCACGAAACCGCCGTCGCGGAGATGACCAGGAGGCTGCGCCGCGAGCGCTACCACGGGCTCGGCGTGGTCGGCGCCTGTCTCCCGCATCTGCCGGTGGGAACCGCGGAGCCACGCGCCGCCGGGCTGCCGCCGATCCTCGGCACCTTCGCGGACGTTCCGGCGGCCGTCACGGGCGCGGGCGCGGACACGATCGTCGTGCTCTCCTGTCCCGAGATGGCGGGATCCGCCCTGCGCCGGTTGGGATGGCAACTCGAACGCGACGAGGTCGACCTGATCGTCGCCAGCAACCTCGTGGACGTGGCCGGCGACCGCACCACCGTCCGACCCGTCGACGGCCTGCCGATGCTGCACGTCGAGCACCCTCGGCTGAAGGGCGGCCGACGGGTCGTCAAGGCGGTCTTCGACCGGGTGTCGGCGCTCCTGCTGCTGATCGTCGCCGCCCCGGTGCTGCTCGCGATCGCCGTGCTGGTCCGGATGAGCCCGGGTGCCGGCGGGCCCGCCATCTTCCGTCAGGTGCGGGTGGGCAAGAACGGCCGGCCGTTCCGCATCTACAAGTTCCGCACCATGTACGTGAACGCCGAGGAACGCCTGGCGGAACTGCTCGACCGCAACGAGACCGACGGGGAGCTGTTCAAGATGCGCCAGGACCCCCGGGTGACCCGGGTCGGGCGCTGGCTGCGCCGGCTCTCGCTGGACGAGGTCCCGCAGCTCGTCAACGTACTCAGGGGCGACATGTCGCTGGTCGGACCGCGGCCGCCGCTGCCGGGTGAGGTGGCCAACTATCCGTCAGACATGCGCCGGCGTCTGGTCGTCAAGCCCGGCCTGACCGGGCTGTGGCAGGTTTCCGGCCGGTCGGACCTGTCCTGGGAGGAGTCCATCCGACTCGACCTGTCGTACGTGGAGAACTGGTCGCTGACCATGGACCTGGTGATCCTGGTCCGCACGCTGAGCGCCGTCGTCCGGAGCTCCGGAGCCTACTGACCGCGCCGCACCCCGTCATCGCACGACTGGCGCACGCGCTGTCGGTCGCGTCCTGATCCGTCTGGAGGAAACCATGGACACCGGGTGCATCGAACCGGTGGATGGCACTGCCCCCAAGCTCACCGTCATCGGCACCGGCTACCTGGGGGCCACCCACGCGGTGTGCATGGCCACGCTCGGCTACCAGGTGCTCGGTGTCGACGTCGACGCGAACAAGATCGAGCGGCTGGCCGCGGGCGAGGTGCCCTTCTTCGAACCCGGGCTTCCCGAGTTGCTGGCGAAGGCGCTGGATTCGGGGCGGTTGCGCTTCTCCACGTCCCTGGCCGAGGCGGCCGACTTCGGCGACGTCCATTTCCTCTGCGTAGGGACCCCGCAGCGGGCCGGTTCGTACGCGGCTGACCTGCGGCATGTCGAGGCGGCGCTGATCACGTTGGCCCGTGGCCTGCACCGACGTGCGCTGGTCGTCGGCAAGTCCACGGTTCCGGTCGGCACCGCCGCCCGGCTCACCGACCTGATGCACGCCGTCGCGCCGGCCGGCGACGCCGTGGAGCTGGCCTGGAACCCCGAGTTCCTCCGTGAGGGCTTCGCCGTCGACGACACGATGCGTCCCGACCGGTTGGTGTTCGGCGTTTCCTCCCGGTGGGCCGAGCGACGCCTGCGCGAGGTCTTCGCTCCGGTGGTCGACCAGGGCTGCCCGGTGCTGGTGACCGATCCGCAGACCGCGGAGCTGGTCAAGGTCGCGGCGAACGGCTTCCTGGCCACCAAGATCTCGTACATCAACGCCATGGCAGAGGTGTGCGAGGCCAGCGGCGCGGACGTCCACGACCTGGCCACGGCCCTGGGACTCGACGAGCGGATTGGCAGCCGGTTCCTGCGGCCGGGGCTGGGCTTCGGTGGCGGGTGCCTGCCCAAGGACATCCGCGCGTTCATGCACCGGGCCGAGGAGCTGGGCGTGGGGCGGGCGGTGGCCTTCCTGGGCGAGGTGGACGGGATCAACCAGCGCAGCCGGGAACGCATGGTGGACCTGGTACGCGATCTTGCCGGCGGGGACGTCCGCGGGGTCCGGGTGGCGGCCCTGGGCGCGGCGTTCAAGCCGAACTCTGACGACATCCGGGACGCGCCCGCGCTCGACGTCGCGAGCGCCCTGCACCGGGCAGGGGCACGGGTGCGGGTCTTCGACCCGGTGGCCATGGCCAACGCGCGCCGGGCGTATCCGGCGCTCGAATACGGTGACAGCGCCTTCGATGTGGCGACCGGCGCGGACGTGGTGGTGCTGCTGACCGAGTGGTCGCAGTTCCGGGAAATCGACCCGGCGGCGCTGCGTAGGGTGGTGGCGAGGCCGCGTATCGCCGACGGCCGGCACGCCCTGGACCCGGCCCGATGGCAGGCCGCGGGTTGGGAGTACCGGGCCCTTGGCCGCCGGTGAAGCGCCGGAGCCTACTGACGGTTGGGCCCGGCCGTCCGAACGGTGCCGACGGGCCACCACAGGTCCACATGCGCAGACGGCTAACCGACACCGGCCCCGGTTCACCTTTGCTTCGGGAGCGGGCACGATGAACCGCGGCGAAAACAGCGTTGTCCCGGGAAAGGCGACCGATGCAGATCTCCGTTGTCCGTCCGAGTGACCTCGGCCCGGCCGAGGTCGCCGAGTGGCGGCAGATGCAGGAGTCCCAGCCGAGGCTGCAGAATCCCTTCCTCGCCCCGGAATTCGCCCTCGCGGTCGGTCGTAGCCGCCCCACTGCCCGGGTGGCGGTGCTGCAGGACGGCCCGAAGATCGTCGGCTTCTTCCCGTATGAGGTGAGGCATCGGGTCATCGGAGTGCCGATCGGCTCCGGCATCTCCGACTGTCAAGGCCTGGTGCACCGTCCCGGCCTGGACTGGGACCCGGTCCGGCTGTTGAAGGCGTGCGGGCTGGCCGTGTGGGAGTTCGACCACCTGCTGGCCGATCAGGCACCCTTCGCGCCGTACCAGGCTCGGGTGGCCGGGTCTCCCATCATCGACCTGTCGAAGGGCTACCAGAGCTACGTCGACGACCGGATGACCGACGGGAACCTGATCCGGCAGGCGCTGCGCAAGCAGCGTCGCATGGTGCGCGAGCTCGGCGAGGAGCGGTTCGAGTGGGAGGACCGTAGGGAGGGCGTGATGCTCGCGCTGCGGCGCTGGAAGTCGGACCAGTACCGCCGGACGCAGCAGTACGACCGGTTCCGAACGCCGTGGATCCAGGCGGTGCTTACGGAGTTGTGCCAGTCGTCCGCAGCCGACTGCCGGGCCGTGGTCTCCACGCTCTACGCCGGAGACCAGCCCGTCGCCGCCCATCTCGGGCTGCGGAGCCGGTCGGTGCTCGCCTACTGGTTCCCCGCGTACGACGTCGACCTGGCGCGGCACTCCGCCGGCATCCTGCTCTGCCTCCGCATGGCCGAGGCCGGTGCGGCCGATGGGATCGAACACATCGACCTCGGCAAGTCTGAGGCGCTCTACAAGAGCCGGCTGACAAATGACGAGGTGCCGGTGGCCGAGGGACGCGTTGGCCGGTCGTGGGCGGTGGCCGGCGCCCGGCGGGCACAATTCGCGCTGGCGCGCTCGGTGCGCACCGGCGCCGTCGGGGCTCGACTCCGCAGCGGCGGGACGGGCCGAGTCCTGCGCGGTATCCGCGCCCGGCTGCACGAGCGGTGACAGGCGGCATTTCATGGCTGGGAGCACCTGATGAGAGTTACCGAGGTGAGGGTTGCCGTCGTTGTGGTGACCTACAACAGCGAGCGGCTGCTGCCTGATCTCCTCGCGGCACTGGGCCCGGGGCTGGGCGCGTTGTCCTGGCACCTGACGGTCGCCGACAACGCCTCCGCCGACGGCACTGTGGCCGCCCTGCGTCGCCTGGCGCCCGAGGCGACCGTGGTCGAGATGGGACGCAACGCGGGCTACGCCGCCGGTATCAACGCGGGCGTGGCCGCAGCGCCGCCGCACGCGGCGGTGCTCGTGCTCAACCCCGACGTCCGGCTCCGGCCGGGCTGCGTGGAGACCCTGCTGGCCGCCCTCGGCACGAACGGCACCGGCATCGCGGTGCCGCACATCGTGGATGATGCAGGCGCGCTCATCCCGACCCTGCGCCGCGAACCCACCATCCTCCGTGCCCTCGGGGACGCCATTCTCGGGGCCCGGAGAGCCGGCCGTTACGCCTTGATCGGCGAGGTGGTGACCGACGATCGCCGGTACGCCCGGGAGTCGGTCACCGACTGGGCCGAGGGTTCCACGCTGCTGATCAGTCGAGAGTGCTGGCAGCGATGTGGCCCCTGGGACGAGTCCTTCTTCCTCTACTCAGAGGAGACCGACTTCGCCCTGCGAGCCCGGGACGCGGGTCTCGTTACGCGCTTTGCACCCGAGGCCCACGCCGTGCACCTGGAGGGTGACTCCCGGCACTCACCGAAGCTGTGGGCGCTGCTCACCCTCAATCGGGTGCGCCTCTACCGTCGCCGGCACGGCCTTGCACGTACCGCCGCCTACTGGTTCGTGCTCCTGGCTCGTGAGGCCAGCCGCGCACTGCTCGGCCGGCAGACCAGCCGGGCAGCGGCGCGGGACCTGCTCAGGCCCGCGAAGATCCGTGAGGTGCCGGGGCCGGCAACCGTGCACTCCGCCGGGTGACGCCGGCTACCGCCAGCGCTTGGCCACGCTCACCAGCTCGCCCCGGATCCGTCGGGGCCAGCCGCGGCTAGCCTCCACGGCAGCCCGCAGGGTGGCGGGCGTGTCGTCGCGGCGGACGCTGAACCTCGGCTGAAGCCACGCCGCTCGCCTGGCCGGCCGGCGGTCACTGGTGAAGACCGCGGTGTAGCCCAGCCGCCGGAGCTCGCCGAGCGCCCGCCGGTCGTACTGCCCGAGCGGGCAGGCGGCCGTCGTGACGTCCTGCTGGACCACCTCGACGAGACGGTCCCGGGCCGCCACGAGCTCGTCGTACGTGGTCTGCTCGTCCATTCCGCGCCACGAGCGGTGGTGCATTCCGTGCGTGCCGATCGTCATGCCGTGACCCTGCAGTTCCCGTACGTCGTCCGCGTCCAGGCTGCCGGTCGTCCCGAGGCGCCCCGCCACGACGAAGAACTCGGCCGACAGGCCGCGGGCGGTGAGCCCGGGCAGACCGATCCGCACGTCGGAGAGGTTGCCGTCGTCGAAGCTGATCCGCGCCGATGGCCAGCTGAGCAGGTCGTCCAGGATGGCGTGGAACTGGTCCGGCCGGATCCAGTAGCGTTCCTCGCCGGGCTCGAGGTCCCGGCGCGGCTCGCCGATGCCATGGAAGCAGATGTTGACGGTGGTGCCGGTCGGCACGTGCCTACCGTCGGACTCGGGCATGCGCCTCTTCCTGTCGGGACGAGTCGTCGCGCGCCCAACCGGCCGCGCCTTCAGCGTGGCCCCGGGCAGACAGCGCGGCGAGGACCGTGATCGCCACATAGCAGAGCGCGGCCGGGGCGAGCCAGGGCCGGGGGAGGACCACGTCGCGAAGCCAGGAGAGGCGGGCCGCGGGGTGGACGCGGGCCCCGACCTGGCCCTGGCGGGCGGCGGCACGCATGGCCGAGTTGCCTGCGCGGACCCGGCTCAGCCGGCGTACCAGGTCCCCGGTGCGCCGCGGGGTAGCCACCCGTGAACTCACCGTGTCGACCTGCCGTTTCTCGGCCGCCCCGAACAAGGAGTCGAGGAAGAGGTCGTCGGCCACGAGCGCCGGAAACCGGTCAAAGCGATGCCGACCGGCCTCGGACAGCCCGATCACGCCGCGCCCGAAGAGACCGTCCCGGAAGACCGGCAGGTGGCGGTGGACGCTGAAGTAGGCGCGCACCAGCATCGGCCGGCCGGTCAGGTCGAGCTCCCGGCGGACCGTCGCGGCCAGGTGCGGTCCGTCAAGCGCCGCGGCGACGGCCCGTACCCCCTGTGTGGAGAGCACGATGTCGGCGTCGAGATAGATGCGCGGGAATCCGCGCGTGGCCTCGTCCCCCGCGTTCAGGGCGGCCGGCTTGCCGGCCTCGGTGAGTTCGACGACCCGTACCCCCGGTCGCTCGGCGGCGATGGCGGCGGTCTCATCGGTGCAGCCGTTGGCGACGACGGTGACCTCGAACTCGCCGGGCGCGGCCTCGGCCAGCAGGGCATCGAGGCAGCGGCCGATGACGGCGCGCTCGTTGTGGGCGGCGATGACGATGCTGGTCACCGCGCCGTTACCCGGTCCTCGGTCGCCGCCGACGGGTGGTGCTCGGCCGGCGCCGCGTCGCCCGCCGGCGTGGCCGGTCCGGCCACCGCGCCGGCGGGGGAGGCGGGCGTGGCAACGCCGTGGGGGAGTCGCTTGGCGAGGAGCCGGCGCCACACCGCGACGTAGGCGTCGGCCTGGTGCTCCCAGGCGAGGGTCTCCCGGAAGCGGGCCAGCCCGACGGCCCGCATCTGCGCCCGGCGAGCCGGATCGTCCAGCAGTTCGTCGATGGCCTCGGCGAACTCCTCCGGCGCACCGGTGGGGACGTAGGCGCCGGCCTCACCCACGCTGCGACGGGTCTCGAGGAGGTCCACCGCCACGACCGGCACACCACGGCCGAGGTACTCGACGGTCTTGGCCATGGTGGACAGCTGGTTCATCCGGGTCGGCAGGTCGGGCTGGATCGCGACCGTCGCGGTGCGCAGCAGTTCGTCGACGGCCACGCCGTCGAGCCACCCGGTGAACTCCACGACGTCCGTCAGGCCCCGGTCCGTGGCGAGTCTGGTCAGTGCCGGCATGCTCTCGCCGTCGCCGGCCAGCACCATGCGCCAGCCGGTACGCCCGCGGCGACGGGTCAACTGCTCGGCGGCCAGCACAGCCCCCTCCACATTGTCCTGCGGTCCGAAGACGCCGAGATAGACCACCTTCTGGTCGCCCTGGCGGCCATCCGCCGGGTCGATGGTCTCGCCCGGCTCGGTGACCTCACCCCGGGTCGGACCGTTGCGGACCACCGTCACCCGTTCCGGCGCGACGCCACGCCGTACGGCGTTGTCCTTGAACGACTCGTTGGTGGCCACGACCTCGGTGGCCGTACGCAGGGTCAGCCACTCGCAGGCCCGGAGAACCCGGAAGGCCCACTTGTTCGGCGTGCCGACGCGGGACGCGTAGACCTCGGGGCACAGGTCGTGGTGGTCGAAGACCCACGGGCGGCCCAGGGCCCGCAGCAGCAGCGCCAGCGGCCAGTAGACATCGGGCGGGTTGCACACCTGCACCGCGTGTGCCCGTCCACTGAGCACCTCGACGAGCAGGCGGACGGCGATGCAGAGAAACGACCAGCCGAATTCGATGCCGTACGAAAGTACCCCGTGGCCGTAGACAAAGGTTGGATAGGGGCGTAGCCGAGTGTTCCGACTACCCGGCAAAGTCCGCAGGCTTTTGTCGCCACGTGGCGCGATGACGGTGACGTCGAAGCCATTTGCCTCGAGGCTCAGGCATTCCCTGATGACTCGGCGATCACGTTCGGCGGGAAGGTTGGCCACGAGGATGGTGATGTGGGGCCGGGAATTGATCAAGTCCGGGTCACCTCGGTTCGCGTTCGAGCTGATTCCCTGCGTACGCTCCCCGCCGCTGATTGAGTAAACAATCAACCGTTGGGTCGCCCGGCGTGTCGGGATGTTTACAGAGGACTCACCGAATGTGCCCGTTTCCTGGCCCTGACCTGCGGCGACGTCCGCAACACGGATGCGGACGACCGGTCACCGGGTCACGTTCACCGATCGGCGCGTGCCGCGGCGGCGGAAGAATTCGTCGGTCCAGAGGGTCACCGCCAGAGTCGCGATGACGCCGAGCAGCCCGGCGCCGACCAGGGCCCGTGACGGCGAGTGGGGCTGCAACGTCGCGCTTGGCGGGACGAGGACGGCGGTGGTGATACGCAGTTGCCGAGCCACCTTCCACCGGTCCTGCAAGCTCTTGAGCTCCTGCTCGAAGGCGTCCCTGAGGACGGCGAGCGCGCGCAGCCCACTCTCCTCGTCGGATGCGATCGTCGTCATGGTCATCGAGCCGATCACGTACCGGGGCTCCTGGTTGGTGCCGGTGTTGCGGGGCTGGAAGGCGTACGGACCAATCACTCCCGCCGTCCGCAGGCGGGCCTTCGCGTCGGGCGTGCTCAGCCGCTGTGCCACCGCCGCTCCGGTGATCGAGATCGACGGGTAGAGCCCGGTCATCGGGTTGGGCGCGTAGGGCGAGACCGGCGGCTGCATCACGACGACCTCGGAAGCGAGGTAACGCGACGTGACCTGGGGCGCGCCCAGGCCGGCCAGCGCGGTGACCACCAGGCCGGCGGCGACGAGATACCACCGCCGACGCAGCGTCGCGAAGACATCAGACAAATACACGCCCTTCGGGTCCTTTCTGGTCCGCTCGCCGCTTATGCTGTGTGACGGCTCAGGCGTGGAGGATGCCACGGGGCATGGACGAATGCAGCAAGCAACTCGACCGGATCGGCGGTAGCCGTCGTGCCTCCGGTCTGTATAGCTTGACATCGACCTTGGGCGCGAAACCGTCACCGGTGTCGGGAAAAGCTCAATCAATTGCCGACGACTGACGTCCTAGAGAAGTTGGAGGGGCGTCGTGGACCTAGGCGAGATCCTCTCGGTGGCCCGCGCCCGCTGGTACATCCTCCTGCCGATGATGGTCCTGGCGGTCGGGCTCGGCATGGCCGCCTTCGTGCTGGTGCCGACCTCGTACCAGTCGACCACCACCGTCAGCCTGCTCAGCTCGCCGGCCGCGACCGACGCCGCCACGCCGGGCGAGCACAACGACAACCCGTTCCTCAACTTCAACGGATCCCTCGTCGCCACCGCCGACTTCCTCGGGCGCAGCCTCCAGTCCACCGATGCCCAGGCGGAGCTGCTCAGGATGGGGGTGACCGAGGACTTCGAGGTCGGGTTGGCTGAGGGCGCGCAGGGACCCTTCCTGACCTTCACCGTCATCGGCACGGACCAGGCCCACCTGCTCGCCTCGACCGCGACGATCGCGCGGTACGCCGAGGCCAAGCTGGCGAAGATCCAGTCCGAGAACGACGTCAAGGAGCGGGACATGGTCCGGATGACCGAGATCATCCCGCCGCAGAAGCCCGAACCGCAGCTCAAGGACAAGCTCAAGTTGGTGATCGCGGCCGGTGGCGGCACCGCCGCATTTGCCCTGCTGCTGACGTTCATGGTGGAGAGCCTGGCGCGGTCCCGCCAGCGACGTCAGGAACTGGCCACCGCCGCCGCGCCCGCCCCGGTCGCCGCCGGCGGCTCCGCGAACGTGCCGGGCCGACCGGCCCCGGCCCGGCCCCCGCACCCGCCGCCAAGCCCCGAGCGGGTCGACCGTGCCGCCCAGGGAAAGCCCGCGGTGGTCACGAACGGCGTCGAGGGTCGCGGCAGTCGCGGCGGAGCCGAGGAGACGGTGATCCTCAGCCCGCGGCCCAGGACGGGCCCGGCTCCGAGGCCGGAGAGCGGGGCGTGGAAAGCCTCGCCGTCGGGGCCGCCGTCCACCACGTACCGGTCCTCCGAGAGGTCCCACCGCAGAGGCCAGAATGACGACCGGCGTAACGGAAGCTAGCCTTCCCGCAGCGGTTCCGGCGCCCCGCCGTTCCAGCCGGGTCTATCTCTCCCAGCAGCGCATCGCCAGCCTCGGGCCCCATTCGCTGCTGACCCTCTACGTCGTGTTCCTGATGCTCGTGCCGTCCCGGTTGGTCTTCCCGGGCATCGGTGCAACCGGGACGGTGGCGAGCCTGTTCGTCCTCGTCGGCCTGGTGTGGTTTCTGACCAGTTGGCTGATGCGGCGGGTCCGGCCGGCCCCGTTCACCCGGGCGCCCCGGCTCGCTCTCTTCGGCGTCGCGGTGGCCGTGCTGCTCAGCTACGTCGCCGCCGCCCGGCGGGGCGCGGAGCCGCTGGAGGTGAGCGCGGCCGACCGGGGGCTGATCCAGCTCCTGGTATGGACGTCCATCGTGCTTCTCACCACGTCGATCCGGAGCTACGACGAGATCGACCGGCTGTTGCGGGTCTTCGTGCGGTGCTGCACCGTCATCGCGGTCGTCGCTCTGGGCGAGTTCGTGCTGGGGACGAGCCTGACCGCCTGGATCCAGATCCCGGGGATGTCGAGCGGCGCTCAGGAACTGGTCACCAGGGGCGCCTTCGTCCGGCCCACCGCGACCGCCGCGAACACCCTCGAACTCGCCGCCGTCATGGCCCTGGCGCTGCCGTTCGCCCTTCAACAGGCGTTCCACGGCGGTGAGCGCAAGGCGATGCGCCGATGGTTGCCGGTCGTGCTGATCGCGATGGGCGCCATCACCACCGTCTCCCGGACCTCCGTGGTGGGTCTGGGCGTGGTGCTGCTCGTGCTCCTGCCGACCTGGAACGCGCGGCGGATCGGATGGACGTTCGCCACCGTGCTGCCGTCGCTGGCCGTGGCCAGGCTGGTGCTGCCAGGCCTCTTTGTGACCATCACCGGCCTCTTCACCGCAATGTTGAACGGCGGTGACAACAGCACGCAGTCCCGCACCGCGACGAGCGCGAGCGTCAACGCCTACATCGCCGAGCGGCCCTGGACGGGCCGGGGTTTCGGCACCTTCCTGCCGCTGCTCTACCGCTACACCGACAACCAGTATCTGCTCGGCCTTCTGGAGATGGGCGTGGTCGGCGTGGCGAGCATCGTCCTTGTCTACGTCACGACGCTGCACTGCGGCAGCGCCGGCCGTCGCCGGTTCACCGATCCGGCGCGCCGGGAGACCGGCCAGGCGTTCGTTGCTGTCGGATTCGTGATGCTCGTGGTGACGTTCACCTTCGACACGCTTAGCTTCCCCATGGTGGCCGGGACGACGTTCCTGTTTCTCGGTCTTTCGGGGGCGTACCTGGGTGTCGCCCGCACCGAGGAGCTCCAGAGGGGAGATCCGGCTCCGTGACGGATTTGAACCAGAAGGTCGCTTCGGCGGCCCGCTGGAGCATGATCAATACCATTGTCCGACGGGTCGGCACGTTCGCGACCGGCGTCGTGCTGGCGCGACTCTTCTTCGGGCCGTACGAGTGGGGGCTGTACGCCGTCGGGTTGCTGGTGCTGGCGATGCTGCTCTCCCTGAACGAGATGGGTGTCAGCCTGGCCCTCGTGCGCTGGGACGGCGACATCAAGCGGTTCGCGCCGACTGTCCTGACCATGTCGACCCTCTCCAGCAGCGCCTTCTATCTCCTGATCTTCGTCACGGCGCCGACGGTGGCGCGCCTGCTGGGGTCGCCAGAGGCGACGGCGATGCTGCGGCTGCTCTGCCTCACCGTGGTCATCGACGGCATTGCCTGCGTGCCGATCGGCAAGCTGAACCGTGAGTTCCAGCAGTTCCGGCGCACCGTTGTCGACGTCGCCAACTTCCTCGTGAACACCGCCGTCACGATCGTCCTGGCCGCCACCGGGATGGGGGCGATGGCCTTCGCGTGGGGCGCGCTCGCGGGCAACATCGTGGCGCTGGTCGGGTTCGCGCTCTGTGCCCCCGATATGCTGCGGTTCGGCTGGAACCGGACGCAGGCCGGCCGGTTGCTCCGGTTCGGGCTTCCCCTGGCGTCGGCGAGTCTGCTCACCCTCGGCATCGTCAACGTCGACTCGGTCGTCGTCAGCTCGGTGCTCGGTCCGGCCGCGCTCGGCCTGTACGCGATGGCCTTCAACATGTCGAGCTGGCCGGTCCGGATTGTCTCGGACACCGTGCGGCGGGTGTCGTACGCAGGTTTCTCCCGCCTCGCGGATTCGCCGGAGGCGTTCGCCGCCGGCTTCCAGCGGGCGCTGGCCGTGGTGCTGGCCGCAGCGGTGCCGTTCTGCGTGCTGCTGGGCGTGCTCGCCGATCCGGTCATCCGCCTGGTGTACGGCGACCAGTGGGCCGGGGCGGCGGTGGCGCTGCAGTTCCTGGTGGGGCTGGGCCTGATCCGGGTCGCCGTCGACCTGGCGTACGACTGCCTGGCCACCCGGGTGCGCAAGACCCTGATGCTGATGCAGGCCTGGTGGCTGTTCAGCCTCACTCCGGTGCTCCTGCTGTTCGCCCACTCGTTCGGAATCGCGGGCGTGGCCGCCGGCCAGGTGGCGGTCGCCGGTCTGCTCGTGGCGCCGGTCTTCATCGTGGTGTTGTCCCGGCTGGGCATCCAGCCCGCGCTGATGCTGCGCGCCTGCGTCCGGCCGGTGCTCGGCGGGGTGTCTATGGGCGGGCTGGCCTGGGGGATGCATCTCGTGCTCGGTGGCGGCTTCCTGCCGCTGGCGATCATCGGGCTGGCCGCCTTGGTGGTCTATCTGCCCTTCGTCCGGCCGCTGCTGCGCGGCAGCTGGGGGGATCGGTCGCAACCCGGACGCGAGGCGGACCCGGACGGTACGAAGCGGTTGGCGACGGTCGCACAGAGCTGAGCGGAGACTCATCGATGGGTTGGGTGAAGCGGCACCTCCGCGCGACGTTCGGCTGGCTGCCGCTGGAGGAGCTGCGCAACAAGATCCTGCTGGGCCACACGGCTGTCGGGCTCTACCGGTTCGAGCGGGCCGAGGCGGCGCGGCTCCTCGCCACGTTGCCCGGTGGGGTCAAGCCCAGGGCCCTCGTGGCGACGGTGATCCTGACCTACCGGAGGCCGGACGTGTTGCGGCGAGCGGTCGAGTCGGTGTTGGCGCAGACGGTGACCGACCAGGTCGTCATCGTCGTCGATGACGGTGGCGGCCAGATTCCCGAGCTGCCCGCCGATCCACGCATGCACGTCGTGAGCCTGCGGCGGAACATCAACGTGCCCGGTGTGGGCCGCAACGTCGGCATCCGCCTGGCCGACTCCCAGTTCGTCGCCTTCCTCGACGACGACAACTGCTGGCAGCCACACCACCTGCAGACCGCGCTCGCGCGGCTGCAGGACGAGGACGCGTCGAGGCCCCGCCCGGACGCGGTCTACACCGCGATGCGGCGGGTCACGCCGGACGGGCGGCAACACGACGTCCTCTCCGTGCCGTTCGATCGGAAGCTGGCCTGGGATCGGTGCTTCCTCGATCCCAATCCGTTGGTGGCCAGGCGTCTGCCCGATCTCATGTTCAGCCGGTTGCGCCGCAGCACCACGGTCGCCCCGAAGGAGGACTGGGAGCTGATCTACCGGTTCAGTCGGCGGCACCGGGTGGAGCACATACCCGAGCCGACCGTCGACTACGTGATCAACCCGAACAGCTACTGGACGGCCTGGGAACTCACCTAGTCCGGTGCGGTGCGGACCCAAAGGAGGTCGAGAGTTGATGCCCGGGAAACGGCGCAGCACGGTCCGGCGCCGCAGGCGTTGGCCGATCCTGGCCGCGGCCGTGGCCGGTACGCTCCTGGTCGGTGCCGCCGTGGCCGCGGTGTCGCTGGACCGTGGCGGCGTGGGTCACCCTGCCGGCTGTGCGAGCCCGGCGGAGTGCGACGAGGCGACGGCCGCCGAGGGTGCTGCTCGCGCACCGACCACCACCGCCGACACGACTCCCGCGCCGACCGCCACCGCGGCCGGCTCCGCACCGACCTCCGCCGCGGAGCGGGCCGCAGATCCCACCGGTGGTGGCCGTTATCCCGCGCGCTTCTCCGTCGGCGCACCGGATGTGGGGCGCTACCGGCAGTCGGACGCGCGGCTGCCCGTGCCGCGCGGCTACCGGGTGTACGAAGCGCACAATCAGGACAGCAAAGAGTGGGACCTGTACGACTGCAAGGGCACCGTCAACCTCGACCGGATCTACTTCCGCGCCTTCATCTACATCGGCACGGACTGCCACGGCACGGTCAACATCACGAACTCGATTATCGCCCCGCCGCAGGGCTCCGTGAACCGGGCCATCCTGGTCAACGCCAATTCGGCCGGTCGCCTCACACTGAACATCAGGAACACGACCATCCGGCCGGAGCCGGTCGCCGGCGGGCAGCAGAACGCCGCTTTGACCGATCACGCGATCAACGACTGCGCCACCTGCACGATCCGGATCAGCGGCGTGGACGTGGCGAACACCGGCGGCATGTGCCTGTGCGGAGCCCACGTCACCATCGAGCGGAGCTGGCTCCACGACAACTACATCGCCCACCTCGCGGACCCGTCCCAGGCGCACACCGGGGGGGTCTTTCCGTACGGCGGCAGTGGACCGGTAACCATCAGCAACAGCCGCTTGGAACCGGGGGTTGACGCTTTCACCGGAAAGGAGGTGCCGGGCTACTGGAAGGCGATTACCGCAGTGTTGTTCACGCAGAGTGAGGGTACCTCCACCTTGCGCGATTACCTGGTCCGGGACAGCTTCATCTCGCTCGGCGCATTCGGCCTGTACGCCCAGGACGGAGTCGGCCTGCGGCTGCGCGACAATGTCTTCGGCCCCACCCACTGGGGACACACCAGCCAATGCGGTTCGGACTGCTCGGTCACCTATGCGGAGTGGTCCAACAATGTCGTGGGATCGATTGACGGTACGCCCACCGGTAAGGCGGTGTCCCGACCGTCCTGACCGGATTCCGTCCGGTCGGCTGTGCGTGGCGAGCCGAGTGGCTGCGCGTCGGGAACGATCATTGGCCGATACTCGGCGGGATACTGACCGAATGGTGTCGCGGCGCGACACGTGCAGATCTGGTATTTCGCCGGCGCTTACGTACGCTCAGTAGCGTCCGGCGGCCCTCCTTTGAGAAGCAGGCGATCCGTAATGAGGTCTCGGGTATTTCGGGCCGCGGTAGCGGCCGCCACGGGAGCAGCCTTCATGCTGATTCCCGCCTCAGCGAGTTCAGCCGTGTCCGATCCTTGTGGCACCGGCTCCAACCCTGTTGTCTGTGAAAACTCGAAACCGGGCACACCGCTTGACGACTGGTACGGCGAAAGTGCCTGGGGCGATGTCGAGGGATTCGCTACCCGGATGAGTGTGCAGCCGGGCGAGACGCTCCAGTTGAAGGTGAAGTCTCCGACCACCTTCGAGGTCGACATCTACCGGCTCGGCTACTACGGCGGCGACGGTGCGCGGAGGATGCCGACCTCACCGACCAGCAGCTTCCCCGCCCGGACCCAGCCGGCGTGCCTGCACGACGCGGGCACCGGACTGGTGGACTGCGGCAACTGGACCACCAACGTGACCTGGACGGTGCCGTCCGACGCCGTCTCCGGGGTCTATCTCGCGACGCTCGACCAGCCCAACGGCGCCGGCTTCGCGCACGTGCCGTTCGTCGTCGTGGATCCGGCGAACCACTCCGACATCCTGGTGCAGACCTCGGACCAGACCTGGCAGGCGTACAACGACTGGGGCGGTCAGGACCTCTACGGCGGGGGCGGTCCGGCGTACGACGGCCGCGCCTACAAGGTGAGCTACAACCGTCCGATGCGGATTGCCGGGGACAACGGCATCCTCTCGGCCGAGTACCCGATGATCTACTGGCTCGAGCGCAACGGGTACGACGTCAGCTACGCCTCGGGCATCGACGTGAGCACCAAGCCGGCGAACCTGCTCAACCACAAGGTCTTCATGTCCTCCGGGCACGACGAGTACTGGAACCAGGCCCAGTGGAACAACGTGGTCGCCGCCCGCGAGGCCGGCGTCAACCTGGCCTTCTTCAGCGGCAACGAGGTCTTCTGGCGCACCCGGCTGGAGCCTTCGGTCGCCAGCGGCGGCGGCGACAACCGCACCCTCGTCTGCTACAAGATGACCAAGATGCGGCAGAACCCGCCGAACGGGATCGCGGACCCGAGCGGTCAGTGGACCGGCACCTGGGTCGACTCAGTGGGCGCCGGCTCCGGCGGTGCCACGCCGCCCAACCAGCTCACCGGGACGATCTTCAAGGTCAACGGCTACCGCAACGACGCGATCACGGTCCCGGCCGCGTACCGGAACCTCCGGCTGTGGCGGAACATCCCGTCCATCAACAACCTGGCGCCCGGGCAGGTGGCCACCTTCCCGGTCGGCACGCTCGGCTACGAGTGGGATTCCGACGTCGAGAATGCGGTCCGTCCGCCTGGCGCGGTGGTGTTCTCGTCCACCACGCTGGCGATCACCGACGGCACCATGCTGCTGGACGAAGGGAACGACTATGGCAACGGCACGGCCACGCACAGCTTGGTGGCCTACCGTGACCAGTCCTCCGGGGCGCTGGTCTTCGGCGCCGGCACGGTGCAGTGGTCGTGGGGGTTGAGCAGCATGCACACCGTGCTGCCCAGCACCGAGGACAAGCGCATGCAGCAGGCGACCGTCAACCTCCTCGCCGACATGGGCGCGCAGCCGCTCACCCGGCAGACCGACCTGGTCGCCGCCACCAAGTCCGCCGACACCACCGGACCGGCCGTCACCATCACCGCACCGGCGGCCGCTGCCACCCTGCCGGTCCTCACACCGGTGACCCTCACCGGAACGGCGACTGAGATCGGCGGCGGCCAGCTC
Organism: Micromonospora sp. GCM10011542; assembly: GCF_042650685.1. Classification (NCBI taxonomy): domain Bacteria; kingdom Bacillati; phylum Actinomycetota; class Actinomycetes; order Micromonosporales; family Micromonosporaceae; genus Micromonospora; species Micromonospora sp. GCM10011542. The sequence goes on from NZ_JBHSBO010000025.1 coordinate 214,147, forward strand.
GGCCGGGTGGAGGTCTCCACGGACGGCGGCCAGACCTGGGCGGCCGCCGACGGGCAGACGAACTGGTCCTACACCTGGACACCGAGCAAGCAGGGGTCCGTCGAGATCAAGGTGCGGGCCTCCGACGACAGCCTCAACATCGGCACGGTCGCCACCAGGACCGTGACGGTCGGACCACAACAGTGTCCCTGCGCGGCCTACCCGCCGACCGCGATGCCGACCAATGTCGACTCGTTCGATCCGTCGGCCAACGAGCTCGGGGTGAAGTTCCGGGTCGGCGCGCCGAGCCTGGTGACCGGCGTCAAGTTCTACAAGGCAAGCACCAACACCGGCACCCACGTCGGCAAGCTCTGGACCGCCTCGGGCCAGCTGCTCGCCTCCGGGACCTTCACCGGCGAAACCGCGAGCGGCTGGCAGACCCTGACCTTCGCCAACCCCGTGCCGGTCGCCGCCAACACCACCTACGTGGCGTCGTACTACACGCCCACCGGGCACTACTCGTACACCAGCAACTACTTCGCCAACCAGGGCGCGGGGTTGACGGCCGTCCGGTTGCTGCAGTCGGGGGTGGACGGCGCGAACGGCGTCTACCGGTACGGCTCGGGCGGCGGCTTCCCGAACCTGAGCTGGAACAACACCAACTACTGGGTCGACGTCGTCGTTGACACGGTAGGCGCGGAGACCGAGCCACCGACGATCACCGCGAAGACCCCCGCGGCGGGCGCCGCAGGTGTCGCACTGAACGCCACGCTGAGCGCGACCTTCAGCCACGACGTCGACCCGGAGAGCATCGAGTACGCGCTCACTTCCAGCGGCGGATCCGTCGCGGCCGGCTTCCGCTACGACAACACCACCCGCAAGGTCACCATCCAGCCGCAGAACGCCCTGACCCCGTCGACCACCTACACCGCCTCGCTGCGGGCGACCGACGCCTGGGGCAACACCATGGCGGCGCCGCACACCTGGACCTTCACCACCGGCACGTCGGTCAGCTGCCCGTGCTCGGTCTGGAACGACTCCGTGGTGCCGGCGATTCCCAACGCCGCCGAGGTGAACTCCCTGGAGCTGGGCCTGCGGTTCACCTCGGCACTGGACGGCTACGTGACAGGCGTGCGGTTCTACAAGGGCAGCGCCAACACCGGGACGCACACCGGCACCCTCTGGTCGAACACCGGCACCCAGCTCGCCACCGGAACCTTCACCGACGAGAGCAGCAGCGGCTGGCAGACGCTGCTGTTCGACCAGCCGGTCGCCATCACGGCCAACACACCGTACGTGGTCTCTTACCACACGGACGTGGGCCGGTACGCCTACACCGGCAACCAGTTCACCCAGCCGACGGTGTCCTATCCGCTGACCGCGGTGGGCGACTCACCGAATGGCGCGAACGGCCTGTTCCGGGCCAGTTCAGGTGTCGCCTTCCCGACCTCCACCTGGAATTCGGCGAACTACTGGGTTGATGTGGTCTTCACGACGACCCCGTGACCGACCGCGGGCCCGCACCGTTTCGGTGCGGGCCCGCGGCACGGCCGCGGACGGGCCAACGGAAGGGTGCCAGTGAGTACGGTCAGCGTGGTCATTCCCTGCTACAGGTACGGGGACTATCTCCAGGCATGCGTGCGCAGCGTGCTTGACAACCAGCCCAGCGTCGACGTACGCGTGCTCATCATCGACGACGCCTCGCCGGACGACTCAGCTGAGAAGGCGCGTGCCATCGCGGCGGCGGACCCACGGGTGGAGGTCCGGGTCCACGAGTCCAACCGTGGCCACATCGCCACCTACAACGAGGGCCTGCTGGAGTGGGCGGACGGCGACTACACTGTCCTGCTCTCCGCTGACGACCTGTTGACGCCAGGAGCGCTGAGCCGGGCGGCATCCGTACTGGACGCCAACCCGGACGTCGGCTTCGTCTACGGGCATCCGGTGCACTTCAACCACCCTGGCCCGCCGCCGCCCGCGCGAACGGGGAACGGGGGCCACACGGTCTGGCCCGGGCGCTGGTGGCTGGAGCGGCGGTTCCGCGAGGCCACTGGTTGCATCACCTCGCCGGAGGTGGTGGTACGCACGGACCTGCAGCGCAAGGTCGGCGGCTACGACCCGGAGCTGCCCGCGGCCGGCGACATCGAGATGTGGATGCGGCTGGCCGCCTACGCCGATGTCGCATACGTGCGCGCGGACCAGGCGTACTACCGGCTGCACGGCAGCAACATGTCGCAGACCGACCACGCCAGTTACCTCAACGACTTGCGCGAGCGGCGGGCCGCCTACGACGCGGTACTGGAGAAGTGCGGGCGGCTGCTGCCCGACGCCGACCGGCTCGACGCGATGGTGCGCCGGCGCCTCGCCCGCCACGCCCTGCGGCGCGCGGTGCGGGCCTACGACCGGGGGCGCACCGCGAGCGTGCCCGAGGGCGAGCTGATCGCGTTCGCGGCGGAGTGCTGGCCGGATTACCGCGCGCTGCCGGAGTATCGCGGCCTGCGCCTGCGCAGGCGGATCGGGCCGGCCGTCATGCCGTACCTTCAGCCGCTGGTGCTCACCGCGATCGCCGCCAAGGGCCGGGAGTGGCTCTGGTGGCAGTCGTGGAAGCGGCGCGGCATCTGACGGACCAGTCCGGCCCGGGCGGTGCTACCGCCCGGACCGTCGCTGCGGCACCACCGTCGTCGTGACGACCTTCGTCTTGACGGCGTGCTCGGCCGGCACCGATTGGACGATGACCGCGCCGGAGGCGACCACCACCCCGTCACCCAGGACGACGTCCGGCTCGATGAAGATGCCGGTCCCGAGGCGCACCCGGTCGCCGACCGTCACCTTGCCCGACGAGACACAGGACGGGCCGGTGGCGTTGTCGGAGCCGATCCGGCTGTGGTGGTCGAACGAGGTGTAGGCCGAGAGAAAGTTGTTGTCGCCCATCCGCACGCCGGTGCCGAGGTGCGCGAAGGCGCAGATGATGTTCCCCTGCCCGAGGACCACGTCGGTGGCGATCTTGGCGGTGGGATCGATGGCATTCGCCAGGGGGATCCTGGCCTCCGCGCAGACCTCCCGGAAGCGACGCCGAGTCTCCACCGAGGTGCCGATGGCGATGATCGCGGCGTCGTAGGCGCCCTCGGCGAAGAGCGCGTCGAGCCGGTCCGTTCCGCCGACGATCGGCACGCCGTGCACGTCGGCGCCCCACCGCTGCCGGTCGTCGTCCACGATGGCGACGGCCCGCTGCGTCGCGGATCCGGCCAGGATGTCGAGGACCTGGGTGGCGCCCAGCGCCCCGCCGATGAGCAGGATGCGCTGCACCCCGGGCTCGGCCGCCAGTGGCGCCGGGAGGTCGTCGTGCCCGCCGGTCTCCCGGGCGGCCGCCTCCACATCCTTGACGGTGATCAGCCTTCCGAGCTGGAGGGTGGCCAGGTCGACGCCGACTTCCGCGGCCCGCTGCACGGCCTTGACGCTCGCTCGGACGGGCGCCGGAGCCGCCGCCGCGGCCGCCGCCCGGGTCTCCCGCTCCCGCACGTACTCGGCGAGGTCGGCTGACGTCTCGAAAAGCATGGCGATCGGGTCGGCGAGAGGGACCTCCTGCAGTCGCTCGGCCAGGTGCAGGACGATGCCGGCCTCGGGGGCGACGACCTCGAGCACCGCCTTGCTGGTCTCGATCTCGGCGAGCAGGGTGTCCGCCTCCACCTTGGCCCCGTCGTCGACGAACCAGGCCACGAGTAGGCCGTGCTCACTGTTGACGTCGCTGGTCGGAACGATTACCGGCTTCACACTCTCTCCTCAACGGGCCCTGGACTCAGGCGGCCGCGGCGCGCAGCGCCGCCTCGATCCGGCCCTCGCCGACCAGGACCCGGCTCTCCTTGGCCTTGGCTGACGGGATGACGGTGGGCTCGCTGGCCACGACGTCGACGGGGGAACGCAGCTCCCGGAACAGCCGGCGGGAGATCGTCGCGGCCGCCTCCGTGCCCCACGACCAACCGCCGCTGCCTTCCTCCACGGTGACCAGCCGTCCGGTGACGCCGACGGAGCGCTCAACCGGCGCCCAGTCCATCGGTGCGAGCTGCGCGGGCACCAGCAGCTCGACGAAGATCTCTTCCTCGACGGCGAGCCGTTCGATCACCTTCGCGGCGAGCATGGCCTGGTATCCGTAAGCCAGCACGGTCACCGCGCACTCCTCGCGGGGCACTGCGGAGAGGCAGACCGTCGGCAGCATGCCGGGGCTGGCATCCCGCGTCGCCAACAGGTCGCCCCACCGACCGTTCTCGGGCACGGTCAGGTGCTGCGGGTAGAGCAGCTTGTGCTCCACGTAGAGGACCGGGCTGTCCTGGCTGAGGAACTCGTCGAAGACCGTCCGGGGATCGTGCAGCAGCGACGCGGCGACCACCCGCAGATGCGGCACGCCGAGGAAGTGCTTTTCCAGGCTCTGGCTGTGCGTCGGACCGTATCCCCGGTGGCCACCGGAGGGGGCGCGCATGATGACCGGGCAGACCGCCTGGCCGGCGTACATCGCCTGGTACTTGGCGATGTGGTTGACCACCTGATCGAAGACGAGGGTGAGGAAGTCCCCGAACATGATCTCGGCGATGGGCCGGTAGCCGGCCAGCGCCAGCCCGGCGGAGATCCCGGCGATCGCCCCCTCGCTGATCGGCGTCGTGCGAACCCGGTCCGGGAAGGCGGTGGAGAGCCCGCGGGTCACCTTGAACGCTCCGCCGTACGGGTCGGCGATGTCCTCACCGAGCACGAGCACCCGGGGGTCGGCGGTGAGGCAGGCGCGCAGCGTCTCGTTCAACTCCTTGGCGAAGATCACGGCAGCGCCCTCGCCGTTGCGATCACCTGGGCCAGCGCGGTCTCCACCTCGCCGTCGACGATCCGCCGTTCGTCGTCGCGCAGCCGGCGACCGTGGACCAGCAACGGCTCGACGGCCCACCGGGCGGCGATCTCCTCGGCGGGACGTTCGTCGTCGCTCTTGGAGTGGTGGCACAGCCGGTAGGTGTGGATCAGCAGGACCCGGGGACCGGCTCCGCCGCGGACCGCGTCGACCTCCGCCCCGGCGGCGGCGCGCAACTCCAGCACGTCGGTGCTGTCAACCTCGCGTACCGGGATGCCGAAGGCCTCGAACCGGCCCGGCATGCTGCCCGCCAGGTTGGCTCCGATCGGCGTGCTCTGCGCCCACTGGTTGTCCTCGCAGACCACGAGGAGCGGCAGCCGCCAGAGCGCGGCGATGTTCAACGTCTCGTAGAGCAACCCCTCGCCCAAAGTGCCGTCGCCGATGAACACAACGCTGACCCGGCGGCTGCCGTCGAGCTGGCCGGCGAGGGCGATCCCTGCGGCGGCCGGGACGATGCCGCCCTGGACGCCGTTGGACTTGAAGCCGGGCGCGCAGATGTGCTGGCTACCGCCGATGCCCCGACACACCCCGGCCTCCTTGCCCATGATCTCGGCGAGCAGCCCGAGCGCGTCGCCAGTGCGGGCGAGGTAGTGACCGTGGCACCGGTGGTTGCTGAACACATGGTCCTCCTCGACCAGGTGCTCCATCACCGCCACCGCGTCGGCCTCCTGACCGATGCACGCGTGTGTCGTGCCATTCAGGACGCCCTCTTCAAAGAGTGAGAGCAGGGTCTCCTCGAAGCGGCGGATAAAGCGCATGCGCCGGTAGAGCCGACGCTCGTCGGATTCGCCCGGTAATCCGCTGAGCCGTTCGTCGACAGGACCAGGAACGTACGGGGAGGCGATGCCGTCAGCACCAGCCGCGGGCCGAAGATCAGGTTCGGCCAGATTCGCGCCGCGCCATGTGGTTGCCGTCGACACTGTCCGCCTTCCTTTTTCGCAGAGCACGCTCCGTGGCATGGGGCGCAATGACCCGGGCCTGCCGCAGCCACGTTACCGGGCATCGTCCATTCGACAGGAGAAACCTTTATCCATCCCATGTCGACGGGGATCTCGGGAATCCGACTGAATGGACAACTGCCCGTGGCCGCGCGGTGGCTTCGCCGCGCCGCCGTCGCTGGCACACTAGCCCAGTCGGTACGGCCCGGGGCGTGACGAGAAGCGATCTGCCGGATACCCGTCACGGTCCTTCCGCAGCCGGCCTCGCTTGGTAGCTTGCCTGCCGGGTCGGCCGGTGCGACCGCCAGCCGTCCGGTCGCCGTCGGGTCCGCCCGGTCGCTGATCGACCCCTGCCCGCCGCGATCGCGGCAGATGGAGTAGCGCCAGATGATTCCACTCGTCGACCTGCGGGCCGCCCACGCCGAAGTGGCCGAGGAGGTCAGCACTGGCTTCAAGCGCGTCATCGAGAACACGGCGTTCGTCGGCGGCGAGGAGGTCGCGGCGTTCGAGCGGGAGTTCGCCGCGTTCTCGGGCGTCCAGCACTGCGTGGGGGTCGCCAACGGCACGGACGCGGTCGAGCTGGCCCTGCGGGCGACCGGCGTGCGGGCCGGGGACGAGGTGGTGCTGCCGGCGAACACGTTCGTCGCGACCGCCGAGGCCGTGGCCCGGATCGGGGCCCGCGTTGTGCTCGTCGACATCGACCCGGCGACCTACCTCGTCGACGTCGACGCCGCCCTGGCCGCCGTCGGCCCGGCCACCCGGGCGATGGTCCCCGTCCACCTCTACGGGCAACTCGCCCCGGTCGAGCGGCTCCGCGCCGGACTCGCCGGCCGCGGCGTCGCGATCGTGGAGGACGCCGCGCAGTGCCAGGGTGCCACCCGCGCCGGCGCCGGAGCCGGCACCGGCGGCGTCGCGGCCACCAGCTTCTACCCGGGCAAGAATCTGGGGGCGTACGGGGATGCCGGGGCGGTGCTGACGGACGACGCCGGCCTGGCCACGGTGGTACGCACCCTGGGCAGCCACGGCGGCCTGGAGAAGTACGTCCACGAGTTGATCGGGGTCAACAGCCGGCTCGACGCGCTGCAGGCGGCGGTGCTGCGGGCCAAGCTGACCCGCCTGGCCGCGTGGAACGACGCCCGCCGCGCCGCGGCTGCCCGCTACGACGAACTGCTCGCGTCCCTTGACGTGACGCGTCCCGTCGTCCTCGCCGGGAACGAGCACGTGTGGCACCTCTACGTGGTGCGGATCCCCGGGGGCGCCGGGCGCCGCGACGAGGTCCTGCGGCGGCTGAACGAGGCCGGCGTGGGCGCGGGTATCCACTACCCCTGTCCGGTCCACCTGACGCCGGCGTTCGCGGACCTGCCGTACGGTCCGGGCAGCTTCCCGCATGCCGAGCGGACGGCCACCGAGATCCTCTCCCTGCCGCTGTTCCCGCAGATCACCGCCGACCAGCAGGCAACCGTCGCACGCTCGCTCGCGGCCGCGCTGCGGTCAGTGGCCTGACGCGACCCCGCCATGTACGTATCGGTCCGGAACCGCCCAGGCACGGATCCGGCCGGCGAGCGCGGCAGCAGGCTGCCCCGGGTCGGCGCCACCGTGGTGCTGCTCGGCGTCGTCAGCCTGCTCACCGACGTCTCGTCGGAGATGGTCGCCGCGGTGCTGCCGATCTATCTCACCGCCGAACTCGGGCTCGGTGTGCTGGCGTACGGCCTGGTCGACGGGCTCTACCAGGGCGCCAGCGCGCTGGTCAGAATCTTCGGCGGGTATCTCGGCGACCGGTCCGACCGGCCGAAGTGGGTCGCCACCGCCGGCTACGCCCTCTCGGCGGCGAGCCGGCTGGCCATGCTGCCCGCGCACGGGCTCGGCGCGGTCACCGCGGTGGTGACCGCGGACCGGCTGGGCAAGGGGCTGCGTACGGCGCCACGGGACGCGCTCATCGCGGATGCGTCGGATCCGCGCACGCTGGGCCGCTCGTTCGGCGTCCACCGGACCCTGGACACCATCGGAGCGGCCGCCGGCCCATTGGTGGCGTTCTCGCTGTTGTGGTTCCTGCCTGGGGGCTACTCGGCGGTATTCGTCGCGTCGTTCGCGTTCGCCGTGCTGGGCGTCGCCGTCATGGTCCTCTTCGTGCCGGACCGGCGCCGCCGGCCGACGGCAACCCTGCCGGTCCGGCGGCTGCTCCGGGAACTGACCGGTCCCCGGCTCCGGCGTCCGCTGATCGCCGCCGGCGTGCTGGGCCTTTTCACGATCGGCGACGGGTTCGTCTACCTGTCCCTGCAGGATCGCGACCAGTTCGCGGCGAGCTATTTCCCGCTGCTGTTCGTCGGCGCGAACGTCGCCTATCTCGCCCTGGCGATCCCGCTGGGCCGGCTCGCCGACCGGGTCGGGCGCTCGCGCGTCTTCGTCGGGGGCCACATCGCGCTGATCGTCGCGTACCTGGTCGCCGCCGCGCCGCCGGGCGGCCTGACAGTGACGGCCACGGCCCTGGTCCTGCTGGGTACGTTCTACGCCGCGACCGACGGCGTGCTCGCCGCGCTGGTCAGCCGCAGAGTGACCAGCGACGCGCGGGGGAGCGGTATCGCCACCGCCCAGACCGTCGTCGTGATCGCACGGTTCGCCGGTGCGCTCGCCTTCGGCAGTCTGTGGCAGCTGTTGGGCCGCCAGGCGGCTCTCTGTCTGTTGGCCGGCCTGTTGACGACGGGAGTGGTGATGGCCGCTTGGCTGCTGTCGGGGCAGGACCGCCCCGATCCCGTGGCGGTGCCCGACGCCGACGCGGCGGCGGAGGATCAGCGATGAGCGGGCGGGTACGGCTCTGGACCCTGGCCGTCATCGTCCTGGTCACCCTGCTCGGCACGGTCGGCTACATCTACTCCGTCCGCCGGGAGCAAACCCAGGCCGTGGCGGCGGCGCCGCCGATGCCCGCCGGTCCGGACCTCACGGCGGTGACCGCCGCTGCCCATGTCGTCTTCCGCAGCACCGCGGCCGGTAACGACTACGGCCGGGTGGCGGTGGTCCCGCTCGACGAGCCAGCCGGGCCCCGGACCTTCACCCCGGCCGCCTGCGACCGGGTCTACGCCCGCCGCGGCGAGGCGGTGTGCCTGTACGCCAAGCCCGGCCTGATCACCACATACCGAGCGCAGGTCCTCGGTCCCGACTGGACGGTCACCCGGGAACTGCCGCTCGCTGGCGTGCCGAGTCGCACCCGGCTGTCGCGCGACGGGTCGCTCGTGGCGACGACCACCTTCGTGGCGGGGCACAGCTACTCCACCCCCGGCCAGTTCTCCACCGAGACCCTCGTGACCAGGGTCGCCGACGGGCATGCCACCAACATCGAGCGCTTCCAGCTGATCGTCGGCGGCAGGCGGGTGACGGCCTCGGACCGCAATCTCTGGGGGGTCACCTTCGCCGACGGGGACACCTTCTACGCGACCGCGGCGTCGGGCGGCCGGACCTGGCTCGTCCGGGGCAGCCTGCGCGAACAGCGACTCGTCGCGCTGCGGGAGGACGCCGAATGCCCCTCGCTCTCGCCGGACGGCACCCGGATCGCGGTCAAGACGCGAGCCGCCCAGGCGCCGGGGCACTGGCGGATCGCGGTGTACGACCTCGCCACCGCCAGGTCGACCATCCTGGCCGAGCAGCGCAGCGTGGACGACCAGATCGAGTGGCTCGACGACCGCCGGGTGATCTACGGCCTGCCGCGCAGCGGGGAGGGACCGTCGACGAGCGACCTCTGGGTCGTGCCCGCGGACGGCGGCGGGGCCGCCGAGCTGTTCATCCGCGATGCCTGGTCGCCGGCGGTCGTGCGGTAGTCGCCTCCTCCGCCCCGACCGCGGCGGGGACCTTCCCGGTCGCCGGCTCCGGCGCTCGTCGGGAGGCCTCCGTCGTGGTGCCACGACGGCGTGGCGACCAGCTCTTCAGCGCCATCGCCGGCCGCTCCACCAGGTGCCAGGATCCAACGGCTATCGGGACCGTGGCGACGGTGCAGATCGCGACGTAGGCAACCAGACCGAGCCGCGGCACGCCCACCAGGGCCAGGAGTTGCTGGACCGGGAAAGCGTAGATGTAGCAGCCGTAGGAGTAGTCGTGCCGGCGGCCGACCCGGCGGGTCCAGCGTGGCAGGCGGACCGCCAGCCACAGCACGAGGTAGGCGAAGGCCGGGTAGCCCAGCACCGCGAACGCGCCGAACTGGGTGGTGGCGACCACGACGGCGGCGGCGGCGACGGCGAGGCCGTCGTGCAGGACGATCCGCTCCCGGTAGAGCTGGCACACGGCGCCCAGCAGGAAGATGTAGGTCAGGTAGACGAGGGAGTAGCTGTCCAGCCCACCCACTCCGAAGACCGGGCCGTGCACGCCCTGCGGCCCGGGGATTTCCGGCGCCCGGAGCAGGTCGTGCAGCATGACACCGGCCCCGGCCAGAGCGAGGATCGTCACCAGCCACCGGGCCCGGCGCAGCACCCCGACGGCCGCCAACCCGGCGACCAGGAGATAGCAGAGCACCTCGTAGAGGAGGCTCCACAGCGACCCGTCAAAGACGGACGTGCCGGTGCGCTGCCCGTACGGGGTGCCCAGCAGCAGGCCGGAGATGCCGTACTGCCGGACAGCGATGAAGGCGTTGCTGACGACGTACTGGAACGGTCCGTCGGAGGCGGCGAAGAGGCCGTGCAGCGTGCCGCGCTCCCACAGGGACACGATCGGGGCGAAGACGAAGGCCGTCACGACCAGGCACACCCACAGGCCCGGCAGGATCCGGAGGCCGCGGTGCCACAGGTAGCGCAGCACCGGAACCCGGGTGCCGCTGCGGGTGATGAGAAAACCTGAAATGACGAAGAAGCCCAGGATTCCGATCTCGCCGAGCGCCGTCTGGCCGTTCGTGAGGTCGCCGCCCGGGTCGTCCGCACCGAAGCCGAGCGGTAGCGAATGGGACACGAGCACGGCGAAGGCGAACATGAGCCTGAGAAAACCGAAGCTGTTGTCCGCCGACGAAAAGGCAGCGGCGAGGCTCTGCCTCGCCCGGATTCCGGCCACCACCGCGAAAGTCAACCACGGAGGGGGAGCAGGGTAGCCATTTTCCTTGGTCGGGAAGTCGACAACGGCGAGCCGGACACCTGTTACCCCATATCGCCTTTGCCGTATTGACGCCGCTTTCCCTGGGTGTGGACGGAGATTACGCTGGCTGCCATGTCTGCCCGAGGTGAGACCGCAACGCCGTCCAAGGTGCTGCCGAGATGAAGGCGTTCCTCGCCGTCTCGTACGCCCCGGGCAGGCTGACCGCGACAGCCGAGGCGCGCCGGCCCGAGGCCCTGAGCCGCCTTGGTGCCGACACGCGGCTGCTGTCCACGGAGGACGGTTGGCTCGCCTGCCAGGGCGCGGACCCGGGCGACCGGGTCGACGACAGCGGCACCGCCTTCACGCTGCGCCTGGGCCGGGCGGCTCGTACCCGGGCCGCGAATGTCGCCACCGCCGAGTTGGCCGAGCAGTTGGGCCGGGGCACGAAGGCGGACGGTGCTGCGCTCGCGGCGCTGGTGCCGCCGTTCGCGGCGGCGCACCGTTCCGGGACCGGTGAGCCGATCGTGGCGGCCACGGACTGGCTCGGCTTCCGGCAGCTCTTCTGGTGGCAGGGCGATGGGGTAGCCGCGGTCTCGACGAGTGCGCTCGCGCTCGGCGCGCTGGCCGGGGCGGGGCTGGACCACGGGGCGCTCGGCCTGCAGAGCCTGGTGGGCTGGCAGGTGGGGCTCGGCACCGTCTTCGCGCAGGTCGAGAAGGTGCCCGCCGGATGCCTGGCGGTGCTGGACGCGGGCCGGGTGGAGACGCACCGCTACGTGGAGCAGTCGCTTGCTCTGGACGGCCCGGCGCCGTCCCTGGCCGAGGCAGTCGACGAGATGGCCGGGATGCTGCGGCAGTTCCTCGGGGCCTACCTCGCTGACCATCCCAGCACGGTGCTCCAGTTGACCGGTGGCCAGGACACCCGCGTTCTGCTCGCGGCGCTGTCCCCGGAGACCCGCCGAGGGCTCCGCGCGCTCACCCTGGACGTGCGGGGCGGCTCGGACGCCACGCTGGCCCAGAAGCTGAGCGCGCTGGGTGGGTTGGACCTGCATGTCCACTGGCTGGACGAGCAGCCACCCGTCACGCCGGCCACGGCCCACCGCACTGCGCTGCGAGCGGCGGCAGCGCTGGACTGCATGGCCAGCCCGTTGGCCCTGGCCCCGTTGCTCCTCGCCGAGAGCCACCTCGAGCAGGGGCATCGCCTCTCCGGCCTCGGCGGCGAAGCCTGCCGCGGCTTCTACTACTTCGGCCAGCCCCGCAACGCGACCACCTCGCCACAGCTGATCGGCCAGTTGGCGAGCTGGCGCCTCTACGCGAACGAGGCCGTCGACGCCCGCGCACTCGAACCGGCCTTCGTGGCCGCCGCGCGCACCGACGCGCTCGAACGGATCATCGCATCCTTCGACGGCGCTCCCCCGCAATGGTTGCAGGCCACCGACTACTTCTATCTCTACCAGCGCATGCAGCGATGGGCGGGAGCGCACGGCTCGGTCGCGGCCGTCAACCGCTTCTTCATCAACCCGATGTTCGATCGCCGCTTCATCCAGCTGGCGCACTCCGTGTCGCCGGACCAGAAGGGGAGCGGCCTGCTGACCGGGCAGCTCATCCACCGGCTCGATGCCGAGCTGGCCGCGGTGCCTCTGGATTCCGGGCTGGTTCCCGCCCGGTTGGGGCAACGCGGCATCCGTGACCGTGCGGCGGCGGCCCGGGTTACCGCCCGGAAGCTCTCCGGCAAGGTACGGCAGCGGCTGCGCCATTCCGGCCGGGCGCAGCTGGGCGCGGCTGAGGTGGCGGCGCTCGTGGTCGAGCACTGGCGCAGCGAGCCGGACGTCCTCGCACCGCTGCGGACCGCCGGCATCGTCCGGGACGCATGGCTGGACGAGTTGCTGGCGGGGCGTCGGGAGTCCACCCCTGCCACGGTGGCCTTCCTGACCAACCTCCTGGTCGCCACCGCCCCGCAGCCCGTCACCTGAGGTCAGCTGCCCGCCGACGTGCGGTGCACCGTGACCCGACAGCGGTCCGCTCCTCCCGACACCCGGAGGAGCCGCTCGCTCACGCCACCGCGCAGGCCACCCGTGGTCACGTCGATACCGGTGACTTGGCGGCATTCCGGTCGTTGTGTTGGTGTGGCCCGTGCAGGGCCAGTCAGGTTGTCAGGCGAGCTTATTCCCGGATCGCCCGGCGAACGCGGTGCTGAGCCCAACGCCTCCGCCGCGCCCGTGAACCGGGCGCCCCGCGCGCGTCCGCCGCTGGCCAGGGGTGACGGCGCGGGGAGTTCACCTGGGCTGTGGCTGATCGCGTCGGACGCACCAGCCGTTGGCGTCCGCGACACCGCATCTTCCGTACCGACGTTCGCCCGCCCCGGGTCCGAGTGACACCACTTGTGGAGAAGGGAACCACATGGTCAGGAATTCGCGAGCGGTCATCGTGCTGGCCGTTGCCGGCGCGGTGGCGATCTCCGGAACGGCGCTGGCGGGTCGCGTAGCGACCAGCCCGCGAGGCGCGGAGCCCGCGGCGGCACCCTCCGGAACGTATTCGCTGTGGAGCAGCTCAGCGGTACCGGGCACGGTGACCGACCCGGACAGACAGGCCGTGGAACTGGGGGTGAAATTCACCGCGACCCAGGACGGCAGCGTCCTCGCCGTACGGTTCTACAAGTCGAGGACGAACACCGGCGTGCACACGGGCAGCCTCTGGGCGATCAACGGCACCAGGCTGGCCGCCGTGCGGTTCACCAACGAGAGCCGGTCCGGGTGGCAGTACGCCGCCTTCTCGGCCCCGGTGGCCGTCAAGGCCGATGCGGTGTACGTGGTGTCGTACCACACCGACGTGGGGCAGTACTCGGCCGACGACGGCTACTTCGCCGCAGCTCGCAGCCGGGGCCCGTTGCGCGCGCCGGCCGACGGGTCGCAGGGCGCCAACGGCGTGTACCGGTACGGCGCGGGCGGTTTCCCGAACCGGGGCTACCGGGCCACCAACTACTGGGTCGACGTCGTCTTCAAGCTCGGCGCTCCCGCCACGTCCACTCCCACCCCTCGACCCACGACGGCATCCCCCCGCCCCACCTCGCCGAGTCCCACCTCGCCGAGTCCCACCCCGACCACGGCGCCGACGCCCAGCTCCACCCCGCCCGCACCGACTCCGACCGTCACCGGCAACCCCGACAGCACCGGTGGCGGCAGGTACCCGGAGCGCTTCTCGGTGGGCGCCCCCGGGGTCGGCAGGTACCGCCAGTCCGATGCCCGGCTGCCGGTGCCGGCCGGTTACCAGGAGGTGTTCCCGCACGACACCGGGAGCAAGGAGTGGGACCTGTACGAGTGCAACGGCACGGTGAATCTCGACCACAAGTACTTCCGTGCCTTCATCTACATCGGCACGAACTGTCACGGCACCGTCAACATCACGAACTCCATCATCGCGCCGCCACCGGGTTCCGCCAATCGGGCCATCCTGGTCAACGCGAATTCCTCGGGCAGCCTCCGCCTGAACATCAGCAACACGACCATCCGGCCGGAACCGGTGGGCTTAGGCATGAAGAGCGGCCCGTTGACCGATCACGCGATCAACGACTGCCCCACCTGCACGATTCGGCTCAACCGCGTCGACGTGGCGAACACCGGCGGCATGTGCCTCTGCGGGGCGAATACCACCATCGAGTACAGCTGGCTCCACGACAACTACATCGCCCACCTGGCCGACCCTTCCCAGGCCCACACCGGGGGCGTCTTCCCCTACGGCGGCACCGGTCCGCTGGAGATCAGCCACAGCCGACTCGAGCCGGGCGTCAACGCCTACACCGGCGCGGAGATCCCCAACTACTGGCAGGCCATCACCGCCGTGCTGTTCACCCAGAGTTCGGGCGGCTCCCGGCTGCGTAACTACCAGGTCCACGACAGTTTCATCTCGCTCGGCGCCTTCGGGCTGTACGCACAGGACGGTGAGGGGCTGCGATTGCGCGACAACGTGTTCGGGCCGACGCACTGGGGCTACACGAGCCATTGTGGGTCCGGATGCTCCGTCACCTTCGCCGACTGGACGAACAACGTCGTGGGCACGATCGACGGCGCCCCGACGGCGCAGATGGTCCCCAGACCCGCGTAGGCGGTGGCCACCCGGGGCGGGCGGGCGTGGTGGTAACCGCCCGCCCCGGGTTCGGTCGCCCCGTGACGGCCCGACCTAGCGGGCGGCCAGCTTACGGAGCACGGCCACGATGTGGTCCTGGTCGTCCTCGGTCAGCGCGTGGTGCAGCGGCAGGATGAGCGAGTCGCGGGTCAGCCGCTCGGTCACCGGCAGCGGCGCGGGCGACACGTCGGCGTAGGCCGGCTCCAGGTGGGCGGCCATGATGCCGCGTCGGGCCGACACTCCGGCGGCGGCCAGCTCGGCGAGCACCTCGTCGCGGCCGGTCCCGTACTCCGGGTCGATCAGCACCCAGAACGACTGGAAGTTGGTCTCGCCGTACTCGGGGTCGCCGACGGGGGCCAAACCCTCGAGGTCCGCCAGCAGTTCGTGGTAGCGGGCCGCCAGCGCGCGCCGGTGAGCCACCAGATCCGCGAGGCGGCCGAGCTGCACGAGGCCGATCGCCGCCTGGATGTCGGTCATCCGGTAGTTGAAGGCGGTCTCCAGGTATGCCTCGATGACCGGCTGGGAGCTGGCGTGGCGGTCGGACGCGGAGACGTTCATGCCGTGTTCCCGCAACCGGCGCAGCCGGGCCGCACACTCCGGATCGTCCACCGTGACCATGCCACCCTCGCCCGTCGTCAGCAACTTGCGGGGATGGAACGACCAAGCCGAGATCGTCGCGCCGGCGCCGACCGGCCGTCCGTACGCCGTTGACCCGGCGGCGCAGGCCGCGTCCTCGATCAGCGGCAGCCCCCAGCGGCCGGCGGCGTCCCGCAGCGCGGCGACGTCGAACGGCACGCCGCCCTGGTGCACCCCGATCACCGCCCGGGTCCGGGCGGTGCGCGCCGCGTCGATCGTCGCCACCGTCAAGTTGCCGGTGCGGACGTCGACGTCGGCGAAGACCGGGGTGGCGCCGACGTAGCGCACCGCGTTGGCGGTGGCGATGAACGAGAACGAAGGTACGATCACCTCGTCGCCCGGGCCGATCTCCAGCACCACCAGCGCCAGGTGAAGCGCGGTCGTGCACGAGCTGACGGCCACGCCGTGGCCGGCGTCCACCAGGGCGGCGAACTCCTGCTCGAACCGGGCCACCCGGGGCCCCTGGGCCACCCAGCCCGACCGTACGGCATCGGCGGCGGCCTGAGCCTCCTCCTCGCCGAGGCGGGGGATCATCACCGGGATCCGGGTACCGCTCACTTCTCGGCCCGCCACCAGTCGACCAGCCCCTGAAGCCCCTCGTGCAGGCCGATCTCGGCGCGGAAGCTCAGCTTCTCCGCGGCGGCGGTGGTGTCGGCCAGTCGGCGGGTGACGCCGTTGACCGCGCGGGCCGGACCGTGGACAGGTGCGAGGTCGGACTTCATCACGTCGCTGAGCGCCTGGGCCAGCTCCTTGAGGCTGGTCTCGGTGCCGCTGGCGATGTTGAACACCTCGTCGGTGACGTCCGCCCGGGCGGCGAGGATGTTGGCCCGGGCGATGTCGGCGACGTGCACGAAGTCCATCGTCTGCAGGCCGTCGCCGAGGATCAGCGGGGGCACTCCCGATTCGATCCGCTCCATCCATCGGATCAGGACCTCGGTGTAGAGGCCGTGGATGTCCATCCGGGGGCCGTAGACGTTGAAGTAGCGCAGCGCGACGTAGTCCAAGCCGTACATGCTGTGGAAGCTGCGCAGCATGCCCTCGTTGAACGCCTTGGCGGCGCCGTAGAACGTGTCGTTGTGGTACGGGTGGTGCCGCTCGGCGGTCGGGAACTCGTCGGCGAGCCCGTACACGGAGGCCGACGAGGACAGGATGACCTTGCGGACCCGAGCGGCAGCCGCAGCCTCCAGCACGTTGAACGTGCCGTCGACCAGCACCTCATTGGCCAGCCGCGGCTCCTCGGCGCACTGGGTGATGCGGATGGCGGCGAGGTGGAAGACCAGGTCCTTGCCGCGGGTCAGCTCGTGCACCAGCCCGACGTCGCGGATGTCGCCCTCGACCAGGCGGACACGAGCGAGTGGCAGGGCCCGGGCGAGGTTCTCCCGTGAGCCCCGGACGAAGTTGTCCAGGACGACGACCTCGGCCGCGCCGCCGGCGACCAGCTGGTCGACGACGTGGGATCCGATCGTGCCCGCTCCACCGGTGACCAGCGCCCGTGCCCCGGCGATCTCCACCGCGCTCATGCCGTTGCTCCGCTTCGCTCCGCGCCGGCCTGAGCCATTGCCCTACCGGTTTCGATGATTTGCCCGTGCACGTCTGTCCATTCGTTGAGATCGACCACTAGTCCGCCACTGGCGAGGCTGCGCGAGGCGGCCTCCAGGATGGCCATCACCCGCAGGCCGGACCGGCCGTCGGTCAGGGCGGGCGTGCCGGTGCGGATAGACCGGGCGAACTCCTCGACCATGGTCCGCAGCGCCTCCCGCTCCGTCAGGGCCGGCGCCACCATGTCGCCCGAGCGGTACGAGACCAGCATGTCCCGGCGCTGCTCGTCGCCGAGCTCCTCCGCCAACGCCACCTCGACCCCACAGTCAAAGATCGAAAGTCGCTGGCTCGGGTTGAGGTCGTCCCAGACCAACGTCCGCTTCGATCCGCCGATGATCGCGGTCCGTATCTTCACCGGGGAGAGCCAGTTGACGTGGATGTGCGCGATCGCGCCGGTGTTGAGATGCAAGGTCAGGTAGGCGACGCAGGCCCGCCCCGCCCCGATCCGGTCCGCGCCGTGCGCGGCCACCGAAACCGGCGACACTCCGGACGGGAGAATGAAGTCGAGAATCGACAGGTCGTGCGGCGCCAGGTCCCACATCACGTCGATGTCGCGCTGGACCAGCCCGAGGTTGATTCGTACCGAGTCGAGGTACTGCAGCTCGCCCAGATCCCCGGCGTGCAGCAGCTCGCGGATGCGCAGTACGGCCGGCGTGTAGCAGTAGGTGTGGTCGCACATCAGCGACAATCCTCGGCCCTCCGCCTCCGCCACCAGCGCGCGCCCCTGTTCGACGCCGGCCGCCAGCGGCTTCTCCACGAGCACGTGCTTGCCGGCCCGTAGCGCCGCCATCGCCACCTCGAGGTGGGTGCCTGCCGGGGTGGCGATGGCCACCGCGTGTACGTCGTGGTCGGCCAGCACCGTGGCCAGGTCGTCGGTTGCCTGGACCGTCGAGTAGCCACCGAGCGCGCGTCGGGCCCGGGTCACATCGAGGTCGCAGAGCCAGCGCAACCGGAATGCGTCAGACGTCTGGAAGTTACGCACAAGATTCGGCCCCCAGTAACCGGCGCCGATGACGGCAACGCCGATTGGTTCGGCGGCAGCGGGCGAAGAGTTCACCGATATCCGTTCGCTAGTCAGGACAGGACCATTCGCTGTGGGAGAGTTAGTGGAGACGTCCATTCGGAAAGCTACCGAGGCCGCCCTCGCCTGCGCCAGCACCGGTCGGGAAATCCGGCGGTGCCGCCGGGTCAACCGGTCCGTTTGGGTTGCCCACGCACTTCGAATGGCCCGTTCTGCGGCCACTGGGTCGGCTTTCTGACATTGCCCTTGTTGCCGAACGTCTACCCTTTTCACCTCGCCCCACAGAAGATCACCGCACCGCGGAGGGAAGGAGAGTTGACGGACGCCCACCGGGCACCGCACGACGGTGCGCAGATCGCCGCCACGGCCGATGTGGACGATCCGGCCACCGTCCGTCCCCGGCACGCGCGTCTGGCACCTGGCTCAGGGTCCGCGAGCATGCCTCGGTCGGCGGGCCGGCCGCGGTGCTCACCGACGACGAGTAGCCGCGCCCGGTCACGCCGGAGGGGCGGCTGAAGAGTGGACGACTGGACCGCGGTCGGCGAGGGTGCGGCGATCGGAACGCGGCCCCTCTGCGTGGCGCCGGTCTCCATCAGCCGGTGGGCGCTGATCGCGGCCGGCCCGGTGGTCACCCGGGAGGTTCCCGACTTCACGCTCATTGTCGGAGTTCCCGCCCGCCGGGCGGTATGGGTGGGCCGGGCGGGCGAGCCGATCCAGGCGAAGGACGACGGCCGGTGGATCTGTCCGCGTACCGGAGCCGAGTACCGCGAGTGCGAGGGGCGGCTGACCGAACTGCCGTCGGCCTGACGGCCGCGCCGGGGTCGACCTCCCCGGTCGAACGCGTCCCGCCGACCGGCCCGAGCGGGCGGGGGGCTACCCTCGCCCGGGTGAACTGGCTGGATCTGATCGGCTGGGCCGGCTCCGCGCTGCTGGTCTGGTCCCTGCTGCAGTCGCGCATCCTGCGGCTGCGCGCACTCAACCTCGTCGGCTGCCTGGTGCTGATCGGCTACAACTTCGCGATCGGGGTCTGGCCCGGGGTGGGGTTGAACGTCGTCCTCGCCGTGATCAACATCTGGTACCTGCGCGGCATGCTCGCCACCCGGCACGACGAGCAGACCTACCAGGTGGTGCAGGTGGGGGTCGACGACCAGTTCCTCGCCCACACACTGCAGGTGCACGCCGTCGACATCGCCCAGTTCAACCCCGGCTTCCGGTGGGACCCGGACGCCCCGCAGCGCTCCGCGTTCCTGGTGGTCCGCGCAGACGAGGTGGTCGGGGTGGTGCTCTCGCACGCCGAGGCGGACGGCGTCGCCCAGATCGACCTCGACTACGTCACCCGCCGGTTCCGCGACTTCACCCCCGGCGAGTTCGTCTACCGGCGCAGCAGCCTCTTCACCGACCGGGGCTTCCACCGGGTCGTCAGCCCGCCGGGCATGGTCGCCCCCTACTACCACCGCCTCGGGTTCCGCCCCGAGGGCGGCTCGTACGTCCTCGATCTGCCGGCTCCACCGCTGGCCGGCTCGTCGTAGCCTCCCCGGCAGGATTCGGCCACCGCCGCATGGGGCACAGACACGCGTACGCCGGGCGGGGTCGCTGCCCGGCAGCGTCGATCCGGCCGATCGGCGCGACCACCACGAGGGAGCGAACCGGGCGTGCAGAGCTACTGGAGCCAACTGGCCCTGGTCGGAGTCCTGGTCATCGTCAACGCGCTCTTCTCGGGCAACGAGATGGCACTGGTGTCACTGCGGGACAGCCAGCTCCAACGGCTGGAGCGCACCGGCCGGTCCGGGCAGGTGCTGGCTCGGCTGGCCAAGGACCCGAACCGTTTCCTGGCCACCATCCAGATCGGCATCACCCTGGCCGGATTCCTCGCTTCCGCCGCGGCGGCGGTCTCGCTGGCCAAGCCGCTGGTGCCACTGCTGTCCGTGCTCGGCGGCGCCGCCGAGCCGGCCGCCATCGTGATCGTGACCCTGGCTCTGACGTTCGTCACCCTGGTCTTCGGCGAGCTGGCCCCGAAGCGGATCGCCATGCAGATCCCCGAGCGGTGGGCGCTGCTGGTGGCCCGTCCACTCGACGTGCTCTCCAGCGTCACCCGGCCCGCGGTCTGGGCGCTCGGCGCCACCAGCGACCTCGTCGTCCGGCTGGCTGGGCTCAACCCGGAACCGCAGCGCGACGAGATCAGCCCCGACGAGCTGCGCGACATCGTCGCCGGCAACCACGGCTTCACCAAGGAACAGCAGACCATCATCGCCGGCGCGGTGGAGATCGCCGACCGGCGGCTGCGGGCGGTGCTCGTACCCCGGTTGCAGGTCTTCACGCTCGACAGCGGGACCACCGCGGAGGCCGCCCGACTGGTGCTTGCCGCCACCGGGCACTCCCGGGCGCCGGTCGTGCGCCACGGCGGCCTGGACGACACGGCCGGCGTGATCCACCTGCGTGACCTGGTGGGCGTGCCGGGGGACCGGCCGATCGACGAGATCGCCCGGCCGCCGATGCTGCTGCCCGACTCACTGCCGGTGGTGGACGCGCTGCGCCAGTTCAAGGCCGAACGCCAGCACATCGCGCTGGTGGTGGACGAACGCGGCGCCGTCGACGGCATCGTCACCCTGGAGGACATCCTCGAGGAAATCGTCGGGGAGATCTACGACGAGACCGACCGGGACGTGCACTCGGTGCGTACCGACCCGGACGGCACCCTGGTGCTGCCCGGCACCTTCCCGGTGCACGACCTGCCGGACATCGGCGTGGAGCTGCCGTCGCGGCCGACCGGCGACTACACCACCGTCGCCGGCCTGGTCCTGGCCCACCTCGGGCACATTCCCACCGTGGTCGGTGAGGACGTCGCCCTGGACGGCTGGGTGCTGGTGGTGGCCGGCATCGACCACCGGGCCATCACCGAGGTACGGGTCAGCCGGGCCCCCGGCGCGGACGACGACGACCAGGACGCCGAGCCGGTGCTGGACGAGGCGCGGAGCTGAACCGGCGTACCCCGAGCTGTCGGCTCAGGCGGCGGAGAGGTTCTGCAGTCGGACCTGACCGCGGGCGACCAGCCGCTGGTCGCCGTCGGTGATCTCCACCTGCCAGAGCTGCTGGCTGCGGCCCCGGTGCACCGGCGTGCCGACCGCGGTCAACTCGCCCTCGCGCACCGCCCGCAGGAAGTCCGTCTGGTTCGACACGCCCACCACCGTGCCCCTGTCGCCCAGCCACAGCGAGCCGCCCACGCTGGCCGCCGTCTCCACCACCGAGCAGTACACGCCGCCGTGCTGGATGCCGAACGGTTGGTGCAGCTCGGGCCGGACCCGCCACCGGATGACGACCCGGTCCGGGCCCGCCTCGGTGATCTCCAGGCCGAGCAGGGCGACGAAGCCGCCGGTCGGGTCGGGCATCTCCACCACGTAAGCCTCCTCGATCAACAGGGGGCCAGCGTATCCGCACCCCGTTCCGTAAACCCGGTACGGTCCGCCGCCGGCGATGGGGGAGAATCGGTGACCGTGACCGACAGCAGCCTCCCGCCGCCGCGGCGGGACTCCCTGACCGAAGACCTGCGGTGGCGGGGCCTGATCCAGGACTCGACCGGCCTCGACGAGCTGCGCGAGCTGCTCGACGGCACCAGCGCCTCCTTCTATGTGGGTTTCGACCCGACCGCGCCGAGCCTGCACGTCGGCCACCTCATGCAGGTCATCACCGCCCGGCGGTTGCAGCTGGCGGGGCACCGGCCGCTGCTGCTGGTCGGCGGCGCCACCGGGCAGATCGGTGACCCCAAGGAGAGCGCCGAGCGGACGCTCAACCCGCCCGAGGTGGTGGCCGGCTGGGTCGACCGGATCCGCGACCAGCTGTCTCCCTTCGTGTCGTACACCGGGGAGAACGCGGCGCAACTGGTCAACAACCTGGACTGGACCGGCGAGATGTCGGTGGTCGAGTTCCTCCGCGACGTGGGCAAGCACTTCCCGGTCAACAAGATGCTGGCCCGGGAGGTGGTCCGGGCCCGGTTGGAGACCGGCATCAGCTTCACCGAGTTCAGCTACCAGCTTCTGCAGGCCCACGACTTCTTCGAGCTGCACCGCCGGCACGGCTGCCAGCTCCAGTTCGGTGGCTCCGACCAGTGGGGCAACATCACCGCCGGGGTCGACTACATCCGCCGGCGCGGCGCCGGGCCGGTGGAGGCGTTCACCACGCCGCTCGTCACCAAGTCTGACGGCACCAAGTTCGGCAAGTCCGAGGGCGGCGCCGTGTGGCTGGACGCGGCGATGACCAGCCCGTACGCGTTCTACCAGTTCTGGCTCAACGCGGACGACCGGGACGTCACCCGCTACCTGCGCTACTTCAGCTTCCGCTCCCGTGAGGAGCTGGAGGAGCTGGAGAAGGCGACGGCGGAGCGGCCGCAGGCGCGGCTGGCCCAGCGCGCGCTCGCCGAGGAACTCACCACCCTGGTGCACGGCGAGCGGGAGATGGCGCAGGTGGTCGCCGCGAGCCAGGCGCTCTTCGGGCGGGGCTCGCTGGAGGAGTTGGCGCCGGCGACCCTGCGCGCCGCGTTGACCGAGGCCGGGATGGTCCACCTCACCGAGCTGCCGGACATCGCCGGGCTGCTCAAGGAGTCCGGGCTCGTGCCGAGCATGAAGGAGGCGCGTCGGGTGATCGCCGAGGGCGGCGCCTACGTGAACAACACCCGGATCACCGAGGTGGACGCGACCGTGGCCGACGCCGACCTGCTGCACGGTCGGTACCTGGTGCTGCGTCGAGGTAAGCGTTCCTTCGCCGGCGTTGAGCTGGACAAATAGCGACTGTTCCATGGTGTGACGCGGGACGCGCCCGGTCGAGTTGACGATCAACTCGCCGGGCGCGTAACTTTCTCTCTGCCAGCGCGGAACGGACGAAACGGGCGAAGCCCGGAGGCCGGAGCGCGGGAATGGTGTCAGGGTTGGCCGGGTTGTCGTCCGGTTCGGCCCTGGACCGGGCTCCCAAGGCTCGCGAGAGCCGGCGGGGGTGCAGGAATGACTCCGGGGTCGGATGGGTTGAGTCCCATGCGAGCCTGGACCGGGCGGTGCCCCGAAGACGCTGCGAGGCGGATTTGGCGAGGCGGAACCGACCGGGTACAGTTCAACGCCGGCAGGGCACCGGGCGAGTTCGCGGGAAACCGCGGCGGCCGGTTCTGCCAAATCCATGACGAGAGCGGCGTGAGCCGATCGAGTTGTGGTGCCCGCAATATGGTGTGAAGCAGTTCGAACCGGGTTACAGCGGTTTGACACGGCGGA